>JAWVEM010000088.1:0-3882 GCA_033856735.1 Blastocatellia bacterium
AAGGCCCTGAAGGGAACGAACAATCCTGGGAAGGCTTCTCGTTCAAACGAGAAGTGCTGAAAAGTGAAAAGGCGATTATCGAACGCGCGCTGAGAGATGCCGGAGGCGCGGTAACCAAAGCCGCGCGCTTGCTTGGCTTCAAGCATCACCAGAGTCTCATCTCCTTAATCAACAGCCGGCATAAGGAGCTGCTCAAAACCAGATCCGCGGTGCGGCCGCGCAGGAGCCATCTTTTTTCTCAGCCCAGAAAGATCAAGAAGAAATTAATAAAGCAGAGTGCCGAGCGAGCGAGTTCCCATATCTCAATTCTGCATGTCGAGGACGATCAGCAAACCTCCAACCTGGTCGACGAGATGTTCGCTGCTGAAGAATGGCACGTGGAGCTTTGCACCGACGGCTATGGCGCCCTCGAAAAACTTACCGGCAACGATCACTACGATGTACTTATCGTCAATAACGACATTCCCGGACTTAGCGGTCTGGAGTTGGTGCAACGCGCGCGCAAGATAACTCACCGTCGCCGCACGCCGATCATCATTCTTTCAGGAAGCGACTGCGAGAAGGAAGCCTGGGGCGCCGGGGTGGATGCTTTTCTGAGGAAGCCCGAGCAGCTTGGTAAGCTGGAGGCGACAGTTAACCGAGTCCTTAAAGCCGAACGCAAGAAGGACTGAAGTTGCCGAGGCTCAAGCTGATAACCATCAAGATTGAAAGTCCCTCACGTCCTTAAACGGCGTCTCTCGATCTTCAAAGTCAGGGCGATAATAAAACGCGGCGCCGTCGTATTCCTGCATCCATCCTTCTTCCATGCCTAACTCATCCAGCGCCGCGACCGCGCGCAGCCATTCCGTCTCCCTGATCGCCCGCGACAGCAATGTATATCGCGGATTCGTTCCGGCTACGTTGGTCGGATAGTACTGGGCCATCAAAGAGACCGCGACATGCGGACTAAGTTCGTCGTGAATCCAACGGAGCGATTCGCGCACGCCGCCCACATCGTTGGGCAGCACCAGCAAACGAATCACCAGGCCGCGCCGCAGCAAACCATCCCCGTCATAGATAAGCTCGTCGCCCATCTGCCGGTGCATCTCGGCGATCGCGGCGCGCGAGCATTCCCGATAACCCCGCACTTTTGAATACAAGTATCCCGCTTCATCTTCGGCGTACTTCAAATCAGGCAGGTAGACGTCGACGATACCGTCGAGGAGCTTCAGCACTTCGACTGAATCGTACGCGTTCGTGTTGTAGACAATCGGCAGACGCAGGCCCTGCGCGGCGGCCAGCAAGATCGCGCGCGCCATCTGCGGCGCGAAATGCGTGGGCGAGACAAAGTTGATGTTATGACATCCGCGCGCCTGCAGTTCCAGCATCATTTCAGCCAGGCGCTCATGCGTCACTTGGTTTCTGATTTGTTCTTTATGAGTCTGTGAGATCTGATAGTTCTGGCAGTAGACACAGCGCAGATTGCAGTTTCCAAAGAAGACGTTGCCGGCCCCACGCGTGCCCACGAGCGGCGGCTCTTCGCCAAAGTGCGCCGTGTAAGAAGAAACGATCGGCAGCCTGCCCGAGTAGCACGCGGCGATTTCGTTTTTCAATCTGTCGTTGAGACAGTCGCGCGGGCAAACCGTGCAACGCTCGAGCAAACCTTCCAACGCCTCGACGCGACGCCGCAGCTCGCCGGTGCGCAGCAGCCGAAGATAAGCAGCCTCGGGCGTTCTTAACTCAGTGCTCACTTTTTAGTTTTCTTTCGGAAATGCACGTAGTGTGTTTTGTGCTGCTCGACCAGTTCGGGCGGCACAAAGCGTTTGCTGGTGCGCCAGATGAAATCCATTTCGGCGTGCGTGGTGCTGAGCGCCAGACGCGCTTCGAAAACCAGGAGCATGCTGCCATAGAAAAGAAAGCATGCGCCAATCAAACCGAACGCGACCGGAATAAAAGCCCATCGCGCGCTGAAAAATGACACGATCCCGATGGCCACGCTGGTGGCGACGAACACGCCGACCGCTAAGTAGAAAGTGGTCAGCGCTCGCTGCAACAAGCGTGAACGGCTGGTCAGCTTGTCCAGTTGATCGAATATCATAGCGCGCTTTTCTTCGAACAGATCGACTTTGGGATCGCCGTCGGAAATCGTCTGCAGACGATCGGACAACGACCGCACCCGATCAACTACTCGCCCCAAACGCGTCGAGGTCGAAAGAATCATTGTGCCGCTGGCAGAAATCAGAACGGCGGGCGTAATCATCGCGGTTAAGACCGCCAGAGATCCAGAGAATCCGTCCATTGATAGCAATCATTCTACAGCGACTTGCCGGAACAAGCACAAACGGGGGTTACACCCGGTGGTCAGCTCGGCGTCTCATTAGCACTGCACTTCGGTGCGGTGACCTGGCAATCATGACTCCACACTAACCGTTTCAAACCGTTTCAATCCTAAATCCTTGAAAGGGCACTAATATACGTGACTCATTACGGCAATGGCTCTGCCACTCTGATGCGCGGCAAGTCTGCGACTTGCCGGCGGCGAACCTTCTTTTCATTCGGGTCTTCGACCCGTCACAGTCAGAGACCGTTCAGATTAATGGGCCACGTTTCGGCAAGTCCGAGACTTGCCGCGCACAGAGTGGCAGAGCCATTGCAGCGGCCGCATCGAAGTTCGACAGAAGCCCCGCGCGGAGTCAAGTATGTCGCTGCCGTTTCAAACGGTTCAGGAATCAACGACCTCGGCGATCACCTGGCTGAAGCCAAAATGCTAATGAGAGATTCACTCTTCTTCAAACTGATCCAGTTCTGAACTGTTTTCAACTTGCCGCTTCAGCCGACTCAATCTAACATCGCGCCCGGCCCGAAAATATTTCGGAATTTCCGAAAAGAGCATGCCGTCAAACGATTATCACTTCATCGACCGTTGGCGCGTCGAAGGCAACGTTAAGGAAGTCGCCGACATTCTCGAAGACGCGGTGTCGCTCTCGACCTGGTGGCCCAGCGTTTATTTCGAAGTTAAAGAACTCGAGCCGGGCGGCGACGGCGGGGTCGGTAAATTGATTAGCCTCCGCGCGGGCGGTTGGCTCCCCTATACTTTGCGGATTAAGTTTCGCACTACCGAATCGCACTATCCGAACGGCTTTACGATGGACGCGACGGGAGATCTTGAGGGGAGAGGCATCTGGATTTTTCAGCAGGATGGACCGTTCGTCAACGTCACCTACGATTGGACGATTCGCGCTAACAAACCAATCATTGATAAGCTCTCGTTTCTCCTGAAGCCGATCTTTCGATCGAATCACAAATGGACCATGAGGCGCGGTGAAGAAAGTCTGCGTTTGGAATTGCGACGCCGCCGCGGGCAGATCGGGGCGGCGGCCGTGCCGGAGCCGCCACCTCCTTCGCTGGTCGTGAGACTTCTTAAGTTGAATGGCAGACGTGTCGGATAGTCCGAATGAAGTGCAACCGAAACTCGAACCAACGCTGTGCCGGCTAACGAAAACACAGATCCACTAATCGCCTGGCTACCGGATTTGCTCTTCTCCGGCGGACGATTTGAAAGCGGGCTGGCGCTCGTGTGCAATTCGTCGGGCGTAATCGTCAAGCTCGCGCGAGTTGATGAATTGCGCGATGAGAAGCGAATCCTGCTGCCCAATCGCGCACTGCTCCCCGGAATGGTCAACTCTCATTCACACGCTTTTCAAAGGGTTTTGAGAGGAAGAACTGAGTACCGTTCGACCAACGCGGAGGCTAACCGGGACAGTTTTTGGACGTGGCGCGAGAAGATGTATTCGGCGGCAACGCGCCTAACCCCAGAAGATATTTACGACGCTTCCCGCATGGCTTTTCTTGAAATGGCACTGCACGGCATCACCGCTGTCGGCGAGTTTCACTATCTGCACC
>JAWVEM010000089.1:0-5091 GCA_033856735.1 Blastocatellia bacterium
CGATCGCTCATCGCCGGCGCATCGCCGCGGCCCACCAGATAACCGTTCACTCCGTCCTCGATTAACTCCGGGATGCCGCCCACGCGCGTGGCTACGACAGGTTTCCCATGGGCCATTGCTTCCGCGATCATCCAACCAAACACTTCTTCCCAACGCGAAAATTGGCATACAACATCGGCCGCCTGGAACACGCCTTCAGCGAATGGATCGTCAATCATTCCCGTCCAGGTAATGCGATCGCCCAGACCCATCTCTGCTGCATCCCTGGCGTACCGTTCCCGATCCACCCCGTCGCCCACCAGCACGAACTGTACGTTGGGGTTTTGACGCACCACCAGCCGGGCTGTTTCGAGAAAATCAGCGATTCCCTTTTCCGGAATTATCCAACTGACTTGAGTAACAATTGCTCGCTCGGCCGGGATTGAATATCGTTCTCGGAATTCGGTGGCAAGCCGAGGATCGGCCTTCACCCGCGTCAGGTCCACGCCGTTGTAGATCATCTGAAAACGTTTGCGGGGCAGCAGGTCGAGCGAGGTCATACATTCGTACCCGTAGTTGCTTACACACACCACTCGGTCAAGCGGCTGGTTGATCAGACGCGCCGCCGTCCGCTTCCAAAAAGGCGCGCGAACCTGAACATGACCCGCCGGTCGCGAATGGTGATCGGTAAAGAACACTTGCCTGGCGGAATGAAAACGCGCACCCCACGAATAGAGATTCAAAAAACTGACATAGTGAAGGTGCAAAATTTCCGGCCGATTTTTCCGCATGATGCCGGCTAAGTTGCGGCGGGCGTCGCGAGCGCCGTCAGTCGAATCAGCCAGCACTTCGAATGAAACATTTGGCAGCTCGAGAAACTTCCTGACTTCTGCCGTGGGCTCGGAGAGAAAGCATAGCGCACTCTGCCATCCTCGCTCGCCCAACTGCATTGACAGCTCGCGCGCGAACGTCTCTGTGCCGCCGATGCGTAGCGGTTTAACGCCAAACACCGATAGCAGCGTGGGTGTAGGACCGGGATTGCGACCGTTGGTGTTCATTAGATCGAGCCGGAACGCGCCGGTAACTAGCGGAGCCCCATCAGGCGTTTCAATCTCGAGACGATCCTCGATTGCGTATGTTGAATGCGGAGCCCGGCCGCATGCGCAGCGGCGAACAGTTCACCCATCAGCGGGGGGAGGTACCGCCGTTGAAAGGCCTGTTGAAAGTTGGTCTTGTTGCCAAAACCGAGGATGCGCTGATCCTCTTGCGAAAGATCGCCGAGAAATGCCGCGTTCAGCAGCAAAGGATGATAACGATAATAGGCGATGTCGTCGGGCTGCAGCGGAATGTTCGGATTGTGATAACCGAAAAAGACGGCCTGGCGCGGCGCCAGGATCGGGATGCTCTGGCGATGAATTGCGGACGTGTCGAACATGAACACGGTTCCGGCATCGCCGGACAATTCGATAATATCAGCAACCGGCAACGCCGCGGCTTCGGCTTTGTTGAGATTTCGCGGGTGCTGCTTTCGATGACTTCCTTTGACGAACTTAAACGCCCCGCTCTTCACATCGGTCAGGTAAATGCCGAGCTTGATCTCTCTATGTATGGTCTGCTCGATCGCTTGATCGTACCAGGTATCACCATGCCAGCCATGAAAGTCGTATTTGGTCGGCAGCGATTTCCAGCCCTTCGCTTCGGCCAGTTCGTATTCTGTGCCCAGGTATCGCGTTAGAATCCCTTTGACCAAAGGATGCAAAGCCAGATCGACAAAGCCCTGATCGAGCAGCAGGACATCTTCGACCATCTGCCGATAGACTTCAGTCCTTTGATAGCCGTCAAAGTTGTTCCAGCGCACTCGCCGCAAGCGGCTCTCAAACGCGGCCTGCATTCCGCGCAGTTTCTCCCGGCTGACGATGGACGGCAAAACAATTATCCCGTTGGTTTCCAACTCAGCCGCCAGGCGACTGGCATCGGCAAGGCGAGCCTTGCTCGAAAAGTCGGAATGACGATTGATTTCGCGCAGGTTCTTCATCAGCTCGTTCCGTGGATCATTTCGTTAATGAGCGGTGGGCCATCGAGTTTGAGCGCCCTTCGCAAGAACAACTCGAGGCCGATCATCGCGTAGAAGATCGCGAAGCCTTCCATCGGCAAACGGTAACGCGTGTCCGTGAACGTGAGGATGTACGGAATCGAAAAACAGATCATGACGAGCAGCGGCAGCAGGACGATCTTCCGCGCGGGAGATCGCCACAGCTCTACTAAGCCAAATGCGCCAAAGCCCAGCGTGAAGAGATAAGAGACGAGCCACATGAAGCGCATTGCGGCAACCGAAAACGCGAGACCTTCATAGCCATAAACAGGCGGACGCCACAGCAGCCAAGCTTTCTTGAACCACATGACGACGGTGAGCGCTACGTGTCCGCGTACATAGCTGAGACCTTCCTGCAAACCGCGCTGGTGCGCTTCGACTTCGTTGGCGCCATCGTTCCAGGCAAGGCCGGGCACCAGGCGCCAATCGGGCAAACCAGTCGCCGCCGGATTGTTCCCGATGTAAAAGTTGATTCCAGAGTTCGTCGCGATCGGGACGAAGGTTCGCAGCACAAAATAATTCCGCACCGTCCACGGCAGCACCGTGAAAACAGTCGCAGCCGCCATGGCCAGCCAAACCTTCGCTGCCCGGCGCGAAAAATTCTTGCGTGCCAGCCACAACCACACGCCGACGATCGCCGGCATCATCAAGGTTGTTTCTCTTGTTAAGGCCGCGAGACCGAACGTCACTCCCGTCAACACTGCGATCAAAATCGAGCTGCGACGCAGCGCCCACAACAGCAGCGCCATGCCAAGGAACAGCAGGAACAGATAGAAAGCTTCGGAGTAGAGCGTCTGCGGGTAACGAACGAACTGCGGATAAACTGCGACCATCATTCCCGCGAAATAACCGACCCGACGCGTCGAGAGTTGCCGCACCCAGAGCGCGGCGCAGACACCTGACAATGCTCCGAACGCCGCCAAAGCGATTCGGGCGGCAAACAAATTCACTCCCGCCACCGAATAGATTCCGGCGAGCAACCACGGATAAGCGGGCGGACGATAGGCGCGGGATGCAATCTCCAAATAACCCTTGCCTTCGATCAGGTGACGCGCAATCAGCGAGTAGTAGTAAGGATCTTCCGTGTGAGTTTCCGGCGCTCCGCGCAACAATGCGCTGTATGCCAACCGCAGCGCGAACCCAACGACGAGAATTCCCGCAAGCATGACGAGATCGAACCGCCGATAGCGGCTGTCAAGAGTTTGAAGATATCGTCGTACCGACTTCATGGTTCGTGCCTACATTCGTTTTTCGAAAACCGCGCGCGTTAGCTTGGGTGTTCGCGGATTGTTGCAAGGAAATATGGAATACGACCAACAGAGAGTGTAAAGGGGCAGAAACCCTACCTGAATCATGTATAGAATTAACAGCGGGCGAAATCCAGTTTTTTCTGGGTATGCAATCGGTGGCGACACCTTCTCAAGTTAAGGGATGTCAGCCTTTAGTTCTTGCTGGGCGGTCGGGGTGGGGTCGGCGTCGCGAGGGAGAGAGGGTGGCGTTGGATTGGCGAAGTAGGCCTGAGCAATGGGGTCCGCCACGGCACTGCTGTTGATATTGGGAAGGACGGAACTCCCTTGAGTACCGAGCTGTATGAAGTAATCCTGGGTCAAGCTCTGTCCCGCGGCCATGTTGAGCCGAACGTTTCCATAGTACCACCGTTTCCAGCCGGGCCAGTTGTGCCTGCCCTGTGCGCCCTGATTGGGATTGCCGGGCTTGGGGACTAAGAGAATGCTAGCCTTGGTAAAGTTCCTGTACGGCGCGGGTGTAGTGCTCGCTCGCCAATAAGCGAAGATATAGCTTTCCGCCGCGCCTACTGACTGATAGGGATTTTGTGTAGTGGTGGAGCGGATCCAGCCCGTCGAATCGGGACCGGTATAAGGATCCCCGCTCGTAGGATCACTCAAGCCGAGCGTTGCACAACGCCACTCGCCGGCTGTCTGCGCGGAGGTGACTCGCAGGACGCTGTGGACATAGATTTTCCCGTTCGGATAGATGTAATACGTTACCCCTGCGGTCACGTTGCTTAACACACCAACCGCATTGACCATCGGACTAGAGATGGCTTGCACCACAACCCGTGAAGGGGAATTTTCCAGAACATTGAAACTGCGGGGGCTGTTTGGGAAGTAGTAACTCGCCGCCCGTGTATACAGCTTGGGGTCATTCGGGTTGGTGCCGTAGAAGACTTGCTGAAAAAGGCCCGGCTCTGCGGTGGAAATATCGTGGCTTACGCCGTAGCCAGGACCAGTCAGATTTGTTTGTGCGGATGGATCGTTGACTAAGTCGTACCATTGAGAGAGTCCCCAGTTATCACCGGCCTCGAAGACGAGGCGGAATAATCCGGTGGACTCGACAGTAACCCTCCGGCTCAGGCCTGATCCGGAGTCGGTTAACCGCATGCTGCCGGCCGGGGTCGGTCTCGAGCTGGCGGTGGGCCGCCATCCAAGCTGAACGAGTCCGCCACCGGCAGCAGGACGGTTTTCGGCCCAGGGGGTCTGACTGTTTGCATAACCCGCAAGGGTGAGGGATAGGAAAAGGCTAAAAAGCATCGGGTAGAGTCCTGATTTGGCCGACTTGGTGCGCTGGAGATAAAGGTCTTTCATCAAACGCGGGGCGAGCCGAGCAAACCACAGTGCTCCTTGCGTTTTCCAACTTCGCCGCAAGCTATTAGCCTTCGCAAAAGCTTCGCGAGCGCGCGCAAAATCACCCGGCAGCAAATAAAGCTTTCCCAATTCGTATTCGAGTAGCGCCCGCCGATCACGTATTACCGCCAGGACCTGTTCGCGCTCTTCCGGGCTCAGATCATAAGACTGTTCGATCTTATCGAAGACGCGCAGTTCTCTCTGGTGCGAATTAATCGCGTCGCCCGTCAGACTGTTCGCGCGGGACCGGTAGCTCAACAGCACTTTCCGTTGATAGGCGAGCCGCGCTCCATGTCTGGCCAGGCGCAGCCAAAGATCGAAATCCTGCGCGTTACGCAGCGCTTCATCAAACAATCCAACTTCCAAAACCAGTTCGCG
>JAWVEM010000090.1:0-4405 GCA_033856735.1 Blastocatellia bacterium
CGAGAGAAGTCCTCATGGGCCATTACGACTGTTCTTCAAAAAACTCTAAGGAGTCCGGCTAACTGAACCGGCATTCACCTGAACAAGCCACTGCCCACGCTGTGTTCGAACAACACAGGCGACAGAGTGCCGAGGTGGTGAAATGCATCATCATGGTTATGATACCACCGGATTAGTAGTTTTCCGAAGGCGATGCTACGCCTCCGCAGTCGACTGTAGGATGAACGGGTGTCGTTCCCTCAAATTGCATTGTCCCAAATGTCGATACAGACTTTAAATCGAGAGTCATGCTGTTCTTTCGCTAAGCGTGCAATCTAGTTACTGCTCCGTGATGCTGCGATAGGTAAGTTCCGTCAGATTTGGGATTGCTTGTTGGCTCTTTCATTTTCAAGAAACGGTTGGGAGAGTTTACACGACGTGGTCGGCGGACGCCGTTCTCGCTATCGCCCATCGAACAAAGAATTCCGGTTCCCACCCAACTCGTGTATATTACATTTCACCCACGTATGAAGAGCACCCTTCAATTCGCAGACATACGCCCCACGCGCAGGTTCTGTTGTTGCCTCATACTCGTACGCTGTAGCTAATCTCTATTTTCACCTCGACAATTTGGGCTGTAGTTGGGAATTGAAAATCTTCGGTTCGATTTCTACCCCACCGGCCGCCGTTCCCACCACTGACTGCGTTCGGAGCTCGGAGCAACACTCCTCGTTCGTTCCGACTAGTCCGGCATCCGCAGCCAAAGCGAAGAACATGCGCTTGTTGCTGTATGTGATATCTCAACCTGCAAGTTTGCCTAATCCAGTACCTATTCGAACGAGTTGAGGAGTGTATGAGGAAGATCGTCGGTTTATTTCTACTATTGGTATCGTCAGTTGCACTCAAAGCAGAAAAACGAATTACCTCGCCCGAACAGGCATTCGGTTTTAGGCCGGGCGCGGATCGCAAGCTAGCGGACTGGAAGGAACTGACCGCCTATTTCAAGAAGCTCAGCACGGAGTCCGATCGGATTCGATATGAGGAGGTCGGAAAGACTACTGAGGGCCGACCGTTCATCACGGCAACGATCTCCTCCCCCGAAAATCTTGCTCATCTGACGCACTACCAGGAGATTCAGAAAAAGTTGGCCGATCCGCGGACAACGTCCCCCGAGCAAGCGAAAAAGCTTATCAGCGAAGGGAAGACCGTCCTGGTCGTTACCTGCAATGTGCATTCAACCGAGATCGCCAGCTCACAGAGTGCAACAGAGTTTGCATATCAGCTAGCGACCGGGGACACACCACGCATTCAATCTATTCTCCACAACGCCATCGTAGTTCTCGTTCCTTCGCTCAACCCCGATGGTCAGCAGTTAGTGGTCGATTGGTACAAGAAGTATCTCGGTACGCCGTATGAAGGCGGCAGCCCGGTTGTTTTGTGGCACCACTATGTGGGGCATGACGACAACCGTGATTGGAGCTCTTTCACTCAGGTAGAAACTCGTCTCGCGGTCGAGAAGGTCATCAATCCATGGCATCCGCAGATTCTCTACGACATCCATCAGATGGGATCAAACGGACCACGGATCTACCTGCCGCCATGGGTCGATCCAGTCGACCCAAATGTGGACCCGATTCTGGTCGAATCCATGAACGCACTTGGCACAAATACTGCGCTTGAAATTGGGCAAACGGGCAAGCAAGGCGTGCTGATTCACGGGGTGTACGATTTCTGGTCCCCTCTACGTGACTACATCGCTCTTCACAACGGCTTGCGCGTGTTGACCGAGTCCGCAAGCGTCGACATTGCATCGCCGATCAACATTCCTTTCGAGAAGTTAGACCACGGCATCGGCTATGACGCGAAGGTAGCAACCTGGAACTTTCCTGATCCGTGGAAAGGTGGAGCATGGCACTTGAGTGACATCGTCGACTATCAACTCGACGCCTTCTTCTCGATCGCAAATAATGCCGCGGAATATCGTGAGCGATATCTGAACAACTTCTACCAGATCGGCGTTCGCGCGGTGAATCCCAAGGCGGGCCCTTCTGCCTATATCATTCCTGCCGAACAGACAGACTCAGCTACCACTGCGAGACTTATTAACATCCTGCGTACTGGCGAAGTCGATGTGGAGCGAGCTACCTCTGACTTCAACGCGGACGGAAAGCATTATTCGAGTGGCAGCTACGTTGTGCAGCTCGCCCAACCTTACGGAGGGTTTGCCAAAACCCTACTTGAGATCCAGGATTACCCCAACATCCCCGAATACCCTGGTGGACCACTACAGCGACCGTATGATGTAACAGCACAGACCCTTCCCCTTCTGTTTGGCGTGACTGCAGTTCCGGTGAAGGACAAGATCAGCGTTGCCAGCAGTAAGGTGGATTTTGCGAAGGCCGCTGCCGGCCACTTCGAGAAGTCGTCAAGCGGCAACGGTTATCTGATCGCGGACAACACGAACAGTAGCCTCTACGCCTTATTTGCATTACTCGCGAAAGACGTGCGAGCGTATCGGCTGACCGGCGCGGGCTTAGACCCCGGCACCATTTACGTCCCGCAGCAGGAGGGTATCGACGGCAAGCTGGAAGCGATCGCTGAAAAGTTCCCGATCAACATCCGTCCCGCGGCAGTCGCTCCGACCGGTACTGCCCTTCTGGTTCACCTTCCCCGCATCGGCCTATATCAAAGTTGGGTAGCCTCAATGGATGAGGGCTGGACACGTTGGATCTTCGACCAGAACGGAATTCCTTATACGCGTCTCGTTGATGCCGATATCCGGAAGGGTGATTTGAATCAGCGCTTCGATGTCGTGCTGATTCCCGACAATTCCGCCTCCGCAATTATATCCGGCCGCAGAGGGCTTGGAGGAGAGAGCACAGGTAGCTCACCAACGACTCAAGCCGGAGAGGCTGCTGGCGGGAAGCGGAGGGCGGTAAGCGCTCCTGTAGCGCGTGCGGGTGGAGAAGATGCCGCTCGCGGTCCTCAGACTCCTCCTGAGTTCAAAGGAGGACTTGGCGATAGTGGACTCAATAGTCTCAAGGCGTTCGCCGAGGCGGGCGGGACCATCATCACGCTCAACAAGGCGTCCGAGGTTTATGCGGGCAAGGAGAGCGGCAGAATTGAGAATGCCCTCGATGGAATCGACCGCAAAGCATTCTTCATCCCCGGATCGATCCTGCAAATAGCTGTGGACACGTCCAATCCCATCGCATTCGGATCGACTCCAACTATCCCCATCTTCTACGAGAACGGCCCGACCTTTAAGGTCAATGGCGACGCACATTCTGTCGCGTTCTTCAATACCGACAAACCGCTTTTGAGTGGATGGATTCTTGGAGGGCAGTTTCTCAAAGGGACATCGATCATCGCAGAAGAGTCGGTGGGTAAAGGACGAATCGTTCTCTTTGGATTCCGGCCTCAATACCGCGCGCAATCTGAAGTGACTTATAAGTTCCTCTTCAACGCGTTGCTCTATTCCAGTTCGAAGCCAGCTTCGATCGGAGCATCCACAGCGCGACTTTCCAATTCGACAATCGATCACAAAGGAGCAGAGTGATGGCCCCCAGCCACACAAACCTTCGTCGTTGTTGTCTCCACTTCTAGATCCCTCCTAGATCGATAAGGTGCTCGAAGCCGCCAGTTCAACTGGAGCATTGCATCAGTGCGCCTTCTGTATCGATTCTCTTTGTTCGGCTCGTTGGTGAACTTCTTTGGAGGCCTCATGTTCTACGTACGAAATTATCGAAATCCCATCCTGAGTTTCCGAATCCATATGAAACTGGCTACTCTCGCAGCGATTGTGGCGTTATTGGCGTTCTCGTCAGGTAATGTCTCTGCGCAAACCTCCGCCGACGGCACGATTCACGGGCGCATCGCGGATACCTCAGGAGCCGCCCTGGTGGGAGTCAACATTGTTGCCCATAGTTCCGCGGTCGGAGGCTCTTTCAAGGCAGAGAGCGACAGTGAAGGAAATTACCGTCTGACGGATTTGCCGCCGGGCACCGACTACGTGGTTGAAGCGAGTACTGCGGGCTTTGAAAAGTTCGTCCGTAACGGGCTGGTGGTTCGCGCTGGTCTCAATGTGACCGTGGATATCGCCCTCAACATCGGATCACAGTCGCAAACCGTGGAGGTCTCAGGCGAAGCTCCATTGATCGATACGCAGAGTGCTGAGCAGGCCACCAATCTAAGCGGCGAGTTGCTCCGCAATATCCCAATCACCGGCCGCCACGATTGGTCTGATTCTTTACAGCTCACGCCCGGAATTATCAGTGCTTCCAGCGACGCGCAGGGGGCCAGACGTACTTCCTGCGGGGTTCGGAGAATGAGAACCATGCCACGCTCTTAGACGGCATGGACATTGGCAGCTTTGGCCAGAACTGGCCGTCCAACACGATCAGTATTGCTAACGAATCCCTTGGGG
>JAWVEM010000091.1:0-5357 GCA_033856735.1 Blastocatellia bacterium
CCGTAACCAGTGGCACTTTCTAGTAATTACTCTCGCGCACGTCTACCCGCTGAATCGAAAACACCACGCGCATTGTCTCGGGCCGTCGATCCATGGCCGCAGGCACGAAGGCAGCATTCTGTCGCAAGGCTTTCTCAAAGTCTGCCAGCATCCGGCGATCGCGCGGCGCATGCATCACGTCCGCGATGGATGCCGAGCCATTCGTGAAAACATCGGCAACTACCATCATGTTGTCATCGCCTTCGCGGCCACCTGCACGCAAGCGCGTCGGTTCGGAGGTCAGGGTCGCGAGCGCGCCGCCCGGGTTCAGGCTCGGCGATTCCGCATTGAACGGAGTCCGCAAGGCGGCATAACTCTCAGGCGAAATCGGCTTATTAATGTCGTAACCCGGCCGGAAAGTATCGATGAGATCGATCGTGACGGGCGCCTGCTCGACCGCCAACGCAGCTTCATGCAAAGCAATCATGTGGGGACGCAGGGCAGCAAAGACAGAGACAAAGATGATCACCGAGGCAAGGGAACTGAAGGCATAACGCATCATGACCGGTTGCAGCCACGCGCGCACCACGTCGCCGAATGTCGTGTCATTAAGAGCCTTTCGACTCGAGGCTTCGGCAACCACAGCCATATTAATGGACCGGATCAGATCGACAGGCGGTGCTGGCCGCGAAAGCGTCGCGAGGCCGCTGCGAATTGCCCGAATCTCCAGCAACCGCGCCCGGCAAACCGGACAGACTTCCAAATGCCCGTAGCAGGAGCCACGGTCATCCGGAGACAATCCGTCGTCGACATAAAGCGCCAGCGATTTTTGGATTTCTTCACACGACATAGTTTCACTTGCGATTTTTGATCGCTGATTTTTGATTTGCTTTGCTGTTCATGGTTTTTTCAAATCGCAAATCTAAAATCAAAAATACTAAGGAATGGCTGGCCGACCCCGGCTGCTTCCTTCAAACAAGGGAAAGCAACGCCGACCTGGAAACCCTGGCTTGCTCATCGTCAGAGCCGGAACGAAATCTACGGGGTGTTGCTGGCCACGTTTTCAAGTCATTCCCTCTCTGATTGAGTCGCATTGTCATCCGTCCCCAAACCGTCACTTCGACCCACTTGGCACCGAGTTTTGTGAAGCCGGGGCGGGCCAACCATTCGTCATTACAAAGATCCTTCGAGCTGGCGACGCAGCTCCAGTCTGCCTCGTGAAATTCGTGACTTTACCGTCCCAATGCTGATCTGAAGAGTGTTCGCCACCTCTTCATAGCTGAAGCCTTCAACGTCACGAAGGATGACGGCTTCCCGATAAGACTGCCGCACTCCCAGCAGAGCTTTGCGCAATTGGCCTTCTCGCTCTCTCGCCAGCGTCTCTTGTTCGGGATCAATGGCGTCGACGTCGCGCAACGTTGCGCCCAGCGGCTGCTCGTGACGGTCGTCGGTTGCGTCGATCGAAACCGTGACGTCTCGCTTTCGTCGCCGCCACCAGCGCCAGCGATTGCGCGCCTGATTGATCGCGATACGATAGATCCAGGTTTTCAAATTTGCATCGCCGCGAAATCGGCTGATGCTTTGAAAGGCCCGCAGGAATGTTTCCTGACTCAAATCGCGAGCTTCTTCGGAATCGGCGGTCAAGCGATAGAGCAAGGCGTAAACATCGCCGGTGTGCTCGGAAACGAGTTGCTCAAACGCGGCCACTTCGCCTCGGCGCAATCTTTCAAGGAACTCTTCTTCGGCAGTGGATCGAACCTCGGCCCCGGTTGCCGAAGCAACTTCTTTCAAGTCCGCATGCCCGCGGAGTGCTACCTGCTCTCCGTAGCTCATCTGGGACCCCCGTGAATGGGAAGCATCAAATTCGTCATCCGCCGTGCCTTCCCGGACAGATGCTCAGTTGGACCCCTGCCAACCTTGTTTTGTTCCCGCCTGGTCATTTCAGTTGCACTATCTCTTAACCGTTTATTTGATGACGATCGGACCGGTTAGCGTTGTGATCGCAGCAGCCTCCTTGACAACGTTCCGAGTGGTCGCTAAATTCGCTGTTTCTGCGATCATACACCAAAATGAACGCTCGTGACTGTGCGTTCTTGCAAGAGGAAACCAGTTGGCAAAATATAAGAAGAAGCGAGCTCGGGAGCTAAAGCACGACCGGTTTCGCGATACCACCATGCTCCTCGCCGACAAGCTCGCCGATCGCGTCGCGGGACGCGGTCGCCAGATTCTTTACGGACTGGTGGCCTTGATAGTTCTAGCGGCAGCTGCTTATGGGGTGACCCGCTGGCGACACAAGCATTCCGACGAAGCCGAAGCGGCCATGGGCAGAGCAATCACGATTAATGGCGCGGAAGTCGGCCGGCCGCCGGCCGCGGGCTCGAGGGATCCAGTCTTTAGCACTCAGCAAGAGCGTTCGCAGCGGGCGATCGAAGAATTTGAAAAGATCGCGGCCAAGTATGGTGAGCCTTATCGCTCAGAGGCGCGCTACTTCATCGCCACCAACGAACTTGTCACCGATCGCGCGAAGGGCGAGACTGACTTGCAGGCTTTGAGCCAGGGCAGCGCCGAGATCGCTACGCTGGCTAAATTTGCGTTGGCCCAGGCAAAGGAAGCCGACGGAAACCTCGATGAGGCGGCGCGGCTTTACGGCGAGATTGCCAGACAGGGTTCGGCCATCGTGCCTCCCGATTCTGCGAACCTGCGTCTGGCCTCTGTGTACGACAAACAGGGGAAGAAGAAGGAAGCGGCGGACCTCCTCTTCAATATTGTAGACACGGCCCGCAAAGCAAAAAATAAGGACGGCAAGCCCGCCCCGGAATCTTCGGCGTCGCGCGAGGCAGGGCAGAAGCTGTTGAAGATCGATCCGGCGCGGCACGCACAGTTAACGCCCCCGCCCTCGCCGACCGGTCTGCCTTTTTAGAAGCTGACTGAAATCTCAAATTTGAAATCCCCGCATTTGAAGCTCAAGCATGGACGGTCTGACTCACTCGCTGGTTGGCCTGGCCTCCGCCAAAGCGGGACTGGAACGTTTCTCGCCTTATACCGCTACGGTTTGTATTCTCTCCGCGAACGCCCCTGACATCGACGTTGTTTCCTTCTTCTTTGGCGGCCAATGGGTTCTGCTGCAACATCATCGCGGGATTACGCATTCCCTAATCGGCACGCTGATCCTGGGTCTCCTGATTCCGTCAATTCTGTTTGGGCTTGAGCGGGCAGTTGCTCGATGGCGCAAACGACCGCCGCGGATCCGATATCGCGGGCTGGTCGTCGCGTCGTTGATTGCCGCGGCAACTCATCCGCTGATGGATTGGACCAACAATTACGGAGTCCGGCCGCTGCTGCCCTGGAACGGCAGATGGTTCTATGGTGATCTGGTCTTCATCATCGATCCCTACTTGATTCTGGTTCTGGGCGGCGCAGGGTTCATGTTGACCAGCAACCGCCGTTGGAAAATTGTCGTTTGGCTTCTTCTGGCCGTGGTCAGCACAATCGTGGTGGTGGGAGTGTCGCCGCAGCGTGCCGCGGGCATCGGCAGTCTCAGTGTCGCGCGAGTAATTTGGTTCACGGGTCTCCTGGCCGTAGTAGTAGCGCGGTCTGCCGGAGTTCAAAAACGCGTCGGGAGAGCACTCGCGTTTGCCGCCCTGCTCTTCGTCATTGGTTACTGGGGCGCTCTTGCGTGGGCGCATCACGCGGCTTATCACAACGCGGAAACCGAAGCGAATGCGATAGCCTCTCAGCGGGGCGAACGCTTCGTCCGCGTTGCGGCGATGCCCACGGCTGCCAATCCCTTTCGGTGGCTATGCGTCGCGGAAACCGATCGAGCGATGTATCGATTCTTTGTTGGCATAGCTGACGAGGGGCCGGCGCCTAACTTGGCAAACTTGATTGTCGATGGGAATCGAGGCGGCCAGATGACGGCGATTGAACATTACGCGAAGCCGACGGGCCGCGGGCAACAATTGGTCCTGACGGCGTCGCAGGATCCGCGCGCACAAGTTCTGCTCGGCTTTGCCAGATTTCCGATAGCCCGCGTCGAAAATGCTAACTGCACCGGTCAGACACTCGTTCAATTCGCGGATTTACGCTACACTGAACCGGGCGTTACGCGGGGAAGTTTCTCGTTGAATGTTCCGGTCGAATGCCCCGCGCCTTAGTTTGTCCGCGTTTCAGAAAACCTTGAGCGATTCATCACAACATCAACTGCGCGAAGTGCTCGTCGAAACTGCGCGCGGCCACGTTGCCCCGGCGAGGCGAAAGAAACTGGCCGGCATCCGCATTTCGCCCAGCGGGTATTTTGCCGTGGCCGCTCTGCTAACGTTCGCTGCTCTTCTTTGTCTGCGGGCCCATCGTGATCTTGCCGCGCTGGTTTTGATTACCGGGACCTGGACGATGATGCCTTTGCTCGTCTTCACCAACCGGCTCAGTTTTGACGGACATGTAATCTCGCGGACTGGCCTGGTCGCGTTGATCGTCAGGCTGGTGCGCGGGCAGACCCAAAGCATCGCAGTTGACGACGTCGAACGCGTCGAAGTCGCGACGCTGCGCACCCTGCGGCGCGGCGGCAAGGTGCGGTACCGCTACCGCATCGAGATCGCCGGAAAGGGTACGTCGTTCGTATTAGCGTCCGGCGGTGAAGACTTTCGGCGCATGGTACGCATCCTGTTGCCGCGCATTGGCGACTATAAGCTTGACGCGCGCGCGGGTGAGCTTCGCGATCATCTCAACGATGTAAAAGCGGTCCGTGCGCAAGCGGCGAAACTGGGCATCGCATCTACATTAGTTTTGGAAGAGACCTCTGACGCGAAAAGAGCCGATAGATATCGCGCGGCAGTTTCGGCGAATCAAGCAGCGCAAAGCGCCGATCAAAGCCTTTCGGTGGACTCCGAGCGCGCCGACTTGTTGCGTAAATCGGCGAATGATTTGCGCATCGCCGGTTGTCTGCAACAGTCGGCTGAGGCCTTCCGGCGCGCTTTGCTGCTTTCACCTCGCAGCCCGTGGCTCATTTACGAATATGCCCGGCTGCTCAAGTCACAGGCCAGCGCGTTTAGCGATGCGCGATTGTTGGGACGTGCGTGCGCGGCGCTCAGGCTGGCCTCTATGCGCGGCGCGAATGATGCGAACTTGCTGTCACGCGTCGGCGAATCGTTTCTCGAGTATGGCGATCCGTTTCGCGCTGCAAGATTATTTCGTCGCACTCTGGACCTTGACGAAAACGCCTATCGCGCGCAACTCGGGCTGGCCGAAGTCGCCTTGACTGACGGCAAACTTGCCCACGTAATTCACCACTACAATGATGCGGTGCGGGTTGCGCCGGACAAAGCTACTGCCGGTCTGGCGCGGCGTGAAGCGGATTACTATTCGCGTTTGAATAACGATGA
>JAWVEM010000092.1:0-20202 GCA_033856735.1 Blastocatellia bacterium
TCGCAAGCCGCGCGAAAGAGACAAGACGGCCGACACCTGGGCGCGGCCCGGTATGGAAGTGATTTTTCGCGCTGAACTAATGCCCGGGCGGCACACTTCTGATCGCACTTTTCACGTCACGACTTTATTGCCGAGTGGGCGCGTGCTTTTGGATGGGGTAGCCGGCGAGCACGCACAGAAGGAATTTCAACCGATTAGGGATTAGCCGCCATAAGGCAAAAAAGGCACAACGCGAATTTCTGCCCTTGTGCCTTTTGTGCTTTTTTGCGGCTGCTTAATGTTCTTAACGTTGGATTCACCACTCATACACTCTCCCGATTTCCATCACACTCAAATTATCCATTCCTAATTCAGTCAGTTCGCGAGCGACGGTTTCGCGATAAGCCGGCTTGAGGTGCACTGCCAGAATATCCATCCCGTTGTGACTGAGCTTGCCCAGCTCATGGTGGAGCATTGCGGGTGTGAGGTGCTTTGACGCTTCGGCGAGCGCGCGCATTGAATTCGGGAACGAGGCTTCGATGAACAACGCCTCAAGGTGCGGCGCGCGGCTGGCGACCTTCCAAAAATCCTCGGTCTCAGCGGTGTCGGAACTGAAAGCAACCGTGACCTGGTCGTCAGAGACAATCAGGCCTACGGTCGGCACGATGTGATTGACGGGGATGGCCGTGACTGTAAGATGCGCCACCTTGAACTCTTTGCCGGTCACAAACGGCACGTACTCCATTACCCGTCCGCGTTCGTTCTTTAACTCATCAAACTTTGGATAGACACTGTCGTTAAAGACGTCGCGTTTCAGTAGATCAATTACCTCTTGAGTTGCGTGAATGCGGATTGGCTGTTCGAGTTCCCCAAAAAGATCGTCTACAAAGATCGGCAGACTGGCGATGTGATCCATGTGGGGATGCGTGACGATGACGTCGCGGACCTGGCGCCGTTGGGCGTCGTTTAGCGCAATCCCAATGCTTCCCGCATCGACTGTGACGCGATCGTCAACCAGGAAGCAGGTCAGGCGTTGCGCCGCATTGGCACGCCCGTTGGCATCGAACGAGCTGGGTAATAGTTGAATATGCAAGTATCGGGTGTCTTGGGTTCAGACTCTGGCAAACAGCGCCCAGTATAAGCCAACCGCAGCAAAGGCGCGAGAGTTTTCCACCGCGCTTGATTTCTCTCTAGCGGGGACCCTTCTGATCATAGCCAAGTTTCTGGCGTAACTCCTGCAGCCTGGACAGGTATTCGTTCTCGCGTTCCTGGGCCAGATGCGGATTGCGGCCAATCCCGCGGGCTACTCGGCTGCGATGAAAAGCCAGCTCGCTGGCCATCTGGTTGCATCGCATGCGCGTACGCCACGTTGAAAGTCCCTGCTTCGTCAGAGCCTGCCAGGACATCCCCACGCGACCACGAACCGAGCAGAGCTTTTCGTATTCATGGGGATCGAAAAAGCCGCTTTGAAGGTCGGCATAAAGAAACTGGCGCACGATGCGGCCCTCGCGGCGCAACGAGAAAAAGATGACCATCAGCGTGACGATAAACGCGGGGCCCATGATGCCAAAGTAAGCCGCAAAAAACCCGTACTCACCGCCATACACAGCCGAGCCGTTCCAGGTTGCGTGCATCAGCACCGCCAACATGAAACCCAGCACCGGGGCCACGACTTTGACAAAACCGTGGTTAGATTGGCGGGACCAGCCGAGCCCAATCCCGGTCATACTGGTGAACAGCGGGTGAGAGAAAGGCGCAGCCATTCCTCGTAAGATAAACACGACCGTTAATGCGTCCGGCCCTCCCTGCAGGGCCCGGCCGTAGTAGAGAACGTTTTCGGTCATGGCGAAACCAAGACCGACCATACCGGCGTAAACTATGCCATCGATGATGCCGTCGAATTCATCGCTCTTCCAAAGAAATAGTATCAGCAGGATGAGGGCCTTGGCGCTCTCTTCAACGATGGGCGCTGAGATTACGGCGCCGATATTCTCGCCGATTTGCTGATTATGAGTCGCGACCGCGGCCATGATGGCGATGCTGGTATTAAAAATAAAGGCAATGAACACGGCGACGAGTGCGCCCCAAAAAAAAGCCGTGGCCAGCATCCAGAGCGGTTCAGATTCGTATCGATCAATCCAGAGCAGCAACATCACATAGATTGGCACCGGCAAGGTGGCGCAAATCAATCCGATAACCAATTCGGCTGGACCCGTTTCTGCTCCAATCAGCGCCAGCACGATCAGTCCGAGCACCGCTGCGACCATCAACGCGAACACTGCGAGGATTATTTTGAAAGCACTCTGATGACCTGAAGATCTAATCACTGGGCGCATCGGAGGACGGGCAGAATCGGGCGTGAACGCGTTATTCATGTATCTGATGAAGCAGGCTGAAATTCAGGCGCAGTATATCCATGTTTCGAACCAGCAGCCAACGAATCTTATCGGGTGGTGCGTAATTTGATCTCACGTTTTCTTTGCGGTCTTCGCCCGCGGACAGGATGTCCTTGCCCCGCTGTAACACTCATCGCGCGCAGGTGAGCGCCCGCCCGCCGTCGATTGAATAGGTCGCGCCAGTGATCCAAGAGGCCTTTTCCGAAGCAAGATAGAAAATCAGCTCGGCTATTTCTTCTGGATTTCCCACGCGTCCGAGGGGATGAGTAGTCTTTGAGTGCTCCAGAAACTTTTCATAATCCGCTTCGCTCATGCCGCCGCGTTTATGAATTTTCGTGACTACGACTCCGGGATTCACCGCGTTGACCCGAACCCCTTTGGGTGCGAGCTCCAGAGCTGCGCAGCGCGTCAACTGGTCCACGCCGGCCTTGGATACACAGTAGGCCAGGACTCCAGGAAAGGAACGCAGACCGGTCACGCTCGAGACATTGACGATGTTGCCTTTCGTTTTGATTAGATGCGGAACGGCCGCTTGCATCAACTGAAACACCGCGCGCAGGTTGACGTTCATCATGGCATCCCAGGCTGAGAGCGCGGTGTTTTCGATTGAACCGGACGAAATGTGGCCGGCTGCATTAACCAATACGTCCAGGCGGCCAAACCTGTTAATAGTCTCGTCGATGGCGCGCGCGCCTTCGTCGCTATTCGTCACATCGACTGTCAGCGTCAGCGGTTCGCCGCCGGAATTCTTCACCGCTGTCTCGACCTCGCGCAGCGCAGTCTGATCCCGGCCGAGTGCGACTACGCACGCGGAGGCCGCCGCGAATTTCACGGCGACGGCGTGACCAATACCAGATGTGGCTCCGGTCACGAGCACTACTTTGTTCGCTAAACTATCTTCCATCTATGCTGCCTTTCTTTACATGATCCAGAGGTTGCTGCTGCAAAGCGGACCCGGATCCCTGACGCGGATCAAATTGAATTCAGCGCGACATATTGACATACGCTGCCTCAGATTGACTATAATTTCGCGCGGGCAGTATTCACACACGAGTAAGAGTGGCTTGCGTCATCCGATCATCGGGTCCGGGAAGAGCATCCCGCCGGTCTCAATAAAACTCGTCCCTTGGTTGAGTTCACTCAGAATAGCCTTGTCGATCGAACCACATGAACGCGGTTTTTACCCGTCGAGGCGCGGACGCGTCCGACCGGAGTCCTCGCTTCCCCGACCGCGCGGGCCGGTGCGAGCGCCGTCAGTGTCTGGCTTCATGACCGCTGCCGCCGCTGTCTCAGCGGTATTATTCTTCGTTCTCTGGTGGGTTTTGCAAACTGAAGAAAACCCCTGGGTTCCTGCGGGTATGGCCGCCAGCTTGTTGATGCTGGTCGCGGCCATCGCGCGACTGGCGGTATCGAGACGAGCCCGGAACCGGCCCCTGCGTTCGTCGCACAGCCACGATCGATATGGCCCTTCAATTCAGCGGCCGTCGGGTAAGGTGATGCAGTCGACGAGCTTGCATTCGGCCGCTCTGCGCGCGCTGCAAAGGCAGTCTGCCGAGGCTGATGCGCGGGACATACCTCCGCAAGGTCATCGCGATCTTTATGATCTATGCACCGATTACCTGCACGGCGCGGAACAAGCCTGGCAATCACCCAGTCTTTCAGCCGAGACCCGCGCGGCTTTGCGCGCCGGTCAGGAGCGGGTGCGAACTTTGCAACGGCATCACCTGCTCACATGGGCCAGGGGTTCCGCGCGCGCGCTGACGCACGAAGCGCAGCAACGGGTTCGCTTGTTTGAAAAAGTCGAGACGGCCAACCGCGCGTTGGAGTGCATCGATTCTGCTTTGAAAGTTTATCCCGACGAAGAAGAACTCAAGATATCGGCTCGTGCGGTGCGCGATTTCATTACTTCGAGTAGAGTCGCACATTGGGTTGAAATGGCAGAGCGGGCGGCCTTCAAAGGCTATTATCGCCGGGCGATTGATCGTTATCGAGATGCTCTGTTCTATCTTACTCGTGATGGCACGGACCACGATCGGGAGGCCAGCGCGGAACGAATCACCAGGGAGATCGAGTTGTTAAGGGCGCGCCTCGCCACCGGGCAAGCCGACGTTTCACCCCGCAGCAACAGTACAAAGGGGCCGGGTCATTAACGCCTGGCCTTTGTATTTTAACCGCTCAGAATCTTTAGAGAGAACAGGTGACGATGTTTAGAAAAAGATGTCCCAGATGCGGCAGCGACAAAATTCGGCCGGGTTACCGGCGCATGCCCTGGTTCCTCCGAATGTTTGGCATCCACCATCTTTTGTGCGATCATTGCAACTGGTTATTTACAGGATTTGGACTTCCAGGGCTGACTGCACGCAGGGCAAAAAAGCGAAATCAGTAGGGAACCGCTTGTCGTCATCAGAGGTTTTAAGGGTTCGTACGCCTTGGATTGCCTCGCACCAACGTTTTGGGGGCTGCTGGCCTCCATGAATTAAAGACTTTTTGAGGTTTAGGTTATGA
This sequence comes from Blastocatellia bacterium, assembly GCA_033856735.1. Taxonomy (GTDB): domain Bacteria; phylum Acidobacteriota; class Blastocatellia; order Pyrinomonadales; family Pyrinomonadaceae; genus UBA11740. Next base: position 4,881 of record JAWVEM010000092.1, read on the forward strand.
GCAAGAAAACTCTCATTATTTTCGCATCCGTGTTCAGCCTGGGCGCCCTCTTTACGGTGCTCGCATTGGCTCAATCGCCGCAAACTGTTCAATCGGCGCAAAGTGTTTCGCCTGACCTTCAGGCCAGCGCGATGGACAACCAGGGAATCAGGCGATACCGCGTGGGGCCGGGAGACCTTTTGGACGTTAGAGTTTTCGGTCAGCCCGATCTAACCTCTACGGTAGAGATTGATGAAGACGGCAATGTCTCATCGCTTCCATTTGTCGAAGATCCTATTCCTGCCAAATGTCGCAACGAAAAGGAAATTCAAAAAGCGATTACCGACGTCTATTCGAGGTACCTCATAAAGCCACGCGTGAGTGTGCGGATTTTGGAGCGCCGGAGCCGTCCGCCCGCAGTGATATTTGGCGCCGTTCGTGCCCCTACGCGCGTGCAGATGATGCGCCGCGTGCGTCTGCATGAATTGCTCGCGCTGTCCGGCGGCATTACCTCGGGTGCCAGCGGCACAATTCAAATCATGCATACCGAGGCGGAAATGTGTCCCGAACCTGAGGACCCAGCGCAGCAGATGATCACTGCTAATCAAAAGAGTGAGCCGGATCAAAAGGCGGCGGTGGTGCCCAACTCTGCGACCCCGGATATCGGCCAGCTTGAGGTTTATCAGATCAATACGATCAAAACGGGCGGTGTCGGGCTCAATACTGTCTCAGTCGGTGGTCTGGGCGCCGATCCCTTTATTCGTCCCGGCGATGTTGTAATCGTGACCGAAGGATTACCAATCTACATTACCGGCGGGGTCGTCCAGCCCGGACCGGTGACCCTCAAGGATCAAATGACCCTGTTGCGGGCGATAGCCATGGCCGGCGGGATTCAAAGACTTGCAAAAGGATCGCAAATTCACATCTATCGTCAGAAGGAAGGCAAGATCGGCCAGGATGATCTGAAGGTTAACTATGACGCCATCAAGAATGGCAAGCAGCCAGACATTCTGCTGCAGGCTTACGACATCATTGACATTCGGATGCTGAACCAGTTTTCTCCAAAGAGCCTCGGAGATTTCTTCCTTAATATGAGCAGGAGCAGCATGGGGATCCTGCCTACAAGGGCAATCTACTAAGTGCCGTACCGTTTCGACGGTCTTACGGCCAAATGGCAAAATGAGTCAAAGAATAAAATCAAAAAAAGCCAGGCGCGCTCGTGGTTTTACTTACCTCTGGATCCTGGTCCTGGCGGTTTCCACTTTCCTGCTGATTTATTTCGAGCAGACTTCGTTGCTGTACATTCTCGCCACGCTGGGCGTGACCATCTTGTTGGTCGTGGTGGCGCTGGCCGATCTCGGGCGCAGTGAACTGGGTTCAGACACAATACAGATGTCCGACCTTCACCCTCCAGGCGCAAAGTCGCGGAACTAAAATACTCCGGCAAGCAATCCGCGGCTATGGGATTAACCCGCCGCACGATAAGGTCAGTATCGAGAGCGGTAGCCCCAGGGCCTGAAACACTCCACCTACCGAGATGGCGACGGTGCCGGTCGTACCGCTACCGACCTCACTTACTTGGTAAGGCAATCTCTCAAAATGGAACACGACTCAATGGCCGGCACGGTTGGATTTTTGCCGCGCCAGTGATTAAAGTATTTTCGCCCAGAAGCATTTCCATAGATTTTCCGGAGGATTAATCCAAATGAACAAGATCCAGCGAACTCTGGCGGCGCTCATGCTGTTTGCCCTGACGCTGTCCCTCTCCATCTCTCCACTGCTCCGAGTAGCCGGTGCGCACCGTGGTGAGATTCCCAAACCCACTTATCCAGAGACGAAAAGAGTCGAGGTGGTTGATAACTACTTCGGCACTAAAGTGCCCGATCCCTATCGCTGGCTTGAGGACGACAACTCTCCGGAAGTTGCGGCCTGGGTCGAAGCCGAGAACAACGTCACCTTCGGTTATCTCGATAAGATTCGTTATCGCGCTCAACTCAAGAATCGCCTGACGACGCTCTTGAACTATCCGAAATACTCCGCGCCAACCCATCGCGGCGAGAACTTTATCTTCTCTAAGAATGACGGCCTGCAGAATCAGAGCGTCTACTACATTCAAAAAGGCCTGGACGGCACGCCTGAGCAATTGCTCGATCCAAATAAATTTTCCGCGGATGGCACGTCGCGGATGGGAGCCTTCTCATGGTCGCGCAAGGGGAAATATATCGGCTACGGCATTTCCGAAGGCGGTTCAGACTGGAACGATTTCTATGTGCTCGACGTCGCGACGAAAAAACCGCTGACCGATCACCTGCAATGGATCAAGTTCTCCGGCGCCTCGTGGGTGGGGGATGAAGGCTTCTATTACAATCGTTATCCCGAACCCGAGCAGGGCAAAAAGATGACGACGAAGAACGAGTTCCAGATGGTCTATTATCACAAGGTGGGCACGCCCCAGGCGGACGATAAACTTGTCTACGAAGATAAAGACCATCCGAAAGGGTTCCACGGGATTAGCATTACGGAGGATGAGCGCTACGCGATTCTTTCCAACTCTGATCCGGCCCAGGGGAAGAAAGGCAACGCGATTTTCTTCCGTGAACTGGCCCGGCCCGATCAGCCGTTTACTCCAATCGTCGCCGAAGTCGGAGATGATAGCTATGGTGTAATCGACGACGTCAACGGTAAGTTTTTAATTGAAACGAATCATGGGGCTCCCAACAGCAAGGTCGTTCTTTATGATCCCAAGACCAGCGCCTGGAGAGATGTTTTACCGGAACGTCCTGAGCCGCTGGAAAGCACCGGTACCGCCGGCGGTAAGTTGTTTGTAACTTATCTGAAGGACGTGACGACGCGAGCGTATGTCTACAGCCTCGACGGCAAGCAGGAGAATGAAGTTGAACTTCCCGGGCTGGGTTCTGCCGGCGGTTTCGGCGGCTTCAAAGACGACAAGTTTGTCTTCTATAGCTTTACCTCGTTCAATTATCCGCCGACGATTTTCAAGTACGACATCGCCACAAAGAAATCGTCCGTCTTTCGCACGGTGACGATTCCCGGCTTTGACCCGACGAACTACGAAACCAGGCAAGTTTTCTACAACAGCAAAGACGGCACGCGCGTGCCGATGTTCATCGTGCATAAGAAAGGGATCAAGCTCGACGGCAACAATCCCACGGTATTGTATGGCTATGGCGGCTTTAACATTACGACCAGTCCCGGCTTCAGCGCGTTAAGAATAGCCTTGCTGGAGCAAGGCGTGGTGTATGCGTCAGCCAACATTCGCGGCGGCGGCGAGTACGGCGAAAAGTGGCATGAAGCCGGAACGAAACTGAAAAAGCAAAACGTATTCGACGACTTCATCGCGGCGGCCGAGTTCCTGATCAAAGACAAAATAACGTCCCCGAACAAACTCGCGATCCATGGCGGATCGAACGGTGGACTGTTGGTCGGGGCCTGTTCCAACCAGCGGCCTGAGCTGTTCAGGGCAGTGATCGAGCAAGCGGGCGTGATGGACATGCTGCGCTTCCACAAGTTCACCATCGGGGCTGCCTGGATTCCGGATTACGGATCGAGCGATAACCCGGAACAGTTCAAAGCGCTATATGCCATCTCGCCGATTCACAACATCAAATCGGGCACGAAGTATCCGGCGACTTTGATCACCACCGCCGACCACGACGATCGAGTTGTGCCCGCGCATAACTTCAAATACGCGGCGGCGCTGCAAGCCGCCCAGGGCGGCGACAACCCGATCCTGATTCGCATCGATACCAAGTCGGGCCACGGCGCCAGCAGTACCACCAAGACCCTCGAACAGCAGACAGACATCTACTCTTTCCTGTTTGAGAACTTGGGCGTCACGCCGAAGTGGTGAATCCCCATTCACGGAATACCTGGAGGCCGGCTTCTTACAGCCGGCCTTTTTTTTGAAAGAATGATCTCCGAAGAGCACTAGCAACTTTCGTCTCTGACCTCTCTAACGTCAAAAATACCTATAGCTTAAAAATTCGATTGCGAGTACTATCCGGCACTGGCAGCCGTGAAGTTCACGGATTTCAGCGAGGCCCCAAAAGCCTCTTGAAGATGAATTTCATCGCGCAGCCAGCTTTTCGTCTTCTCCGTTCAAGAGAAGAGTTGATACGACAGCAACCCCCGGCAGTCAGCTTATCTGAGCGCATTGGTACGCAGGTGTTATGACTCTGCGTGCCCACTGCCGAAATCGTTGTTCGCCAGTATTCGTCCACAGTGGCGCACAACTTCACCAGAAAGGTTAAAGCGCATGAAAAAGCCGAAGTTCGCAAGTGTAACTAAAATGGTGCTCGCATTTGGTTCGGTGCTGTTCGTCATGACTATAGCGTTGACGACCGCGACGATGACGCCACTGAGCGAAGGATTCGAAGCAGGTGGAAAGACTTCGTATGCTGCTGCCAACGTGACGCTGGGAACCGGGTCATGGTTCATGGACGACTCACTGACCGGCAACCTGTCGACCGACAGAAAGACGGGCGCCTACTCAGCGAGGGTGCGAAACATAGGCACAGTCCACATGAATTTCAACAAGACCGGTGCGGGAACTGTTTCGATTCAGCATGCGGTTTTCGGCACGGATGGTTCGAGCACTTGGCAGTTATGGTCGTCAACCAACAATGGCAGCACCTGGACCCAGGTCGGCTCAACCGTGACCACGAGTTCGACGACGCTGCAGACGGCGAACTTTACCGTCAACAACTCTAATGCGATTCGATTCGAAATTCGGTGTCGGGATACTAGATTGTTGTGGCCTTAACCCCCAACTCCCTCCAAGACTCTTGTGCTGTCCGGCGGGAAGTGCTATAAGCCACTAGCCTTAGTTACTTTGCTAGGAGGGCTCTATGAGATCGTCCATTCCTAGCCCCCCAAGACCTGACCACACAGGAGGCGATGCCCGCTGCCTATCCCGCTACTCACAAATGATGGCTTATTGCCGGTCGGCATACACGATTGCAATCTTACGGAGGTTGAGGCGGCGTTCGTCCACAACAATCAAAGGGAATTGGTCTGGCAAGGCTTTAATGAGTATTTGGAGCTTATTAAGTCAAACCCAGGTCTGAATGTAGTTTATATAGATGGTGGCTTCGTAACCGATAAAGCGCATCCAAAGGATGTAGATATAATCATCGAATATCGCGATGGGAAGACGCGCTTTCAACTCAAGCAAACGTACTGGTATCTGAGGCTTCGCGGTAAGATTTTGGACAAACACTTAGTTGATGTTTTGGACTGTTTGCTCAACGAGCCATCGCCTAACATGAGGGATTTTTTTCAGCGCCTCAGACCGGAAGAGGCCATACAGCGTGGATTACCAGCAGGATCACAGAAGGGCATTTTGAGGATTTCGCTGCGATGAGCACTAATACTTCTGAGTTTAATAGCTGGCGAAGCGTCTTGGATTACAAGGCACGCATCCTCTACGCTCAAATAGTACGCCTGCAACGGGAAGTGGAGGAAAATGGCGGCAGTGAAAGCCTCTTGGACGAGATGTCCGAGCCGTATGTTGAACTGCTGAAGAGTATGTATGCCGAGGACTATCCGCTCGCAAAGGCCATAGAAGACTCTGACCTTTTGTTGCGATTGGAAGGGCCAGCGATTAGTCGGGAGAACCCCAGAATCTCAGTTATTACTGGAGTGTTCGGTCGGGTTAGGCTTCAAGTTACCAAGGTGGCGAAGGCAGTTGCTCACATCGCCGAAATGAAGGGAACTCCTGACGAAATGGACTTGGGACTGTCTGCCTTTGCTAAGGGTAGTTTAATTCTTGGTTTTACGCTGCCGTCAACGGAGCAGCTCTCAGAGAAGCAAGGCCAATCGTCCCTTTTTGCCGAAGACTATTATAGAGCCGCCAAGGAGGCTATCCGAACTATCGGGCTTGTTACCCGACACGTAACAGAGGGGCGATCTCTTGATGAGTTATCGGAAATCATTCCTGACGTAAGAGTAAGAGATACCGCGCTCTTTGCCGTAAAAGAACTGGCCCCAACCAGTCGTTCCGGTATCAATTCCGTTCGCGTGTCTGGGAAAGACATAGTGAGTTTGGATTTGGATCGACCCCTCACTCCAGCGATTAGAGATGAGGTTCACAAAAGGCTCCAACACCCAGTTACGGCCAACCAGTCATCGATCGAAGAAGCTCCGATTAGCCTTGTGGGAGCCGTGCGCGAGATGGATTTAGATACCCATCGTTTTGACTTGCGCCAAATTGAAAATATGGAAATCAACGACGTGCGCTGCAGCTATCTAGACGCAGGAGACGAAGAGGCTAAACAGTGGCTTAACAAGCACGTGCGAGTTACTGGCATGGTTGAACGAGATGCGACCGGAAGAGCCAAGCTGTTAGAGATAACAGAACCAGTCGAGATGCTGTAACTTCACTTTGTGGCTTTGTTTTTCTCGGCATAGTATTTCGCCCACCGCGCCATTACGGCATTTCTGCCGCTCTCGCTCAGTTGTTCCTTTGTCAGACTAGCCGCTCTCGCTGGGCCACCCTTCTTGCCGCCTTTTCGCCCAAGCGCAACCGCCGCAGGATTCTTACGTTTTGCCATTCCCAAACTATACGTGACCGCTCAGGAAAACGCAAGCATTATTCGCTTGACTTATACGTAACCGCTCACGTATACTTCAGCCCGTAGAACAAAGGCCCTAGCGGCGCTAACCACTAAGGCCCTTTTTGAAAACCAACGCGATTGCTCGCATCGGAATCCAGACAAATTCATTGTGAGCAATTGCCATTGAAAAGGCAAATCACAATGACCTGTCACAATTGCAGCGCGATATGTAAGAAGTTCGGAAAGTTTGGCCCGAAACGGATTCAGCGTTACCGCTGTAACCAATGCAAAAAGACATTCTCGGAGGATCAGAATAACCCTCTTAATGATATGCGAATCCCGATGAACAAGGCTGTGCTGGCCCTGCATCTTTTGCTTGAGGGTAACGCTGTCGCCAGTGTTGAGCGGGTAACAGGTCTGCACAAGCGCACAATCTTGAATCTGTTAGTGCTGGCCGGAGACAAGTGCGAGCGACTAATGGAAAAGATGATCAAAGATATTCCGGTCAAGGACGTGGCCGTGGATGAGGTCTGGTCTTACGTGAAATGTCACGACCGCTGGAAAGAGCGCAAAGGCATCAAGGACGAAACCGCAGGCAGCAAGTGGACGTACATTGCGCTCGAACGTAATTCCAAGGTTGTGTTGGCTTGGCACTTGGGCGAACGTGACGAGACTAATACAATTCAGTTTGCGGAAAAGTTGAGTGACGCAACGAGTGGCGAGTATCAAATTTCAGCCGACGGATGGCCGTGCTATCCGTTTGCTTTGTCTTTGGCACTAGGGGATCGGGTTAGCTTTGCACAGCAAATCAAGACCTATGCGAACAATGAGGACTTTGACACCCGCTACTCGCCAAGAAAAGTGATGTCAATTCGAGAGAAGGCTATCTTTGGCCGTCCTGATATGGATCGCGTAAGCACGTCACACGTGGAGCGGTTCAATTTGGAATTGAGAATGATGGCGAGAAGGTTTACCAGATTGACGTTGAGCTATTCCAAAAAGCTAGCAAACCATCGCGCCATGATTGCGTTGTCAATCGCGTATCACAATCTTTGCCGCTATCACCAGACATTAAGATGTACGCCTTGCATGGCTCAGGGAATCACGAAAACGATTTGGAGCATTGAGGACTTGCTGACAGCGACAATCTAAATATCAGGCTTCACAAAGGAAATGCTGCAATTCGGGTTCGTCCTTTGTGATCGACTGCATTAGCGCGGCCCGAACATTTTCTATTGCCTCAATGGCACTAGTCACGATATGTTTACGGCCGTTTCCTTTTTCGTTAAGGGCGAGTTGGGCCGTTGTTAAGGCATCCCGGAGCTGTAAAGCCAGATCGGCATCAATAGCAACTTGCCAGCTTGACAGCGCATCCTCAGCGAAGCGCCATTTCAATTGATACTGATCGCTCCTCCGCTCTTGCCACTGAGAAGGATCAGTAATGTGAATCGTTGACGATTCCGCAATCTCGTTCGCCAAAAACACTAAAGCACGGATGCCGTCGTGCGGATTGCGGGTGAACATCTCAACCTCAATAAGGAGCTTATCTCTCATGCCTACAATCTCCCTTACGGACTTCGTTGACTTTGTTGCTGTCGTTGGCCCTCAGAAGCTGACTAAGGTACTTGAGATTAAACGTCGAACTACGTATCAATTGCGATTTGACCATTGGCGAGAACTGCGAGAGGCGATAATAGTTTTTCACAGTGAGCAGAGAAACAAGAACGAATATTTCAAGTCGCTCCTGGATCATCTCGATTCATCAAAACAAAGTAGCTATGAGCCGCTTGTTAAGATGTACAAAAGCTTTCTCGGACGCAAGCAAATAACATCCAGCCCGGTAGAGCGTACCACATGGGAGTACAAACAACTCAAGGTACGAATCAACCCGGAGCTAAGCCTCAATATAAACAATAAACCGTATTTGGTGAAGCTATATTTTAAGGCTGCATCGCTGAACTCAAGCAGGGTAGACGTTATTCTGCTACTAATGAGGCACGCTTTACCCAAACCGAGAGAAGTGCCAGTTACTTATGCTCTTCTGGATGTGCACCATAATCGGTTTTACGACCGCACCCCACAAGAACGCTTAATGGCTTTGCTGCACGGCGAAGCTGAAAGCTTCCTTACGATGTGGAACGAGGTCACTCTTTAGATGGCTAGTTGAGATTCCTATGGAACAGTTAGAACGTTTCATTATGCAGACGTCCGAGACCGTCTTCGTGACGGTGGCGTGTCTTCTGCTTATGGCAAATTTGTTCAAATTCGTACTTGCCGAATATGTCGAGCTAGCCAGAACGATCAAAAAGTTGATGGGCTACATCGGCAATTACGAACCCGACAATGACAGTCCAAAACGAAAGCGAGATACGCAGCGATCAGGTACTCGGCGAAAACGATGAGCACGTCGGCAAAATTCCTGTGGGGTGTTTGCGGAAGCGTCGCGGTGGAAGTCATTACGCTGTATCAAGCGTATCACTCCCATAAGATCGCGATTCCTGAACGATATCGCCGAAAAGGGTTCTGGTGTGTTAGGTTCGCGCTGTCCCTGCTCGCTGGTGGCTTAGCCGTTGCCTACGATATTGACAAACCCCTCTTGGCTCTTAACATCGGTGCTGCGACTCCTCTTATCTTCCAAGCTCTCGCCCAAGGCTACCGGGACTCCTAGCAACACACTAGTATCCCGACACCCGAAATTCGCAAAGTGTCCGGCGGAGCTAATCGGATCAACCTCGATAATATTCAGATTGGTGACTTCACGTCGCCGACACCCACTCCGACCCCAACACCGAATCCCTCGCCGACACCAACGCCGAACCCCTCTCCTACTCCCACGCCCAGCGAACATCTCACCATGGGCAACCCCACCAATGCGGTAACCAATGTGACCGTGCCGGCTAATTATCTAATGGAAAAGCCACAGTACTCGCTGTCTTACAATCGCGATAACGGAGAAGCAAATTGGGTGAGCTGGCATCTGGACGCCTCCTGGTTGGGCAGCGCGGCGCGACAAAATGACTTCCGCGCCGATACAACCTTGCCGGCCGGTTGGTATCAGGTTCAGGCAACTGACTATTCGGGTTCGGGTTTCGATCGGGGACATATGTGCCCCTCAGCGGATCGCACGATCACGATCACGGCCAACTCGGCTACTTTCCTTATGACCAACATGATTCCGCAGTTGCCGGCGAACAATCAGGGTGTGTGGGCCAATCTGGAAAGCTATTGCCGCACTCTGGTTTCCCAGGGCAACGAGCTTTACATTGTTTCGGGCGGACAGGGACTTCAATATTTTATCGCCAACGGCCACGTCGCGGTGCCGGCTAACACCTGGAAAGTAATCATCGTGTTACCTGTCGGAAGCAACGATGTTTCTCGCGTGACTGCGTCGACCAGGACCATCGCGGTCGTCATACCGAACTCAGGATCCATTGGGACGGACTGGAAGGCCTATCGGGTCAGCGTCGATCAAGTTGAGGCGATCACTGGCTATGATTTCTTTTCCAACGTGCCGACTTTGATTCAAAACGTAATTGAGGCCAACGTCGATAACCAATAACGCCGAGTCGGTAGCGTAAGGCCGGTGGGCGCCGACGCCGCCTGGCCCATGTAGGATGCCCGAGCTGTCACTTGAGGGAGCGCGGGCATCCCTGCCCGCCCGAGCGCGCAGCGCCAACCGACGGGGCCTAGCCTGGCCGTTTACGGAGGGCTTTGCTCTAAGCCCTAACACGGCACACGCTACATTTACATTCCCTAGATAACCAACTTGCTATATAATCCGCACCGCCCTTCCCCTTTTCAAAAACAGATAGTCTTCTTCTGGAGGTTGTTATGCGAAAACTCAATAGGTGTCTTTCAGTGATCGCGATTTCTCTGTCGATACTGTTTACTCTATTCAACAGCGCTCGCGCCGCGGATTTCAAGCGCGAAGTCATCTATCAAATCGTCATTGATCGATTCTTTGACGGCAGCACAGCAAACAACAATCCATCGCAGAGCTCAGGTCTTTACGATTCGACTAAGACCAATTGGCGTCTTTACTGGGGCGGTGACCTGGCCGGGATTCAGCAGAAGATGTCTTATCTATCGGGGATGGGAGTAACCGCGATTTGGATTCTGCCGCCGGTGGATAATCTCAACACGAACATCCCTGACGGGCAGGGCAACCCGACGGCTTCCTATCACGGCTACCAGGCCCGCGATTTTAAGCGCATCGAGGAACACTTCGGCAATACGAGCAACACGTGGACCGACTTTGACAATTTGGTCACCGCGGCGCACCAGAGTGGGATTAAAGTCATCGTGGATTTTGCGCCGAACCATTCGACTACAGACAACGCAGGCGAGTTTGGTGCGCTTTACGATAACGGAACTTTCCTTGGGAACTACACAAGCGACCCGAATGGTTATTTTCATCATAATGGGAACATCGCGAACTTTGACGACCGGTACCAGTTGCAGTACTACGCGCTTTTCGATCTCGCCGATCTCAACCAGGAACACGCAACGATCGACGCTTATCTCAAAGCGGCAGCGCAGCAGTTTCAGCAGCACGGCGTCGACGGCTTCCGCATCGATGCCGTCAAGCATACGACCTGGGGTTGGGAATACAGTTTCGCCAATTCGATCTACACCTACGGCGACAGTTTTCTGTTTGGCGAATGGTACCAGGGCGGTACCTCTGATCCGCTCTATCACGATTCTTACAAGTTCGCGAACAAGAGCGGTATCTCTTTGCTCGACTTTCCGCTGAACACGGCAATTCGCAGTGTATTCGGTGCAAGCAACAGCAATTTTTCAACAATTGACGGCGTGCTCTCTCAGGAGGCAGGCAACTTCACCTGGAAGGACGATCTCGTCACGTTTATCGACAATCACGACATGGCGCGGTTCCTTTCCATCAACAACAACACTAACCGGCTGCATGAAGCGATGGCTTTCACGCTGACCACCCGTGGTATTCCCTGCATCTATTACGGTACGGAACAGTACCTGCACAACGACACAAACGGCGGGACGGATCCATACAACCGAAACATGATGGGGGTTTTTAGCACCAGCACCACCGCGTATCAGTTGATGAACAAGCTCTCTACGCTGCGTCATAACAATCCGGCGATCTCTTATGGCTCCACGACTGAGCGTTGGATCAATAACGACGTTTACATTTACGAGAGAAAATTCTTTGGCAGTGTCGTGATCGTAGCTATCAACAAGAATGACAGCTCGTCTTATTCGATCACCGGGCTGAATGCGGGCCTGCCGGCCGGAACCTACACTGATTATCTCAACGGATTGCTGGGCGGTTCTTCGATTACGGTAGGCACGGGATCAGGCGGCAACAATCCGGTAACTAACTTTACCCTACAGTCACACACCGTTGGTGTCTGGCAGTTTACCGAAGGCTCTGCGCCGCCTGAGGTCGGCTCGATTGGTCCAACTTCCGGACAGTCAGGCGTGAAGGTGACAATCGCCGGCCGCAACTTTGGTTCGACGACGGGCAGTGTGAAGTTCGGCACGACGACCGCAACGATCAACTCATGGACGCCGACGCAAATCGTCTGCACCACGCCGTCTGTGACTAATGGTGCTTACAACGTGACCGTGACCAACTCATCGAGTCAGGTTTCGAATAGCATTCAATACACGGTGCTCACGGCAAAACTTATTCCGGTGACCTTCACAGTCAACAACGCCACGTCCACGCAGACAGGCGACTATATTTTTCTTACCGGCAATACGGTCGAACTCGGGAGTTGGAGCACGACGTGGGACGGAGCTGTCGGGCCGATGCTGACACCCAACTATCCGAACTGGTTTCTCAACGCGAGTGTGCCGGCTGGGCAGACCATCCAATTCAAGTTCATCAAGATTGCCGCCAACGGCACAGTGACCTGGGAAAATGGCAATAATCATCAGTACACCGTGCCAAACAGCGGCACCGGGTTCGTGACTGTGAGTTGGCAGTATTAGCGATGTTTCCAGGGCGGAAACGCGGCGATAACGGGCTAGTCGGTCATCAGGAATTGGAACCGCAAGGCAGCAAGCACCTCGGTGCGCAGGTTTGTCTCGCCCAGCACACCGGGGCGCTTGATGAGCCGCTGTTTGTCGTGTGTGCGAATCTGGTAGCAGAGAATAATTGCTTCAACATCAAGTCCGGCGGTTCCGCCAGGAATGAGTGCTTCGTTCGGATAGATGCGCCGGTTCTGCTTGCGCGAGGTGATAGGGAGAACGTTAACGACGGGAGAATATGATTTAGCCTGGTATCGCTCAAGACGAGCACGGGACGCGTCCTGCCTTGTTCGGAGCCAACGACCGGGTCGAGGTTGGCCAACTAAAGGCTCCAGCGTTCCGGAGTCATGCGGGAGTTTCCTCAGCGTCAACGTGGCTGAAGTCTTCCGTGACTTCACGCAGGTCAGCCAGGAACAACTCATCCTTCATCGCCTCCTGCATGACTTGGAACTTGGAGTCTGATCCGTTGTCCCCAGCCTTCTGAACATTTAGTTGCACGACCTTGTCCAACAATGCCTCTTGGTCTGATGGTTCAAGTTGAGTAATTGCGCGCGCCAGTTCGTCGATAGATTGCATGATCGTGTCCTCGATTCTGTTCATGTTATCGCTCCCAATGTAAAACCGACAAGCTCAAAACCATTGTATTGATCTGAACTAAAGGCGTAGCTGTCCTCCCTTCAACGGCCGCTTCATAGATGACCTCATGCCGGCTCCCTAAGCAGTGCCTAAGACAACAGCTTGGTCAGCAGGTTGGGGTGAAGGTGCCAACCAAGAAGACCCGCCAGGCCCATGACCACACCGAAGACGGTCGGGAACAGTGCGAGCACGAAGAGCCAACGCTTCTGCGTCAAAGCCGTTACGGCCATCAGTGAAATCGCCAGCGCCAGCATCGCATCCGAAAGATCGAACTGATCGTCGTGAAAGTTGAGCTCGTTATATGTCTGATCGGCTTTGTCGGCATCGGCTTGCTGAGTTTTCTTTTTCTCTGCCTGATCCTGGGCGATCGCCTGGTAAGTTTTGATCTGTTCTTCGAAGGCCGGCTTGGCCTGTGGCAGCGCCGTAGCCGCTTGGGCGGTCAGTTGCGCGACCGTGGCTTTCGCGACTTCTTCACGAATATTGCGGGCCTGATACCATGAATAGTTATCGATCTTATCGGCCTGCGCCTGTTGCATCGCCTGCACGATGTTGTCGTCCTTGACCTTGCAGATGCCCATGAACGTGGCGAGTAACGCCACCGAAATAGCTACCCACGTGTTCAAGTGAGCTTTGGTTTTCTTCACCTCGCTAGCGGCCGCGGTGTCTTTTTTGTCGTTGTCTTCTACGAACTGCATTGGATCGGGATCCATATCAATGCCACTCCTTCTGCCTAAGAATAGGTTCGCCCGGTTCGCAGTACTCTATCATTTCAAGAGTTCTCAAACGGGGAATTACCAAAGAAGCGGAGCTTTTATCAGTTGAAAGTGAAAGTGGACGCGCCGGACGACTGGACGTTCCGGTGAGAATTCGACGAACAATATCCTGTGCTGAAAGAAAAGCCGTGCATACCCAAACGAAGACGTTGACGTGTCAAATAAGAAGGCTCTAACTAATCTCCAAACACTAAAGAGCCTCGCATTTTCCTTTGCCCACAGTCCTCGCGCCGAGCGTGGAAAGGACGATCGGGTTCCAGTTGGGGCGCTGCCACATTGTGCCGTCGGCGAACCGAATCTGGTTGACGATGACATCCTTTACCATTGGCTTCGCCGGCACAGACGCGGCGCCGGACGCCGCTACGTTCACCACCTTCTGATTGGGGTAAAGTGAAAGAACCTTCACGCGTTTGGTCTCGCCCGCGGCTATTTTCGTGTTGCAAAGAAATTCCTGGTCCTGTGTGTATTGCAGAGCGGGCGAGGCCTGATACGCCCAAACGAATCCGGTGATTGGTTTGGCAGAGCCATTCTTTATCTCGGCCTCGGATTCATAGATCCGGATTCTTGATGGGCGGTTTGTGCCCTCCCGTTTGGCAGTAGCTTCGAGCGCGTGCATGTTTTGCACACGCAGGTTCGTCTGTCTCTCGAGCCTCTCAGTTTCCGTTTCATTCCTGTTAGTGGGCCGTCCCGCATTCGGATTGGGTCTGGTTACACTCGACGGCGGTTCGGAACTGTCGGTTGTATCCACGTCCGGGTTGTAGACGCTTTCTTTCACCTTCAGGCTCAAGACCTCCAGGCCCACTGGATTCTGTGGAGTGCCGGGCGTTTGCGTGAGCGCGAACGATGACAAAGCAAGAATCAGAAATGTTTTCATGAGCAACCCTCAACGCGCGTTGACGCTTATTGAGCCAAGGGGTTAAGACTCAGGCAAAACAGCTCAAGGGATTTCTCGCGGCCGCTGCCTGCGCCGTAGAAGTGATTTTCAGCCGATCAATAAAATCAAGAAAGGTTTCAAGGGCCCTTTTTGGGGGCCTGGTCAATCGCGAGCGGGATGGCTGAAATCGTCAGGCTGATTATTCTGCCGGGGTCGAACGGTTGTCAATGGTTTCCGGATCGGCAGCCGCTTTTGGGAGTCGTCAGCCCAATAACAACTCAGGCTTACTTATTACTGTGCCAAATCTTCTTCTTCGCAGTTTTCTTGCGACGCTTGATCCCGGTGCGGCGGGGAAGCTTTTTCGGATCGCCCGTGGCGGCTTTCTTCACCACGCCGCCTTCGTCTTCGGCGATCTCTGCCAACGTTCGTTTGCTCAGTACTGAGTAAGGTTGAGTTTCGGCAATGTCTTCGCC
>JAWVEM010000093.1:0-48253 GCA_033856735.1 Blastocatellia bacterium
GTTTATCTCCGGGGCCGGCGGGGATCAGCGCGAGCGCCGGCAAGTGAATATAGCGATCGACATCGTCAACCGACTTAATCGTGTCGTCGAGGAAGTCGAGCAGGAATGCTAGTCCGATTCCCGCCACGAGAGAAAGCATAAAGGCCAGGATAATTGTGCGAAGCCGCGCCGGTCCGACGGGGCCGCGGGGAACCCGACTGTAATTTGAAACGGTAACGTCGCTGGGTGTGCCGCCGCCGGAAGAGATCGTCAACTCGCGAAGTTTTTGCGTGAAGATGCTGAGAAGTTGCTTGTTGGCCTCCAACTCAGCCGTCAGCACCGCCATTTCGATCTGGTCTTTGGTCTGCTGCGTGGTCGTACCGTGCTGGCGGTTATAAGCTCCGGTCAAGCTCTTTTCCCGCGCCCCTGCGGCGTCCGCCCGCGACTTTAATGAAGCCAGAACCTCTTTTGGCGCCCTGCTCAACTCTTCCTCAACCGGCTTGATTTGGGCGTCTATCTGTTTGACCGCGGGCCATTCCGACGTGTAGGTCTGCAACAGCGCCTGACGTTTTTCCTTCAAATCGCCTAACTTTTCGCGCAGCTTTTGGATGCGCGCGTCAGCTTGCACTTCTGGCGCCGAGAACGGATCGGGCGCATTTTTTGCCGCCTCATAGGTTGCGATCGAAGCTCGGCGCTGGTTCTCAGCTTCGAGGAGTTGACCGCTGTAAGTCTGCAGGCGCATCGCCTCGAGATCGCTGCCAGGTTTATTGTCGAGCGGCAGGTTGTGTGACTTGGCAAAAGCGAAGCGATCCTTTTCACCCTGGTTGACCTTGGCCTGGGTTTCGGCAATCCCCTTGACCAGCTTAACTTCCGCATCGCTCCGGCCGGAATTAATTCGAGAGTTGTTGTTATTGATAAAAACATCGGCCAGTGTATCGGCTATCTTCTTAGCCAACTCAGGATCGGTGTGGCGATAGCGGAGAGTGATCAGGCTCGTATTAATGGTTGGCTCAACCGTCAAATTCGCGGCGATCGCGTCTTCGTACGGCTCAAGCTGGGCCAACTCCTCGGGAGTAAACTGTTTGCCCTTTAAGTCGTCCATGCTAACCGGCTCGACCCCCGATGGATTAATCGAAGACGTCGAGTGAATTGGCATTTCGTGCGAAAAAATTCTCTTCAACGAATCAAATACACCGCTGCGCGCCTCGCCACCGAGAAACGCCGGATTGCTTTGGAGGCCGAGCGTCAGCACGACCTGCCGCGCTAGTTCCGGGTTTTGCAGCAGCTTTAACTGTGTGCCCCAAAAATTAGGATCCGGTTGCGCGTTAATCACCAGGTTGCCGGTGGTGAGGACGTTGCCCTTGGGTTCAATTCGAATGGTAGTTGCGCCTTCGTAGATGGAAGGATCCCGGTACGCTTGAATTGTCGCCAGCGAAGTAATAATCAGGACCATGCTCATGATGAGCCACTTGCGCTTAAGAACGACGAACAAGTATTCGCGGAGATTTGTCTCGGCTGGGGCCGAGCCATACCGGCCATACGGCTTACCCTGAGTGAGGTCGGCCAGGGTGCTGTCCAGGTCACGGCCGGCGCGTGTCGGAACGAGGCGTTCATCTTGAGTCATATCTTTAAAACCCTATCCTTAGAGATTATCTCCGCCACAGGCACTCGAGGATTGACCATAATAGCAGACGCACAGCGTCAGGCAAGTCAAACCAGGTCGGAACCGGCCTCAGCCGGCGGTTCACCATAATCGACGCCGATGAACTCGCGAAGCGCATCGCGCCATAAAGGCAAAGGGGCGATTCCCATGGCCTCCGAAAGCACACAACGCAATCGTGAGTTGCGTGGACGTGGCGCTGGCCTTTTTAACTCGGCAAGACTGACACTTTCCACGCGGTTTTCATTCAGCCCGGCATGGCTTAGAGCATACCGCGCAAAACCCTCGAAGCTCGTGCCCTCGCCAGCGTTTACGACGTGATAAATTCCGGGAACGTCGATTTGTGAAAGCTGATAAAGCTGTCGAGCGAGGTGCGGGGCGTAGGTGGGAGTGCCGAACATATCCCCGATCACCTTCAGATCTTCGCCGCGGCGGGCTCGGGCGAGGAGCGTGCTTAAGAAGTTCGTTCCACCCGAACCGAAGATATATCCGCTGCGCACCACGATTGTATTAGCACACGAAGTCAGGGCCCGGCGTTCGCCTTCCAGCTTGGAAGTCCCGTAAACGCTTTGCGGATTTGGCTGATCTCGTTGAGTGTAAAATCCATCCTGCTCGCCATCGAATACGTAATCCGTGGAGATCGTTATCAGTTGCGCGCCGATCTTGCGAGTCGCCAGCGCCAGCAGCTCAGGTCCGAGGGCGTTCACTCTTTGCGCCCGGACCGGATCAAGCTCGCATCCATCAACATCTGTCCAGGCAGCGCAGTTGATCACGACGTCCGGACACAAGCGATCAAAAGTTTCGTTCAGCTGCGGTTCGTCAGTAATGTCGAGAGAGTGGTGGTTGAAAGCGACAACGGTCTCGCCTCGGGCCGTGCCGTAAGCAGCGACCGCGCGCCCCACCATTCCGGCGGCGCCTGTGACCATGACCTTCAATTCGCGCCGACCTCGTTTCCGTATTGCAGAGCGTAGAAATCGCGGTAGGCTCCGCTGCGCGCGCGCGTTATCCAATCGTTATTCGTTTGATACCACCGGATCGTTTTGCGCAATCCGCTCTCCCATGTTTCAGTCGGGCGCCAACCGAGCTCGCTCTCAATCAGAGTCGGATCAATTGCGTACCGGCGATCGTGTCCCGGTCGGTCTTTCACAAAGCGAAGCAGGGAATGCGGCTTTCCCAGGACGTCCAGGACGCTCCTGGCCACCTCGATGTTTCGGCGCTCGTTCCGGGCGCCGATGTTATAGACGGCCCCGGAGCGGCCGTTCTCCAGGACTTGTAAGATTGCCCGGCAGTGGTCTTCGACATAGATCCAATCACGGACATTCAAGCCGTCGCCGTAGACGGGGATCGGTTGATCCTCCATCGCGTTGGCCAACATCAGGGGCAGAAACTTTTCGGGGAACTGTCGCGGTCCATAGTTATTACCGCAGCGCGTGATTACCGTGTCCAGTCCGAAAGTATGATTCGCCGCGCGCACCAAATGTTCCGCCGCCGCTTTTGACGCGGCGTACGGACTGTTTGGTTGGAAAGGCGAAGTCTCCGTGAAGAATGCATCTTCATCCTCCGGGAGACTCCCCATTACTTCGTCGGTCGAAATCTGCACGAAGCGTTTGACGCCTCGTTCTCTTGCACAGTCCAGCAACACCTGCGTTCCCAGTACATTGGTAGTAACGAACTCAGCCGCGGAAGTAATGCTTCGGTCTACGTGCGACTCGGCCGCGAAATTGATTACCGCGTCGGTGTCCGGGTCGAGAGCATTCAGAATCGCTTCCCGGTGAGCGACGTCGCCTTTGACGAAATGATGGCGATCCTTGTCGATGCCCTCGAGGTTATCAGGATTTCCCGCGTAAGTGAGGCCGTCGAAATTGACCATCTCGCAAGCCGGAGCTTCATCAAGAATCAGCCTGACGAAACACGAGCCTATGAACCCAGCTCCGCCAGTTATGAATAGCTTCTTCATCATCTCCTCGGTCCGAGCGTGCCGCCAGGCTCGGAATATTTGTCTAACATCTATTACTACGTTAACGCAAACTGGTGAAACTCAAGAAGCTTTCGGAGGGCACTCTTCAAAAGGGAAGCGGAGCCCGTCGGAACAGATGACTCATTGGCATCGACCACGCGCTCGCCAAATCGGGGCGGGATGCTCCTCCGAGAATTTAAGTCCAATTTCTCATTTTGTTCAGCCGTCCTTAAGGCAATCGGCCGATAAGCGGATTCGCAATTTGGGTGACTCGTCTGGGTAGTGGCGCCCAAGTTCTTTAACCGTGCAATTCGGTGCGCACACTGACGAAGCTTTGGCGCACTTGTCAATTGTTTCTCGCGCCCGAGTGGTCAGGACAAAATTTACTCTTGACAGCAACTCAAGTTGCGAATAGTATGCACCGCCTTGCAGTTAGGTAGGAATGGTCCCAGTTTTTGTTCCGATATTAAACCGCACTGGTATTAAACCGCACAGGGCCCTACGAGAACTTCCAAGTCCACCCGGCAGGTAAACACGAGAGAGTAATATAAGGAGACTCGCCATGAAATCCCTCAAAGCAAACGGCACGCAGTCAACAAATCTCAATATTCCGATGAATATTATGACAGCGCGTCGCTTAATCCGCATCGGTGCCGGCTTAGTCCTGGTCGCTTTAGTGGCCGGGATTTTTTATTCAGGATCGTCGGCGTCGTCCCTGCATTGGGGCTTCGGTGCTGCGCCGGGCAATGAATCGACGAAGGAGGTTTCTCGGACTGCTGGTTCCAAGCGAGGCGAAATCTCAGGAATACAGAATTTTCTCCACCTGCCGATTGGCGTTGGCAGTTGGAAGTCTGCGATGGCGGATCCTACGGATGGTGCAGGCGTTCCCCCTGTCTTTACGGTAGTCGATCAGACTGTGCCGATTGCGACCTATGCAGATAACTGCACAACGGCGCAGACCGTTTTCAGCTTAGGCGAGACGGTGTGCGCAAAGGCAGTTGGTGTTAATCCTGCGCTCGGTCGGCGCTTTGCATGGACGGATCCTGCGGGCTTCATCCGGACCTTCACTCCAATCACGACCGATCCCCAAACGGACTCGTACCCTTTGCCAATGGATTCTACGACAATTATCGGAAATTTCGTTGTTGATAATCGGGGCACATGGAAAGCAAGCGTCGTCTCGAGCAGAGGCTCACTATTATTTACTGCGCCTTTCATAGTGAAGGGACCTACTCCGACAGCAAATCTTTCAGTTGCCAAGGGAATCAGTAACTCCAGCGTAAACGCTGGCGATCCAGTTACCTTTATCGTGAGCGTCACTAACTCGGGCCCGAGCGATGCTACAAATGTTGTGTTGACAGATCCGACACCGCTTAACGCGACCTTTTCTTCGGTTACTCCGTCGGGGGGATTCACCTGTCCCGGGAACGTGTTACCCTGCACGGCGGCCACGCTTGCGGCTGGCGCCACTGCTAGTTTCGAAATCGTTTATACGGCCGGCTCTGCCGGAAATACCATTACCAACGTCGCAACGGTTTCCAGCCCCGACGCCGTTGGCGCTACCCCTTCTTATGTTGATCCCGACTCCACCGATGATTCTGCTGCCGCTGTAGTGCGAATCGGTAGCGGCGATGGCACGCCTACTGGCTGCGTCATTGAATGCCCCAACAGTATTGTCGTCACCGCTAATACGACGCAGGACCTGGATGGACCGGGTGGTAATCCCCCAGTCTCCGGCGCATTTGTGGACTATGCTCCAGAAGGATTTGGCACTTGCGGGGCCGTGACCAGCACGCCAATTTCCCACTCGTTCTTCCACGTTGGCGTCACGCAGGTTACGACCACGTCGGCAACGGGCGGCGGTTCGTGTAGCTTCACGGTTACAGTAATTGATACGCCACCTCCCGCAATCACCTGCGCCGGTGACCAGACGGTCGTGGCTGGCGCAGGTCAGAGTGATGCAGCGGTTGTTGTCAACACGCCAACAGCCGTAAGCGGCACTAATGTGACGGTAAGCGGCAGCCGCAGTGACAACGGGCAACTGGACGATCCATACCCGATTGGAACGACGACGATCACCTGGACGGCGACGGAATGTCTCGATTCGCCGCAATGCGTAGATCCTTTTGCGCGCACCGCATTCTGTACGCAAAGAATAATAGTGACCTCGGTCGATGCACCGACAATCAGTTGTCCCAGCGACAAGACCTTTAATGCTGGAGGTGGATGCCAGGCACTCGTTACCCTTCCTGAGATCGGAACGCCGACAACCGGCGGTCTCAACGTGGTATTGACCAGTGACCGAAGCGATCACCTGCCACTGGGCTCCCCCTACCCGGCCGGGCAAACAGTGATTACCTGGACGGCAACTAATAACCTGGGTAGTGCGTCCTGCTCGCAGACCATAAGCGTCACGAATACAGGTAACGGTAGTACGCCGCCGACGCTGACGGTGCCGGCTGACTTGAATGTAACGACAGACTCATGCTCAGCACTGCTCGATGACGAACTCGGAGTGGCCACGGCGACTGACGTTTGTGCATCGTCAGTATCCATCACTCGTACAGGTGTTCCAACTATTCCGTGCCCGATTCCAGGCAATCCGAATCGGGTATGCGAGACCTTTGTCTTCCCGACCGGAACCACCGATGTCACTTATACGGCAACTAACAGTGCCGGCCTTACGGCGACCGGAGTTCAGCACGTAACCGTGACGGAAAGCCCGTCCATACCGCCGACGTTTACCTTTGTTCCGGGGAATGTTGGGCCTTTCAATACTGGCCCGACTGCAACTTCCTGCGGCACATTTGTAGGCGACGCGACGTTGGGAATGGCGACAGCCACTGACAATTGCGTGGTCACAGTCACTCGCACCGGCGTACCGGCTGGCAATATCTTCCCAGTCGGCGATACCGATATCACCTATACTGCGGCCGATAATTCCGGCAACAGCATTACAGCCCATCAGCACGTTACAGTGGTAGATGACACGCCGCCGACAGTTACGCCGCCGGCAGCCGTTACGCTCCACACTGGTGCTGGCGCGACCTCATGTGGGGTCACCGTTACTGACCTTGACGGCACGCTTGGAATCGGGTCGGCCACCGACAACTGTACTGGGGTCGGCGCGGTCACCCGCAGTGGCGTGCCCCCAGGCAATAACTTCCCGGTCGGCCCAACTACGCTGACCTATTCAGCAACCGATGCACACGGCAACACGTCTTCGGCGACTCAGTTGGTTACGGTGGTAGATGACACCCCGCCGACCGTTACGGCCCCGGGGGCGGTTACCCTCTATACAGGTGCGGGCGCTACGTCATGTAGCGTTACCGTCAGTAATCTCGACGCGACGCTGGGAACGGGATCGGCCACCGACAACTGTCCTGGTGTGAGTGCGGTCACGCGCAGTGGAGTTCCTGCGGGGAACGTCTTCCCCGCCGGTCCAACTACGCTAACCTATTCGGCAACCGATGCACACGGCAACACGTCTTCGGCGACCCAGATAGTTACGGTGGTGGATAACACACCGCCGGTGATTACTCTTAATGGTCAGACGCCATCAATGTGGCCTCCGAATCACAAGTACCAGACCTTCGGGGTGACGGACTTTGTGACTGCTGTCAACGACAACTGCGATGGCCCCATCAGCGTGAGCAGCGTCGTTATCACGAAGGTGACTAGCGACGAGCTCGAGAACAGTGGTGGCGACGGCAATACGTTGAACGACATCGTAATCGCCGCCAATTGCAAGTCGGTACAGTTGCGATCCGAGCGAGATGGCGGGGGCAACGGTCGCGTCTACACGATCTTCTTCAAGGCAGTGGATTCCCACGGCAACGTCGGAACGGCCACCGCAAGGGTCGTCGTGCAACACAACCCGGGTCAGACAGCCGTGGATAGCGGTGTGCACTATACAGTCGTCAGTAGCTGCCCATAATCGAGGGTTGGGAGTCAGGGAGGCGGCGTTTTGAAGTCTGCCGCTTCCCAATAATTCAGATAAGGAGTGCAGATGAAAAATTCACGCAAAAACCGTCACCTTAATCGTCTCCTTGTAGTCTGCGTCGCTATCTTAGCTGTTGCGGCACTTGTTGCGGCTCGGCCGCTCTCCGGCTCGGTTACGATTGTAAATAACTCAAACCGGGAGATTCGCAACGTCTATTTTTCGCATGTCAATGCTGACGACTGGGGAGCGGATCAACTCGCTGAGAGTCATATTGCAGCTGGCCAGTCACATACCATTAGTAACGTGACGTGGGACCAGCAGCAGCTTAAAGTCATCGGCGAGGACCAGGATGGATGTTTTCTTTCCACAGTCGTCGCAAGCGGTACTGACTCGACCTGGACGATTACGAATGATACGGTGGCTGACTGCGGCAGCAACTAGCGGTTCGCGGTTTGGGACTTTGGCAAGCATTCCATCGTGGGCTTGATGAAAACGCTTTTTTGGCAACAATGGGAAGACTCGGCGCAACAGTGGCCGGAACGGATCCGTGTTCTACTGGCGACCATCCCAAAACTTCAACAGAAAGAAAAAGGAGACTCCAAATGAACAAGTTTCGGTTCACTATTAAGATATTCGCGATTGCGATCTTCATGTTCGCTTTCGCATCCCTAGCCCAGGCTCAGGCTACTCGTACCTGGGTATCCGGTGTTGGCGACGATGCCAATCCATGCAGCCGCACCGCGCCGTGCAAGACCTTTGCAGGGGCGATTTCAAAGACCGCTCCGGGTGGCGAAATTGACTGCATCGATCCAGGCGGTTTCGGTGCCGTCACCATTACAAAATCGATTACGATTGACGGCGGCGGAACATTCGGATCTATTCTTGGGGCCGGAACCAACGCGATTAACATAAACGCCGGTACCAGCGATGTGATTCAGCTTAGGAATCTCTCGATCAACGGAGCTACGACCGGGCTCACTGGGATCAACATAACCGCGGCGCTGCAAGTGTTCATAGAGAACTGCGTCATATTTGGTTTCCGGGCCGGCGCCGGAAAGGGCGTCAACGATGTCCGCACTACGCCGAATGCCAGGCTGTACTTGCTAGACACTACTATCAAGAACAACTCTACTAACGGAATCAACGTTGGCATCGACATTGGCGCTGTGACAACCGTGGCTGCGACCCTCGACAATTGCCGGCTCGTAGGTAACACGCTCTCTGGCATTTTCGCAGGTGGCGGGAGCCGGTTGACCATCAGACACTCCACGATTACCGGCAATGGCAATGCTGGGGTTCAGGTGAGTCAACAGTCTGGCGGAACCGCGGAAGCAGCGATTATGAGCAGCGTGATCTCTCATAACAGCACTGGCATCTTCGCTGGGTCGGGTGCCTCGATTACGCGAATTAGTGACGTCACGATGACAAACAATACCTCCGCGGGCACTTCGTTTAGCGGCGGCACGATTGAGTCGTTCGGGAACAACAACATTCGCGGCAACGGCGGCGGTCTTCCTGGAAACGGCCAGGGAATCGCCAACGTCGGTCCGCAGTAATAGCTCTACTCGTTTCCCCTCTTTAACCCTCCAACGTCCGCTCCCAGGAGCAGGCGTTGGAGGGTTTTATTTGTTTCGGTTTGAATGAAACTGATGTTTTGGGGCGCTGGCCTCGAGTCCTATTGGAGACATCGACCGGAAAATCCGCCCCCTAAGTTGGAGTGCCGCAGTCCGAAATATGGCCGACGCATCTTGCGCGTGATTAATGCGGAACGGCTTGCGCCACTCTCTCGAACTGCTCATTTGCCTTTGAGTTTGCTTGCTTGACCACCATCTCTCTTATCGCTAAACTGCAAGCCTTTGAGATAGAGCAAGGCATAAAAATCTAGCCGGGACGTTTGAAATTGCCATAAATCCTGATTTTCTTACCGCGACTTCGGGAGATCTCTTAACAGACTTAATGGCTTTGAATACCACAGAAGATATTCGGTCGTTGGAGCGTGCCGACAACCAGGAGGCTTCGGCGCCGAAGTCCATCGGAAAACATTCCGAAAAGCACCGCAATCTTCCTCAGGAGCCCCTGGTGACGATTCAGTCCAGCCGATCCTGGAGTGCGTTTGATATCCGGGAGTTATGGGCCCACCGCGAGTTGCTCTACTTTCTTACCCTGCGTGATCTGAAGGTGCGTTACAAGCAGACCTTTCTCGGCGCGATTTGGGTAGTGCTGCAACCCTTACTAATGACATTGGTCTTTACAGTATTCCTGGGGATGGTCATACGCGTTTCCGCTCCGGGGCTACCCTATCCGGTATTTGTATATAGCGGACTGCTTCCCTGGATGTTTATTTCGGGCGGCATTATGGGGTGCAGTACCAGTCTTACCGGAAACGCGAATCTGCTCACCAAAGTTTATTTTCCCAGAGTACTTCTGCCAGCCGCAAACCTGGGTACACGCCTGGTAGATTTTTCTATCTCGTTTGTGATCCTTGTAGGGCTGCTCGTGATTTACCGGGTGGTGCTGAATTATCATATGGTGCTGACCTGGAAACTTGCCCTGATGCCACTCATAATTCTCTTGATGACGCTGTTCACGCTCAGTATTGGCATTCTTCTCTCGAGCTTAAACGTTAAATACCGCGATGTCGGGGTGGCTTTGCCGGTACTGATCCAACTCTGGATGTTCACGTCACCCATAGTCTATCCGCCGGCTCTGGTGCCTGAAAAGTGGCGAACGCTTTACAGCCTGAATCCGATCGTGGGTCTGATTCAAGGGTTTCGCGGAGCGCTGCTGGGCACAGAAATCCCTGTGATGGCTCTTATAGTCTCTGCAATCCTCACTGGCGTCCTGCTGGTTTGCGCCGCCTTCATTTTTCGGCAAACAGAAAAGGGTTTTGCTGATCTCGTTTAGGAAGCTCTGCAGCGATGAAACCAATCATTAGAGTTCAGAATGTCTCCAAAGAATACCGGATTGGCACGGTCCAGCCGCCCTATCAGACTCTACGAGAGACTCTTGGCGGTGCGGTCAGGATCCCGTTCAGACGACGGTCGGCAGGCTCGCACTCACGCTATGAAACGATTTGGGCGCTGAAGGATGTGAGTTTCGACATTGCACCCGGCGAGGTGGTTGGCATTATCGGGCGCAATGGAGCTGGTAAATCGACCCTACTCAAGATTCTCTCACGCGTCACTGAGCCCACCAGCGGACGAATAGATCTTTATGGACGCATCGGTAGCCTGCTGGAAGTCGGTACTGGATTTCACCCAGAGCTGACTGGTCGAGAGAACGTCTTTTTGAATGGGGCCATCCTGGGAATGAGGCAGGCGGAAATTCAGCGCAAGTTTGACGAGATCGTTGCCTTCTCTGAAATCGAGAAATTCATAGACACACCAGTCAAGTGGTACTCGAGTGGCATGTATCTCCGCCTGGCCTTTTCAGTGTCCGCTCACCTGGAGCCGGAAGTCCTAATCCTGGATGAAGTACTTGCCGTCGGTGACGTGGATTTTCAGCACAAGTGCTTCAACAAGATAAAGGAAATAAGAAATAACGGCTGCACGATTCTTTTTGTTTCGCATAGCATGGCTGCTATGACTCAACTTTGCAGCCGCGCTCTCTTATTTTCCCACGGGGTCATTGCCACGGAAGGACCTGCTGACGAGGTCGCAAAGACCTACCTGGGTTCGAATTTGAAAGTTTCAGCAGAGCGCGTATGGAACGATTTGGACGAAGCTCCGGGCAACCACATCGCGCGTTTGTTAGCCGTGCGCGTGTGTGATGAAAACGGACAAGTATCGTCCCACCTGGACATTCGCAAGCCCATCGGAGTCCAAATGGAGTTCGAAGTATTGAAACCGGGCTATGTCCTGGGACCCAATATTCACTTTTTCAATGAAGGGCGCACCTATCTGTTTGTAACTGGCGACTCGAGCCCGGGTGCGCGACAACCCCGGCCCATCGGGCACTATCGAAGCACGGTTTGGATTCCGGGGAATTTCCTGTCGGATGGTCATGTATTGGTCAACGCTGCTTTGAGTACGTCCGAGCCGTCGATTATTCACTTTATTGCATTGGACGTCGTTACTTTTGAAGTTGTCGACAGCTTCAAAGATAATCCCACCAGGGGAGATTTTCAGGGTGGAATTCCCGGGGCCATCCGGCCTTTGCTGCCCTGGACTACTCAATTTGAATCGCGCTCACAGCCGGTAAGCCGCGAAATGAGCGAGGGCACCTTCGCATGAAAGTAGCAATTCTGGCAGGTGGTCTCGGATCCCGCCTGGCCGAAGAAACCGAACTCAAGCCAAAGCCCATGGTGGAAATTGGCGGCCGGCCAATTCTCTGGCACATCATGAAACACTACGGCAGTTATGGCTTCCGTGAATTCTTTATCGCACTCGGTTACAAGGGTGAAGAAGTTAAGCGTTACTTTTTGGATTATCACAATCTGAGTGGAAGCATGTCGGTTCATCTTGCCACGGGAAAAATCGAGACTCGCTCGCGTGAATGCGAAGACTGGCTAATTCATTTGATGGATACCGGGATGGACACGCACACTGGAGGTCGCGTCAAACGTCTCGAACCCTGGCTGAAGGATGATACGTTCATGGTGACCTATGGTGACGGGGTCGGTAACATCAACCTTGACGACCTGATCAAATTTCATCGCTCACATGGCCGGGTTGCCACTGTTACCGCCGTGCGTCCGCCCGCGCGTTTCGGTGGTTTAGAGTTCGACGGCGACGTCGTCGTAAGTTTTACTGAGAAGCCCCAAATTGGAGAGGGTTGGATCAACGGCGGCTTCATGGTTTTCGAGCCAGCGGTATTTTCCTATTTAGAAGACGATCATAGCAGTCTGGAGGCGGATGCGATGGAACGTCTCGCCGCTGATAACCAACTGGTCGCCTATCGGCATGGAAATTTCTGGCAATGCATGGACACGATGCGGGACATGCGTCTACTGCAAAGCCTTTGGACAAGCGGCAACGCGCCCTGGAAAGTATGGGATTAGCTACGCCGTCAAATGAGTTCTGGCTCGACCGTCCCACCCTGGTGACGGGAGGGACCGGGCTGCTGGGTGGTTGGCTGGTTCATCTCCTGCGGGACGCCGGCGCCGATCTGGTTTGTCTCGTGCGGGACTGGGTGCCGCAAAGTCTCTTAATTCAGGATGGCCTGATTGATAATCTCAAGGTGGTTCGCGGCGAAGTAGAAGATCAGAAATTAATCGAGCGGATCCTGGGTGAGTATGAAGTCGACACGGTCTTTCATTTGGCCGCGCAAACGATAGTCGGTATCGCGAACCGAAATCCTGTTTCCACATTCGAGACTAATATTGGTGGTACCTGGTCGTTGCTGGAGGCTTGCCGCCACAGCCCGACGGTGAAACAAATTGTTCTGGCTTCCTCGGACAAGGCTTACGGAGATAATGAGAGCCTTCCTTATGATGAAGAAACGGCGCTTAACGGCCAGCATCCTTACGACGTGAGTAAATCGTGCGCCGACCTCATCGCTCACTCGTATGCGGTGACTTTCGGCGTGCCGGTAGCAACGACCCGTTGCGGTAACTTCTACGGCGGGGGTGATCTCAACTGGAATCGAATCGTCCCGGGAACAATTCGCTCCGTGCTCAGAGGTCAGCAGCCCGTCATCCGCTCTGACGGTAACTACATCAGAGATTATTTCTATGTTGAGGATGGGGCGGCGGCGTACGTGCTGTTGGCGGAAAAACTGGCGCAGACTCCCGAATTGCGTGGGCAGGCTTTTAATTTTTCAAACGAGATTCAGGTCACCGTTTCTGAGCTGGTCGAAAAGATACTTGAATTAATGGAATCGAATTTGAAACCAAAAGTTTTGAATCAGGCCAGTAACGAAATTCGGCATCAATATTTGAGTGCAGCCAAAGCGCGCGAGATGCTGGGGTGGAACCCGCTGTTCACACTTGACGAAGGCCTGCATCGGACGATCAGTTGGTACCAGAATTTCTTGAGAGCCAGTTAATGAACGCCTCGCTTAAGTGCCGTTCGTGCGGCCATCCAGGTTTGGAATTGGTCCTGTCATTAGGCAGCACGCCTTTGGCGAATTCGTTGATCACTAAGGACCTGCTTAGTGAGCCCGAGCCGACCTATCCTCTCGATTTGGCATTTTGTCCAGGCTGCAGCCTGGTTCAAATTACCGAAACCGTACCGCCGGAAAAACTCTTTCGCGAGTATCTTTACTTCTCTTCCTTCTCAGACACCATGCTGCGTCACGCGAGTGAGATTGTTCAGCGGATGTGCGAGACGCGCCGGCTAGACTCACGTAGTCTAGCCATGGAGATCGCCAGTAATGACGGCTACCTCTTGCAGTATTACAAGCAGGCAGGGATCCCCGTACTGGGAATCGAGCCGGCCGTCAACATCGCGCGCGTGGCCGAGGACGACCGCGGCATTCGTACGCTAAGTGAATTCTTTGGCTCGGAAATGGCGCACCGCCTCGCTGCACAGGGTGAAAGCGCGGACGTAATCCATGCTCACAATGTGCTGGCGCACGTGCCGGATCTTAATGGTTTTGTCGCAGGCCTCAGACTGGTCCTGAAAGACGATGGTGTTTGCGTTATAGAGGTACCCTACGTCAAAGATCTGGTTGATCGTTGTGAGTTCGATACCATCTATCACGAGCATCTTTCTTACTTTTCGATCACCGCGCTCAGCCGGCTTTTTGAGCGGCACAACCTGATAATTCAAAATGTCGAACGCCTTCCTATTCACGGAGGATCGTTGCGCCTGTTTGTAGCTAATGCGGGCGCGGTGCAAGAGCCGGCTGTGCAAGAATTGTTAGCAGAGGAATTCGGTTGGGGCGTGGACTCGCTCGAATTCTATCGGGGGTTTGCAGCGCGAGTCGAACAGCTAAAAGCTTCGTTGCGAGATTTCATTTCCAGGCTAAAAGAGCAAAACCAGCATTTGGCCGCGTATGGCGCGGCCGCGAAAGGGAGCACGCTGCTGAATTATTTTCAGATTGGACGAGAAGCCCTGGATTTCGTCGTTGATCGTAGTACCCACAAGCAGGGACGGTACATGCCCGGAGTGCACCTGCCTATCTACTCCCCCGCCAAGCTGCTCGAAGAGATGCCCTCGCATGTGCTCTTGCTTACATGGAATTTCGCCGAGGAGATTCTGGGCCAGCAAGCCGAGTATCGCCATCGTGGCGGCCGTTTCATTATCCCGATTCCGGAATTGAGCGTGGTGTAAGCAGGCCGCAGCGAACTATCATTCAACGAAATGATATTTACGGAAACAGTAATCAAGGGCGCCTTCATAATTGAGCCCGAACCCCTTCCTGACGAGCGCGGCTTCTTCGCGGGCACCTGGAGTGCGGAGGAGTTTCTGGCGCATGGTCTTAACTCCCGGATTGCGCAATGTAACATCTCGTTCAATAAGCAGCGCGGTACCGTGCGTGGAATGCACTATCAAACCAAGCCCCACGAGGAGGCAAAGCTGGTTCGCTGCACGGCGGGAAGTATCTTCGATGTTATCGTGGACCTGCGAGCCGACTCTCAAACTAAGCGCAAGTGGGTCGGGGTCGAGTTGACCGCGCGCAACCGGCGTATGCTCTATATCGCCGAAGGCTTCGCCCATGGCTATCAAACACTCGAAGACGATACCGAAGTCGCTTATCAGATGTCAGAGTATTACCATCCCGAGTCAGCGCGAGGCCTGCGCTGGAACGATCCGGCGCTGGGCATCGAGTGGCCTCTCGCGGTGAGCGTTATTTCGAAGAGAGATACGGAGTTCGATCTACTTTAAGATCTCGCCTGCTAAAATCCCTTCTGCAAAGACGCTTTAGCGAGAATTCATTATGGTGAGCAGTGAAAGAAAAAGACTGTTAATCATTACGGCGAGCGCCCTGCAACAATCCGTGATCAAGAAGGCTCAGTCGATGGGCCTGGAGGTCGTCGTCACCGATCGGTCGCCTGATTCTCCTGGATTGAAGATTGCAGATCATGCGGAAGTCGTTGACGCTCACGATTTCGAAGGGGTGCTCAGCGTGGCCAGGAAGTACAAAGTTGACGGGGTGGCCACCGAGCAAACCGATGTCGCAGTCCTCACCGCCGCTTATGTCGCAGAACAGCTCGGTCTGCCCGGCATAGGCTACCAGGTCGGCCGGGCTGCGACGAATAAATGGCTGATGCGAGAACGCTGCCGCGAGGCGGGAATTCCGAGTCCCCGGTATCAAAAAGTGCAAACGCTCGAAGAGGCGGCTGCGGCTGCCGTTGAAATCGGCCTGCCCGTGGTGATCAAGCCTGTCGATGCGCAATCGAGCTGCGGTGTGGCAAAAATTTGGCATGTTGCCGAGATTTCGAAATGGTTTGGAAAGACCCGTAGTTACAGCCATGAAGGTTCGGTGCTGGTCGAGGAGATGATGACCGGGACCGAGTCCTCAGTAGAGAGTTTCGTTACCGGAGATCGCGTCATAGTCCTGGGCATCTGCGATAAAGAAAAGTGTCCTCCGCCATACAGCTATGATTTGCGACTGACCTACCCGGCCTTTTTTTCTCAGGACGTCATTCACGAAATCGAAACCCTAAACGAGAAGGTCATTAAGGCGATCGGAATCACGATGGGGATTACTCACGCCGAGTATATAGTGACGCCGCAGGGCGTACGGCTTTTGGAGATCGCAGCGCGAGGGTGCGGAGCGCGAGTCGCTACGGATTTGATTCCGGCGATGACAAACGTTGATCCGATCGCGGCACGCATCCGCCAAGCCATCGGGGAGTCTGCCGGTTTGGCGGAGCCGACATCACAAAAGGCTGGAGTGTTGGAGTTTCTCATGCTGCCACCGGGACGAGTAAAGAAGATTGAAGGGCTGGACGAAGCTCGGCAGCTTCCGGGAGTGCTGGACGTGGGATACAACGTCAAAGCCGGTGACCGTATCGGCGTTATCGAGAACGGCGCGGGCCGTCCCGGCTACTTGTTGGCGGTGGGAGAGAGTCGCGCAGAGGTTCAGCAAACGATCAAACAGGTCAAGCGTACCTTGAAGGTCGAAATGGAAATGGCCTCCTAGTCGTTTGCGAGCGGCGCGAACTGCGTCGCGTATTCGGGTGTCTGGGTTGATGATATACTGCGGCGTTCATTAGCCAATGATTTGCGGATCGAGTTACCTGTCATGGTTTGTAAGAGACAATTCGTCGACGGAAAGAAGTCATGTTAAAGGTTGAGGATTTCGGGACGGTTGACGAATTGTTGGCCAGCGCCGACCGGCGTGATCGCATGATTGCCGCCGCTAACGCGGAGGTAGTTTGTGTCACCCGAAAGGCGTTGGCGTCGGATTTCGTGGCAAAGGTGATTGACTACTTAACTCACCTCGGACGCAATTCTCTGCCAAACCGCCATCCTACTCTGACGGGCTGTCCGAATCATCATCGCGTGTATCAGTGGGACGAACTCTCTTATGTGAAGGGCTGCTATCATCAATTCTCGTTCTTCCCCTGGAACGAGGACGTGTTTGAGTTATTTAAGAACCTTGGGCCTACTTATCGTCTGCGCAATCTTCTCAACGGGCTGGCACCGGAACGCTATTTGGGGCGTGAGCCTGACGACGACTGCATTGCGCGGATCTCTTTTCAGTTTTATCCGCGCGGCAAGGGAGCGATGAACAAACACCGGGATCCCGTCGATGTTCATCAGAAAATTGTTCCTATTCTCATCATGACAAAACGCGGAGTCGACTATGAAGAGGGCGGACTGTTCTATGAAGCCGCCGATGGCGCGCGCGTTTGGGCCGATGAAGTGGCTGGACCCGGAGATGTGGTGTGGGCGCAGGCGCAGCTGGCGCATGGCGTGGATCCGATCGATCCAGGGACAACGCCGGACTGGCTTTCCTTCCGCGGCCGTTGGTCGGCCGTCGTCGCCGTGAACAAGATGGTGACCAATACCAGAATCGGCGACGCGCTGGATCTGGTCGATGAAAAAACTACTTAACTGGTAAGCAGAAACCCAAGCGCGATACTCGGGGCGGTATCGTGCTTTTTGCACCCGGCATTGGCTTATGGACGAAACATTTGAGAAAGAGAAGAGTGAGAATATCAAGCGGCTCGGAGAGGATCGCGCGCTTCGTGATCTCGCGGTCGAATTCATGGGACGTACTGGTCCCTACAAATATACTTATAACTTTTGTTGGATGGGCTTGCCGATAATTCAGTTTCCGCAGGACATCCAGGCGATGCAGGAAATCATTTGGAACGTCAAGCCGGATTTGATTGTAGAGACGGGGATCGCGCGCGGCGGCAGCCTTGTGTTCTACGCTTCTCTGCTTGAGTTGCTTGGCGGAGATCGCCAGGTGCTGGGCGTTGACATTGACATTCGCCCGCCCAACCGCGCGGCAATCGAAGCGCACCCGATGTCAAAACGAATCTCGATGATCGAAGGCTCATCGACTGACGAAAAAGTCGCGGAACAGGTTTACCGGATAGCTCATGGGCGTGAGCGCGTGCTGGTCACTCTCGATTCAAATCACACGCACGAACACGTGTTGCGTGAGTTGGAACTCTATTCGCCGCTGGTGAAGGCCGGCAGCTACTTAATCGTCTATGATACGACCATTGAGGACCAACCTGAGGGACATCACTTGGGTCGGCCGTGGGACAAACATAACAATCCGAAGACGGCAGTTTGGGAATTTCTGGCCGGCAATGATCGCTTCGTGATCGACAAAGACATCGAAAATAAACTTCTCATCACGGTTTCGCGTGATGGTTTCCTGAAATGCGTTCAGGATTGACCCGAGATTCGCTACCGCCGCAAGAGGGGTCCCTGGTTTTCGCTTAAGAAAATAAAATGGTTACCAAGCGAGCATGAAATATTTCGACGCCCATCTGGGGCTGCCATCTCCTGACTTAAAAGGATTGGATGCGCTGCTGCGTCATGTTGATAGCCAAACAAGCATGGTGGGCGGTAATTTGATTCTCAATACTGAGGCTGAAGTAGAACTTTGCTTTCGTCATCTCGATCGGCTGCCGCCGACGCTTAACACGATTCCGTTTTTTGCGTCCACGCTCGAAGTGCCCGAACCGCTGAGGCGGGGCGGGTGGTTCAAGATTCACCCTCGTTTGCGCCGCTTTGGGCCGCAACACATCACTGAAATACTCGACGGACTGCGAACGGCTTCCCTGAAACCGAAAGGGATGATGATCTGTTGCTACCCCTGGGGGCCGGACCTGAGATACAACATTAGTCTTCCCCTCGTACTGGAGATCGCAAAAGCCTTTCCCGAAATGCCCGTGCTGGCGACTCATGGCGGTGGGTATGAGTCCTGGCAATTCAGAGCACATGCCGGAATGCTTAGGAACGTCTTTTTTGATTTTTCAGCGACGATGGCTTACTACGCGGGGTCGGATCTGCTTCGTCCGTTCCAGCGATACTTGTTACACAGTTCCGACCGAATACTCTTTGGCAGCGATTGGCCGACGGCAAACCCGGAACAGCAAATGGCTGAGTCGGTCCGGCTCGCGACAGAGGTATCGATTTCCAGCGCGGAACTTGAAAGAATGTTTCTGGGGACTGCAGAGCGACTTTGGCCTGAAATGTTTCACCCCGCAGTCGCGGAGTAGGATCGAACTCTTGACGAGTGAGTAACGATTTACACGGTTCATCTTTTATGAAAAGCGAAGACAAGGAGAATCTTCTTAGTCTTTATAAGAGTCGCTACGACGAGATCGGCCACGGCGTGCGGACCCTGGGCTGGCATGGCCAAGAGGATCAGTGGCTGCGTTTCAGGATTCTCTGCGACATGGCCGACATGTCGGGCGCGAGCATCTGCGATGTTGGTTGCGGCTATGGGGATCTTGCCACCTACCTCGCTTCCTGCGGCAAAGATTTCTCATACACGGGGGTCGATATCAATCCGGCTTTTATCGAGCAGGCAAGGGTCCTGCACCCCGAACACGAGTTCTATTGCGTGGATATCATCGAGGAGGATTTCGATCTGCGGGCGGATTACTTTCTGCTGTCGGGGGCAATGAACTTTCGCGTGGATGACAATATAAAGTTAACGACCGGCATGATGAGGAAAATGTTTCAACTTGCCAATAAGGGAGTGGGCATCAACTTCCTGAGCACTTACGTGAACTACCAAAAGCCGCATAATTTTCATCACAGCCCGGAGGAGATGTTTGCGTTCGCCAGGACTCTGACTCAGTGGACCAGTCTGCGGCACGATTATCCGCTGTGGGAGTTTACGCAGTATCTGTACAAAGAGCCGCAAGCTGGCTTGACGTCCGAAATCCGCGGTATGAGCAATGATGAGCCAGCGTCCGCTAACGATCATGCCTCTTCATAATTTATCGCATCGCCTACTTCTTTGTTGCCGGCGATCTTGTTGACGGGAAAGACCATATTCCAGCGTCCGGCGCGACTCGTCGGATCATAGGCACTGCCCTCATCCACGGTTGCCACGCCATGCGGGCAGCGGGGATTGCACATGTAAACGTCACCCGGTTCGAGCGCGTCCTCGATAAACAGGCGCTCGCCGGTTTTACGCTTGAGATAAAATCCTCCGGTCATGTAGTCCTTGCCCCGCTCGGTCATGAGAAGAGTCGCAGTTGCAAGCTGATGGAGACCCACAGGATCGAGATGCGCCCCGAGCATTCCTTTGCCGCTCGGGAAGAAATGGACGGCAATTCGTGCGGCGCACTCACGTTCAACTCGTCGCGAGATAAACATCTCAGGAGGCAGGCCACTCAGTATGTTGCGCAGCCGATAGACGGCCGCGTATCGACTGAAGAGATTGAAAATGTCGCGGTTCCAACTGAAGAACGACCAGGACACCATCCACAATGGCGTGAGCGCGCGTTCGTCGCCTAAGCTGAGCCGCATATAATTGGGCACGCCTTCGCGGATTGGAACATAGGTTTCGAAGCTGTTCATCATTACACCGTGGAGGTGATGGATGAGGCGATCGAGCTCGCTCACTGATGCCACGCTCTTAAACACTGGAATATCTCCCGCTTCCAAAAGCTCCCGCAGGATCTTTTGTCGGGCAGGATCAGCAATACAGTCCTCAAGCGAAGCCGGCTGCACGACCAGCTCTCCAGGTTCGACCGCAGCTTCCCTGGCCGTGGTCGCCGCGAATTGTTTCTGAGTATTAGCCATCTTCAATCGTCTAAAAGGCTTACAGCCCCCAATGTTTAAGTTAAGAACTTCCGATTTTAGACCATACAACCCCAAAATGAAAGAAGAGGGATTCTGCCCGGAAACCGTTATCCCTGGTTGGTTTAAGAACGACCACGACAAGGGATTCGGCTTCAAGGCGGCGACGAAACATCTAATGCACAGAAAAGTAGGAGCCCCGGTGCACGCCTGCGCCGCATTTGTCGACGATATTGAGAACTATGCGCGTCACGTGGTAAAGTCCGAAGCAAAGACGAGGCATTTCAGTCAGCCGCGGCTTGGGGGCATATGAACAAGAGCATAGAAATTCTCGACACAACTCTGCGCGATGGCGCCTATATGATCGACTTTCAGTTTACCGCGAACGATACGGCGGTAATCTGCGCGGCCCTCGAGGATGCCGGCTTTCGTACCATAGAGGTTGCTCACGGGCTGGGGCTTGGCGCGTCGGGAACGCGCTGGGGCGTCGCCGCCGCCACCGACGAAGAGTACCTGCGGGCCGCGGCCACGTCGCTTCGGAAAGCGCGATTCGGCACCTTCTTCATTCCCGGCATCGGCACCAAGGAGCACCTCGACCTCGCCAGGGGCTACGGCATGAGCTTCGTCCGCATCGGCACGAACATCACGCAGTCAGAGGAGGCCGAGGAATTCATCAAGTACGCCAAACTGCTTGGCTTCGAAGTGATGTACAACGCGATGAAGTCATATGTCGCCCCGCCCGAGGAGTTTCTGCGGCGCATGCGGCAGGCCGTCGAGTGGGGCGCGGACGTTGTTTATCTCGTGGACTCGGCCGGCGGGATGTTGCCTGCGGAAGTCAAACAGTACATCGAGCTTTTGCGTGAGAACCTGGATGCGCGAGTTGGTTTTCACGGTCACAATAATTTCATGCTCGGTTGTGCCAACAACCTTGCGGCGCTTGAGGCCGGCGCGACGCTGCTCGACAGTACGATACAAGGGATGGGGCGCAGCAGCGGCAACCCTCAGACTGAGGTCATGATCTTATTGTACGAAAAGCTGGGCATATCCACCGGAATAGACATCTTCAAGACAATGGAGATTGGCGAAAGCCTGATTCGACCGCTGATGCCGGTGAAGTCCGGTGTGACAGCGCTCGATATGACGATGGCGCACGCACAATTTCACTCCAGCTTTCTCCCACGCGTCGAGCGGGCCGCAAGCGAATTCAAGTTGGATCCAAAGGTGCTGATCGTGGAAGTCAGCAAAGTCGACCGGATCAATCCTTCACAAGAACTTATCACAAGCATTGCCGCCAAGCTTGCTGGAGCCCACTCGCAAAGCGCCGTGACGTGCACTTAACCGCGTGGTGCAGCTGCCGGGAACAATCCAGACCAAGAAATGCACGGACAGTTACAGGCCTTCGAGACTGAAAAACGCCAAAACATTGTGGCGTTGGAGGAAGACGTCGACTTGAAAGAACTCGCGCTGGATTTTATGCGCGAGACCGCCAGGCATAGATACACGTACAACTTCACCTGGCTTGGTCTTCCCACCATTCAATTTCCGCAAGACCTCCAGGCTATCCAGGAGATCATCTGGTCCGTCAAGCCCGAGTTGATAATTGAGACTGGTATTGCACACGGCGGCGGGTTGGTTTTTTATGCTTCGATGCTCGAACTACTCGGTGGTGAGGGGCAGGTAATCGGCGTTGATATTGATATTCGGGCCCATAACCGGCCCCGGATCGAGAACCATCCACTGGCACGACGCATTCAGATGTTACAAGGCTCGTCTGTGGACACAGAGATCGTCCATCGCGTGAGCGAGTTGGCGCGCGGCAAGAAAGCGCTGGTCGTCCTTGATTCGGACCATACGCATGGGCATGTACTCAGTGAGCTGCAACTTTACTCGCCGCTGGTTAGCAGCGGAAGCTATGTGATTGTGTTGGATACAACCATCGAGGATCAGCCTGAAGGCTTTTTCAAAGATCGCCCCTGGAGCAAGACTAATAACCCGAAAACCGCTGTTCGCGAGTTTTTGCGAACCAACAGTCGCTTTGTGATCGATAAAGAGATCGAGGGCAAGCTGCTCATCACGGCCGCGCGCGACGGCTACCTTCGGTGCGTGAAGGATTAACTTTCCGAGGACACCTATGGAGAGAGTTCCGGTCGCTGGACCATCTATCACGCAAAAGGAAATAGATTACGTCACGGACGCGGTGACTAACGCGTGGTATGGCAATGCGAATGTTTACCACGAACGCTTTGAAAAGGCTTTCTCGGATTATCTCGGTCTCGCTCATGCGGTAGCCTTACCCTCATGCACCTCAGCTATTCATCTTTCATTGCTGGCGCTGGGCGTGGGGCCAGGCGATGAAGTAATCGTTCCCGAGGCGACCTGGATAGCTTCGGCGGCGCCCATTACCTACGTGGGCGCAACCCCGGTCTTTGCCGACATCGACGAGGAAACCTGGTGTTTATCGTCAGCGTCCTTTGAAGAGTGCATCACGGCGCAAACGAAGGCGGTAATTCCGGTTGACCTTTACGGAAACATGCCGGATATGGACGCGATTCTTGAAGTCGCCGGGCGCAATAACATTCCGGTAATCGAGGACGCGGCGGAAGCGGCGGGAGCAGAATACAAAGGGAAAAGAGCAGGAAGCTTTGGCGACGCGGGCGTCTTTAGTTTTCACGGATCGAAAACTTTGACTACCGGCGAAGGCGGGATGTTGGTCACGGATCGTGACGACCTTCATCAGCAGGTACTGTTTCTGCGAGATCACGGTCGCAAGCCCGGCGACAAGATGTTTTGGAATACAGAGGTGGCCCATAAATATAAGATGAGTAGCATGCAAGCGGCGTTGGGGCTGGCGCAGTTAGAGAGAATCGACGAGTTGATAGAGCGCAAACGCGAGATCTTTCGCTGGTACAGCGAGGAGCTCTCGGATGTTGAAGGGCTGACACTGAATCCGCAGCCGCCGACGACCAGGAATGCTTTCTGGATGATTACCGTGGTGCTTGACCCTGGTTTAGGAATCGAGAAAGATTATCTGCAAAGTGAATTGAGCGAAAGAAATATCGATTCTCGCCCCTTCTTTCATCCGCTTAGCTCTATTCCGGCTTATCAGCATTTGAAACAGGCCACTCAAGCGCGCGCGCGTAATCAGGTCAGCTATCGAATCTGCCCGTATGGAATAAACCTTCCCTCTGGCTTGAATATGACTCAAGAACAAGTGCGGTTCGTATGTGATGCTTTAAGAAGTATTCTGCCACGATGACAGTCAGTTTGTATTTCCTCGAGCGCTTCCATGAAAGACAATCAACCTTTAGTCAGCATTGGCATGCCGGTCTATAACGCGGAGCAGTTTTTGAAACAAGCCCTGGATTCATTGCTGGCGCAAGACTACGAGAATTTTGAGATCGTGATCTCCGACAACGCCTCGGTCGATGCTACGAAAGAGATTTGCGAGGGATATCTGGGTCGTGATGCGAGGATCCGGTACAATCGAAATCCATCGAATATCGGTCCACATCTCAACTTCCTGAAGGCCCTCGAGTTGAGCAGGGGCAAGTACTTTATGTGGGCTGCGCACGATGACCTTTGGGAGAGTTCATTCATCTCTAAGCTGATAGCGGCATTCCAAAAGTATGATGATGTGGCGCTGGCATGTTGTGATTACGACACCATCTACCACTTGACGGGAAGGATTGAGAGCCACGGTCCTCTGAAAGCGGAATTGTCGGCGCAGAACTCTATTTTTCAGAACGCCATCTGGATGATAACGTTTCCCCATTCTCCGTTTTATTACGGCATATACGACACAAACCTGCTGAAGTCCTCCCGGTACTTTACCCGATCCGAACCGCTAGATTTTGGCGATCTCTTGTTGCTGAATGAAATCAGCGTTACCGGCAAGATTCAGTTCGTTCCCGAGACCTTGTTCCATGCCGGCGTCAAAGATGATGTGCGCCCGCCAGTCACCTTTGCCAAGCGGCGCCTTCCAGGATTCAAGTTCAGTTATCGGAAGTATTACACAGAAACCATAAGGTGCATTACACGCGCTGCCCGGTTAACTTCTATTCAAAAATTTTATCTAGTGGGGTTGATAACCAATCAGGCGCTTACTCATATTTTACACAAGGAACCAATTCCCAACATTCTAAAAACAGCGATTCAGAAAGAGTTGCTTTGTTCGAGCCGGGTGGCAGACAGGTTACTCGCGCTGTTTTACTGGTACCGGCAGAACAGCTCGTAACATCGAGAGAAATACCTGATCATCTGGAGACAGTTGAGTTCATCATGCAACTTAAGAAGAGACTGATTACCAGACTTAAAGCTTCGCTTGCTTATCGATTAGGACTAGTTGATGCAGGCCATCGCGTGGAAAACGTCTATGCGGGCGAGGTCGGCACCCACAACGAGTCCGCACGCATCGCCTGGCTGGAAGAAGCCCTGACGCAAGTCCCGGCAGGCGCGCGCATCCTGGACGCAGGCGCCGGAGAGCGCCGGTTCGAAACATTCTGTGGGCATCTTAACTACGTCGCACAGGATTTCGGCCAGTATGACGGCAAAGGCAATCAGGCTGGACTGCAGATGGGCTCATGGGACCAGACTAAGCTGGATATCATTTCTGACATCACCGACATTCCGGAGCCGGATTCGTCCTTTGATGCCATCATGTGCGTGGAGGTTTTTGAACACCTGCCCAGTCCTCTGCTAGCACTCAAAGAATTTTCCAGGCTGCTGAGAAGCGGCGGGGATTTGATCATCACTGCACCCTTCTGTAGTCTGACGCATTTCGCGCCTTACCATTTTTACACTGGCTTTAATCAATATTTTTATAAGACTCACCTGCCTGCCAATGGTTTCGACATAGTTGAGTTGCGAGAGAATGGCAATTTCTTCGAGTATCTAGCGCAGGAAATTCGGCGCATTCCGTCAATGGCTGAACTCTATGCCAAAGATCGTCCAGACCAAATGGAAGACGAGGCCTCGAAGATAACTTTGAATATGCTGGAACGACTCTCGCGTGAAGGGCAAAGCTCGGCTGAGTTGTTACACTTCGGTTATCACGTTCGCGCCCGTAAGAATTCGGAGTAAATTCAGAGAGGTAAAATCCATCGCTAAATTTCTAGACATACCAGTTTGCCCGAAAATGGGAGCCGGCCCGAACTTGAGAGTTGAAGGGGCTCAATTAAAAGGGGAGCGTTAATCCATTCGATGCTTGCAAACATTCGCGACTTTGTGGCAGCAAAATGAAACTTATTAATAGATTCCTGGGTAACAATGGAAGTCGATAGGGCAAGCAGCGGACAACTCTCATTTGCCAGCGAGTGTCCCGGTGATATCTTCTGAAGGACATGAGAAATTCCAGCACCAGCAAACGGCCAGACCATACCAAGAGAATCCTGCGTGACTTCAAGACCTCAAAATAGCGCGGGTGGAGCCCTCTGAAATGCGTATTTTCTATGCGTCTGACTCGACGCCTAATCCTTTCTTCCAATCCAATCTCTGGCGTAACAATCTGTACTTGCCGCTCGTAGACCTGGGTCATGATGTGGTTGAGTTCGAATATGACCTGCGGGAGACTTTTCAGAACCTATTGCCGGAGGATCCGAAGCAGAAGGAGTTCATTGAACACAACAGGCCCGTTGTATCTGAAGAATTATTGCGTCAGATCAGAGGGGCCCATGCCACGAACCCCATTCAACTCTTCTTTAGTTATTTCAACGATGCATGTGTGCTGCCCGAAACAATCGATGAGATTAGAGGGATGGGCATTACAACGGTTAATTGGTACTGCAATGGTTCTTATCAATTGGAACTAGTGTCCGGGATTGCCCCGCATTATGATTGGTGTCTGGTCCCTGAAGCATTTCGCTTATCAGATTATGCTGCCATGGGAGCCAAACCGATCTATTGTCAGGAGGCAGCCAACCCGAACATTTACAAGCCGCATGATGTCCCGGTTGAGCACGATGTCACCTTTGTGGGGCAGGCTTATGGTGATCGCCCGGCATACATTCAACATTTGCTGGACGAGAATATCGACGTGCGCGTGTGGGGCTATGATTGGGAGCGCTATACTGTTCAGGAGATACCGCCTGCGAATCCGCCACGAACGCTTCAGAGAGTTTCGAGCCTCCTGAGCAGGCTCACAACTGCGCAGGGCCGGCGGTCGATAGCCAGGCGGTTCGTCCCTTCGCCGCCGGCAAATGCCGTCCCCCAGGAATCCTCACTACCAGAGGAAGAGAAGGGCGTGCTCTTACCGAGAGAGTGCGTCGGCGGTGTTCTGTCGGATGCGGAAATGATCCAGATGTACAGTCGCTCGAAAATCAACCTGGGATTTTCCACCTGCGGCAGTACCCACCTCAGTGACGAGCGAATTATGCAGATACGCTTGCGTGATTTTGAGGTGCCGATGAGCGGCGGTTTCTACATGGTGGAGTATATGGAGGAGTTGGAAGACTTCTTCGAGATTGGCAAGGAGATTGTATGTTACAGTTCCGTGGAAGATGTCTCTGATAAGATCGAGTATTACCTTCGTCACGACAGCGAGCGTGAGAGGATTCGCCGGGCCGGACACGAACGATGTTTACGCGATCACACCTGGCAAAAACGATTTAAGGACGCCTTCAAAAGCATGGGGCTGTCGGAAGAATGACTCGGGATAGTCGAATCCGCACCTTGCGCACGAGGACGACATTCAAGTCTTATTTCGACCCACGCATAAATCTCATCCAGCCCGATTCAAATCCTGGATCAAATAGCCAGTCTCAACCAAGGGCTCGATGCTGTATCTGGAAAGGCTATTGCGCAAATACATCAGGATGACATTCAAACGATGAACGATGGGCCCACACTAGTAGTGCTCGGCGGCTGTGGCTTCATTGGCAGCCACCTCTGTCGCGCGATGGTGGGCGAAGGCAGGCGGGTACGCGTGTTCGACAAGTTATACGCCGAGCGCAATCTCATTCGCGACCTCGCGGGTGAGATCGAGGTCGTTGAAGGCGATGCCGCTCGCACCGCCGACGTGATGGCGGCGCTGGAAGGTGCCGAAACTGTGCTTCATCTAGTGCACACTACCGTACCGGGATCTTCAATGGCTGATCCGTCATACGATG
Organism: Blastocatellia bacterium; assembly: GCA_033856735.1. Lineage (GTDB taxonomy): Bacteria > Acidobacteriota > Blastocatellia > Pyrinomonadales > Pyrinomonadaceae > UBA11740. The sequence continues at coordinate 27,755 of JAWVEM010000093.1, forward strand.
TTGAAAGCAATGTCGCAGCGTCGGTGCGCTGGCTGTCGCGGCTCGGAGAGACCAGTGTGCGCAAGATAGTTTTCGTATCGTCGGGCGGTACCGTGTACGGCATACCTCAGCGGAATCCCATCGACGAACAGCATCCTACCGACCCGATCAGTTCTTACGGAATCACAAAGCTCGCCCTTGAAAAATACGTTGCAATGTACGCGGCAGCGGCCGGCATCGACTATCTTATTCTGCGACCGTCGAATGTTTATGGCGAGGGTCAGAGGTTACAAATCGGACAGGGCGTGATTGGAGTACTCGTTGACCGCGCTTTGCGCGGACAAGAACTGGACGTATGGGGTACCGGCGAAAACCTGCGCGACTATATATATATATCCGACTTTGTCGGCGCTGTACGCAGCCTGTTAACTTATACTGGTTCGCAGCGCATCTTCAATGTTTCGGGAGGCAAGGGACACTCGGTGAAAGACATTCTCAAAATCCTTCAGAACCAACTGGATCGGCTTCCTGAGATTCGTTACGAGCCCGCCCGCGGGTTTGATGTGCCGGATAATGTCCTTGACGCATCATTGTTGCACGCGGAGGTGGGTTGGGAGCCGCGTATTAGCCTGGAGGAGGGCGTCGCACGCGTTGTCCAATGGTTGCGAAAAGAGCAACCTGGCTAAGGGTCTGCTCACCGGATCCGAGGCTGCTGAGCAGATTCGGCGCGGCACCTCTGAGGTATGCAGGAGAAAATGGTCCGCCGCCGCTAACGCAAAAACGTTATGAAGCCCAAGGTGTCAGTATTAATGCCGGTTTATCAGGGCGAAGGGTATCTACGCGAAGCTATCGAGAGCATTCTAAGTCAAACCTTTACCAACTTCGAATTTATCATCATAGATGACGCATCAACCGATCGAAGTGTTGATATCATCAAGTCGTACTGCGATCCAAGAATCCGTTTTGTCCGGAATAATACGAACCTCGGCTTAATCGGCACGCTCAACAGAGGCCTGGACATGGCGTGCGGCGAGTACATCGCCCGGATGGACCAGGACGATGTTAGCCTTGCTGAACGCCTGGCAAAACAAGTGGCGTTCATGGACTCCCAACCCGAGGTTGCTGCAAGCGGAACATGGGCCAGGGACATAGACGACGAAGGAAAGGTAATAGGCGCCAGGTGCTTAGCCGTCGGAAAGCAGATGATGTATGATTTTTGGTGGCCATGCCCCATCATTCATCCGTCGGCGATTATCAGCAAGGCTCATCTTCAGAACCTACGTTACGATTCCGATGCCTTGCACTGCGAGGACTATGACTTATGGCTAAGACTAAAGCAGAAGCACAAACTTGATAATCTACCGGAATACCTTGTGCTTTACCGCGTGCACAGCGAGTCCACCTCGATAAAGTACCGGGAGACTCAGCTTCGCTCAGTGCATCGAGTCCTTTGCCGGAACACCGGGCTTACAGTGTCCTACTCGGAGTTTCTTGAGCTGACCGGCTCAACGCGAAACCTTAACCCTGTGCGCCGTGCGCTATTACGAAGGCGTGTGGCTGGTGCCGTTCACAAACCGATCGGCCACTACTTGAGAGGGGAGTTCTTAATCGCTGGAGATTCGCTGCGCAGCACCGTCCTTAAATTGAAAGCTCTCAAGAGGCAAGTTATTTGGAGCCTTTATTGTGTTTGGCAGCGAATAAAGCCGCGTACGACAAATTGACCGCGAAATTCGAGGGGTCAGCCGATCGATGAAACATGCATGCCGGTTCATCCGCCCCGGTCGATAACGCCGGCAGGATTGGCAAGAAGACCCTGCGCTAAAGTTTCCTGGTAATGCGCAATACTAATCGACACTTCAACCGATCGCGAATCAATGGTCTGGATACATATCAATCTTGAACTGACCAACAGGGAAACGGCTGGCATTATCGGAGCGTGAACCTGCGGACGGGGAACGGATTCAAGTCTCATACGACATTACCCAAAGTAAGATGGAGGGAGAGAGAGTGCCGAAAGTGTCGGTAATCATGCCTTGCTACAATCAAGGGCAGTACATTGATGAGGCGGTTGATTCCGTTCTGGCTCAGACGTTCCAAGATTTCGAAATCATTATCGTCAACGACGGTTCCACCGACGGCGACTCGAACCGGAAACTCGCATCGTTTGACAAGCCTCAGTGCCGTGTTCTCCACACCACCAATCAGGGCCTGGCCGCCGCCCGCAACGCAGGCGTCCGCGAGGCCAGTGGTGAATACATATTACCCCTCGATGCAGACGACAAGATTGGCAGCACCTATCTGGAGAAAGCAGTTAGTGTGCTTGATGGGGATCCGAATGTTGGTATCGTGTACTGCGAAGCAGAACTCTTCGGCGAAGAGTCCGGCAAGTGGCATCTTGAACCATATTGTTTTCCGGAAATGCTTCTCCACAATTTTATCTTCTGTTCGGGCTTTTTCAGGAAGTCCGATTGGGAGAAAACCAACGGCTACCAGCCGATGTTCGGCTGGGAGGATTACGATTTCTGGTTGTCTCTGATAGAGATAGGCCGGGAAGTGATGCGAATTCCAGAGGTTCTCTTCTATTACAGAAAAACCTCCGGTTCGATGATCAAGACGATGACAAGGGAAGAGCAGTTGGTAGCTCGCACGAGGATTTTTAACAACCACCCGGATTTGTACCGTCAAAATATTCACTTCATTTTCAGCGAATTGTCACGGCTCAATGTGGCGATAGAGGAGCTGACAAGCGAGCGGCTAAAGCAGGCGGAGACCATAGCTGAGATGCGACGGAGCATGGTTTGGAGATTACGCGAGCGCTTTATCAGATTAAAATACCAGCTTCTGGGGAAGTCATGAGTGACACCATGAATCGTCGCATCTAGAAAAGATTAGAATACTGGCGGTCCTCGACCGCTGCTTCTCCTTAACACGGCACACCAGGGGCATTCCGTTATCGGCCATCATGAAGACGCTGATTCGACTTTCGAGATTATTGCTGTTGATGCTTCGAGACTCGAACGTTAGCGAAGGGGTGAGGACCGCGCTCTATCACCTCACGCGGCTCGAGGAGACCCCGCCCCACCAATTCTCCCAATCCATAAATGCATGGAGCAAGAGGATGTCGACGCTGCAACATTACCGTTATCGACTCCGCGGGTCGACCAACTTGCCTGACGACCTCACTTTGATCGAAGACTACCCGGACATCCTAAAGCAGATAGAACAGGAGATCGCCGCGTTTCAGCATCAACCGTTGATTACCCTCATGCTGCCTGTCTACAGTGGCGACTGGCTGATTGAACAAACCTTGAGATCGGTTGGGGCGCAATTTTATCGAAATGTGGAGGCTTATTTACTGGTAGACAGTCAGTTCGTGGCGGACGTCCAGCAGATCGTCGCAAAGACTCAGGAAGGATCATGCCGAGTAAAACTCAAACAGTTTGAGAATCTGAGCCAGAACCTGGGACTGGCTTTTAATGAGGTTCTCAATGATTGCGAAGGCGACTTTATCGGGTTTCTTTCATCCGGCGATACGATCTCAAGAAACGCGACCCTGGAAACTCTCCGAGTTGCCAATCGTTCAGCGGAGGTGGACATAATCTATTCCGATGAACGCCAGAGCGCGGCAGGTGACGCGATTAGAACGTTGCGCAAGCCCGGTTGGTCAAGGGACTTATTTCTGTCCGCTAATTATCTGCAGAATTTTCTTTGCTGCCGCAAGCAGGCTGTTCGCGACGCAGGTGGATTTTCCGGCCGCTTTGAAAGCGATATCAAGTACGATTTAGTCCTGCGAATGATTGAAAAGAGAGAGCGGGTAGAACACATTCCGCAAGCTATTTATCGCAATGAGGTCCATAAATCTTACCCCGATGGCTTTAATGCCGGCGCATCGTTTGAATTGCAAAAAAAAGTTGTCGAGGCTCATCTCAAGCGGTCGGGAGTTGATGGTGAAGTTCACAGCGGTCTTATCAGAGGCTCAATTCGCGTTCGTCGTCCGATCGATACGAACGCAAAGATTAGCATCATTATTCCTACCCGGGACAAAATTGATCTGCTTGAGCAGTGTATCGACAGCATCGAGACGAACTCCACCTTCCGTAACTACGAAATCATTATTATTGACAACGGCAGCGTTGAGGCGGCCTCCGCGAACTACTTCGCCAATACCAAACACGAGGTTATTCGCAATACAGAAGAATTCAACTATTCCAGGCTCAACAATATTGCGGCGCGGCAAGCCACCGGCGATCATCTTCTCTTCTTGAATAATGATACAGAGGTGATAGCTCCTGATTGGCTGGAGGCACTGCTCGAGCATTCACAGCGACCAGAAGTGGGCGCGGTTGGAGCCAAGCTTCTTTTCCGAAACGGAATGATCCAGCACGCGGGCATGGTGTTAGGGGGGCCGTGGCTTGCCGAACACGTAAATCTGTTTACTGAAATATATGATCACGGGTATATGGGATTTGCGGATGTTATCCGGAATTTTAATTGCATGACAGGTGCGTGTCTCATGATGCGCGCGAGTGTTTTTCAGCAAGTGGGCGGTTTCGATGAAAGCTTGACGATTACCTATAACGACGTTGACTTATGTTTGAAGGCGCGTGCGCAAGGGTATCTGGTGGTGTACACTCCCCACGCTCTTTTGTACCATTACGAACGTGGAACCAGAGGAAAAGGCGAGGTCGACATCGCAGAAATCGCGCTCAAACTCAACGGCGAAGACGTTCCGCATAAGATGGCCGTGCCCAGAGGACAAGCCGGGGGAGTAGAACAATTTTATTTGCGATGGAGAACGATAATTGAGAATGATCTCAATCGCACGGCCCCGCCTGGCGAGACTTTGGATATTTAGTCCGGTGTAGGCAGTGCTGGTTATCGCTAACCCATCCGCATGCATTCCCAGAACAATACGGCAATGAAAATATTCGTTTGGCCCAGCTTTCCTGGTGGATGGGAAGGCACGCGTTACCGGCGTGTCCGCCGGGTGCGGTTGAACCTGGGCTAGGGCCGAGAAACTCATGATGAAAGCCTTGATCACCGGCATCACGGGACAGGATGGCAGCTACCTGGCGGAGCACTTGCTCTCGCTTGGCTATGAAGTGCATGGGATTGTCCGGCGGGTCGCCCTCGAAGATCCCGAGCGCAGGTTTACCAGAATCGCTCACCTCCTGGATAAGATCGAACTGCACGCAGCCAGTTTGGAGAGCTATCCAAGTATCTTCAACGTCATAAGCCGCAATAAGTTTGATGAGTGCTATCACCTGGCCGCCCAAAGCTTTGTCGCCGAGAGTTTTCAGGACGGATTTTCGACCTTGAATATTAATATTAACGGCACTCACTACATCCTCGCTGCCTTGAAGGAACTCCTACCGGGCTGCCGGTTCTATTTTGCCGGGTCTTCCGAGATGTTCGGCAAGGTTCATGAGACACCACAGCGAGAAACAACGCCTTTTCATCCGCGCAGTCCCTACGGGATCAGCAAGGTCGCAGGCTTTGAATTGACCCGCAACTATCGGGAAGCTTACGGAATGTTTTGCGCCAGCGGATTGCTCTTTAATCATGAGGGGCCACGCCGCGGATTCGAATTCGTAACGCGAAAAATTACCAATGCCGCCGCTCGGATCAAGCTGGGACTGGCATCAGAGGTGAGGCTGGGAAACCTTGACGCGAAACGCGATTGGGGCCACGCGGCCGACTATGTGAAAGCCATGCATCTGATGTTACAACAGCCGCAGGCGGACGATTTTGTAGTCGCCAGTGGCGAGTCGCACACGGTGCGGGAATTTTGCGATCGAGCTTTCGCCGAGGTCGATTTGGATTATCGTGATTACGTAAAGGTGGATGAGCGCTTCTACCGTCCGGCGGAAGTTGACGAGCTTGTTGGCGACGCGAGCAAAGCTCGGGCGGTATTGGGTTGGAAGGCGAGATACTCCTTCGAAGAGATGATTAGGGAAATGGTTCAGGCCGATCTGGATGCCCATACCCGACCCGACGGCAAGAAGTCGCCGCCGCCGTCCATTGGCTCAGGGCACAAGTGAGCAACATGGAAAATTGCAGGAATATGGCATTGAATAGATAACCGCAGGTTTGATGCAAGAGTTTTCTTGGGCTGATCTGGCCGATCAAAGAAGTGCATCGATTTTTCGACCGGGGTGCGTGCTCGAGTTCGGGTGAGGTGCGGATAATTCAGTTCATGCGGGTGAGTTCTAGTGAAGATTGGCATCTACACCGAATCGGGCGGGAAGGGAGGCGCTGCCATAGGAGGCACGCAGTATGTTGTGGCGTCATTAGCTGAGGCCCTCTCACGCAAACATTCTGTCGAAGTGGTTCATCACAGTCCCACCTTCTCCTCGGAAGGTCTTGCTGAAAATTCGGGCACTAATCTCGCGAAGGTACAATTTCGCTTTGTCGACCGAAGCCAGGATCCTACCCCGTACTTCCGCAACCCACACCGGCGTTACGCTGCGGCGCGTTCGTGGCATGCGGAAGTCAGTGCTCCGTACGATCTTTTCATTGCCACACAGCACAGCTTGCCCCCCTTCTGCCACGCCCGTCGTGGCGCAATGATTATTCTCTTTCCCGCTGACACTGCGCGGCATTTGTTGCCGCTCGCGCCTGAACTGCTCCGCAAGTCACATTTCAGACAGAACGCCGAACGCTGGTATCAGACTTACGAATGGCGGAAACGCCTGCACGGCTATCAAGTAATTACCTCCATATCGGACTACACGAGGCTTTGGACCCAACGGCGCTGGGACACAGACAGCGAGACCGTGTACCCTCCAGTCGACAACGATTTTTTCCGCGTTCCCAAGGAGAAGATTATTTTCAGCGTGGGGCGCTTCGCGCTTCCCGGAGAGGGGCATGGAAAGAAGCAGGGGGAGATGCTGGCTGCTTACGAGCAGGTAGAAGCGGAGTTGAGCGGATGGCAGTATGTGACGGTGGGAGGGCTGGCGGATACTCCGGTCCACCAGAACTTTTTCAATGCTTTACGCGATCAAGCGGCTGTCTGTCGCAGTGCTCAAGTGCATGCTAATCTGGGACGCGATGAGTTGAAACGCATCTACGAGCGAGCGAGTATTTTTTGGCATGCGGCTGGGTATGGCGCGGACGATAGCGACCCCCTGCTCGTGGAACATTTCGGGATTTCGACGGTGGAGGCGATGGCTGCCGGATGTGTACCGGTCGTAATCAACAAAGGCGGTCCACGCGAGGTCGTGGAACACGGGGTCAGCGGGTTTCTCTGGGACACGCTCGAAGAGCTAAAGTCGTATACGGCATTGCTGGCCAGGGACCAGGAGTTGCGCGAACGAATGTCAGAGGCGGCGCGCGAGCGGGCGAAACTTTTTAGCCGTGAGAGTTTTCTTCTTCGATTCTTGCGATTGTTACAGCCGCTCGTACCCGAGCCGCTCGCTTAGCACCTTCCTTCCCGGGTTTACCGGTCCCGGTTTCCATGGTTCTCCGACGCTGCGGGGCGATGCCTGTTCTGAATAATATGAAGTTGCTAATTATCGATAGCTATTATCCGGCTTTCCTTCGTTCCTTCTACTCCGCGCACCCGGATCTGGCAAACCGCTCTTATGATGAGCAACGGCGCACTCTGATGGATGAGTGTTTTGGCACGGCTGACTTTTATTCGGCTAACCTGTCCGCGCTGGGTCACGAAGCAACCGAGGTAGTAGCTAACTGCGAACCATTACAGCAGCGGTGGGCCCGGGAAAATGGAGTCAAGCTTGGCAAGTGGGTTGTAGGAAGGCGCGGCGGCTTGGTTCCGTGGCCGCAACGTAGGCAATCCAAAGATTGGTTTTACACTGTGTTGGCCGCCCAGGTTAAGAACTATCGTCCTGACGTCTTGCACATTCAGGACATGAACGAGACAAGTGCGGCGTTCCTCCGTGAGATACGGCCGTATGTTAAGTTGATCACCGGCCAAATCGCCTGTCCTATTTCTTCGGCCGCGGATTTTCGAGAATACGATCTAGTCTTATCTTCATTACCGCACTTTGTTAAGCAGTTTCAAAGCGATGGGTTGCGTAGCGAGTACTTCAAACTGGGCTTTGAACCCCGACTCCTGGAACGGCTGGAAAAAGGATCCCGGCGCCGCATCGTATTTATTGGCGGACTATCGAACGATCATGCTGAGAGAATAGAATTTTTGGAACGGCTTGCAGCTTCGCACCCGGTGGATATTTGGGGATATGGGTTAGAGTCGTTGAGTGAGAATTCAGTCTTGCGCCAGTTTCATCATGGCGAGCTTTGGGCACTGGAAATGTATCAGGTGCTTGCTGGCGCGGACATTGCCCTAAATCACCATATCAATGTGGCTGACGCTTACGCCAACAACATGCGGCTCTATGAGGCAACGGGAGTTGGCACTCTGTTACTTACGGATCAGAAAGACAACCTGAGTACTCTGTTTGAGCCGGGTAAAGAAGTAGTCGCTTATAGTTCCGCGGAAGAAGCTCTCGAATTGGTTGATTATTATTTAGGGCATGAAGAGGAACGTCAGGAGATCGCGCGCGCAGGACAGGCGCGCACGTTGCGAGAGCATACTTATTATTACCGCATGCAAGAATTTGTTGATATTATCGACCGTTATCTGTAGGCAACTGGGGAAGGTATTGCGTGATTGTTGACTCTATCGCTTTCAGCCCGTGCGCTTAAACCCGCTTCTTCCCAACCAATCCGTCAACCGATGAATATCAGTCAACTCGCAAACCGCTTTTTGCCGCCCATAGTAGCCGACGCGGCGAGGCATGTGTTAAAGAAAAAGAACCGTGCGCGCGCTGGCGCGGATGTCCCGGAGTGGGAATATATCCCCGAGGGCTGGTCGGCGCAGGAAACAGATTCCAGGATCAAAGGTTGGAATGTAGATTCGATATTGGAAGCGTATAAAGCGAATTGGCCCGCGTTTCTGAGACAGCTCGAAGGCTCGCGGCCTTTAGGCATTTCCCCGGAAGCTGACATTCCGTCGCAGGCAGATCTCGCCGCTCATAACACGATGATGAGTTATGCCTACGCTTTCACGTTTTCTACTCGCGACAAGCACAGTATTTCAATGCTCGATTGGGGGGGCGGCTTGGGCCATTATTATCTGGTTAGCCAGGCGCTGGTTCCCGACCTCGAGATCGATTATCACTGTAAGGATGTTCGGGTCTTAGCGGATTACGGACGTGAATTGTTTCCACAGGCACATTTCTATGCTGATGAAACCTGCCTCGGTCGATCTTATGATTTTGTTCTGGCGAGCACGTCGTTGCATTATTCGCCTGATTGGCTTGCTACCCTTAAGGCCCTGGCCGGGGCAACCGCGGAATACATGTTCGTTACTCGCTTACCGATTGTTCAGCAAGCCGACTCCTATGTTTTCGTGCAGCGGCCTTACCAGTACGGATATGACACCGAATATTTAGGCTGGTGCTTGAATAGAAAAGAGTTTTTGGAAGGCGCCCAAACCGCTGGATTAAACCTGGTGCGCGAGTTCATTATCGGAGAACAGCCGATTATCCACGGCGCTCCGGGTCCCTGTGAATACCGGGGGTTCTTGTTTCGCCAGGCAATCTCTAACAGGAGATCGACATAAAGTGGCGGATTTCCAAACAACATTCGCAGATCGAAAAGTGCTTGTGACGGGTGGGCTGGGCTTCATCGGGTCTAATCTCGCGCGGCGGCTGCTAGATTTGCAGGCTCACGTGACGCTGGTCGATAGCCTGATTCCCGAATACGGCGGCAATTTGTTCAATATCGCAGGGCTCGAAGACCGGGTGCGAATAAATATCGCCGATGTGAGAGACCCGCATAGCATGGATTACCTGGTGCAAGGACAGGATTATCTTTTCAATCTGGCAGGGCAGACCAGTCACATGGATTCCATGCAGGACCCTTACGTTGATTTGGAGATCAACTGCCGGGCCCAACTTTCTATTTTGGAAGCGTGCCGTAGACGCAATCCGCAAATCAAGATCGTTTTCGCCAGCACGCGCCAGATCTACGGCCGACCGAATTACCTTCCGGTTGACGAACAGCACCTGGTTCAGCCGGTCGACGTTAATGGAATCAATAAGATGGCCGGGGAGCATTACCACATTCTTTACAACAACGCCTATGGCATCCGTGCCTGCGCGCTGCGGCTGACCAATACTATCGGACCACGGATGCGAGTAAAAGATGCTCGCCAGACGTTTCTGGGGATTTGGATTCGATTGCTCGTTGAAGGCAAGCCGTTCGAAGTTTGGGATGGCGATCAAATGCGTGACTTCTCATATGTGGACGATGCTGTCGAAGCTTTTCTGTTGACTGCGGCGAGTGAAGACGCGAACGGCCAGGTTTTTAACCTGGGCAGTGAGCAGGCAATCGATCTCAAGGGATTGGCTGAGTTGCTGGTTGAAATTAATGGCGGTGGTGAATATGTCGCGCGCTCCTTCCCGGCCGACCGAAAGGTGATTGACATAGGCGACTATTACGGCGACTTCAGCCGCATCCGCGCTTGTGTGGGCTGGCAGCCGCGGGTGTCCCTGCGCGAGGGCCTGACTAACACGCTGGCATTTTACCGACAGAATCTACAGCACTATTTGTGAGGAAAACTCTTGCCTGATTCATCCTGGATAAGTCCCGCGGACCCCAAGGCCAACTATCTCGCACACAAAAAAGAAATCGACGAAGCGGTCCACCGCGTGCTCGATAGCGGCGCGTACATCTTAGGGGAAGAAGTTACGGCTTTCGAAGAAGAGTTTGCCCGTTATATCGGCGCGCGCTCGGCGATCGGAGTGGGCAGTGGCACCGACGCTCTTCACCTGGCCTTACTTGCTTGCGGTATTGGTAAAGGCGACGGGGTGATTACGGTATCGCATACTGCCGTCGCGACGGTGGCGGCTATCGAGTTGGCAGGCGCCCATCCCGTTCTGGTAGACGTCAATCCCAATACTCTTACGCTCGATCCGGATCGCGCCGAGGAAACGATTGAGAGTTATAACCAGCGGCGCGATGAATCTCCCGGGACGCCACGGATCAAAGCTATCATTCCCGTTCATCTTTACGGCCAGCCAGCCGATATGCCGGCCATCCTCGACCTCGCCGGTCGTCACGATCTTATTGTTATCGAGGACTGTGCTCAATCAAATGGAGCTGAAATCGGGGGGCGTAAGACAGGCGCCTGGGGGCATCTCGCTACTTTCAGTTTTTACCCAACTAAGAATCTGTCGGCGTTGGGTGACGGTGGGGCGGTGATAACAAACAGTCAGGAGTTGGCTGATCAGGCACGCATGACCAGAGAATACGGTTGGCGAGAGCGATACATAAGTTACTTTCCGGGCATGAATACCCGTTTGGATGAACTTCAGGCAGCCATCCTGCGGGTTAAGCTGCGCTATCTTGATGAAGAGAATGCCAGGCGCAGAGAGATCGCTCGCGAGTATGACGCGCGGCTATCGGCCACCACTTTGACTCTGCCTCAACCGCACGGCGATCTGAAGCACGTCTATCATCAATACGTGATTCGTAGCGAGCGTCGTAACGAACTGAAAGAGTTTTTGAAATCGCGTCAGGTTGGCACCTTAATTCATTATCCAGTGCCGGTACACTTACAACCCGCCTATCGTGGCCGGTTTGGTGATTTGGGTTCGTTGCCTCAAACTGAGAAGGCTGCCGGAGAGATTCTCAGCCTGCCGATGTTCCCCGAACTTTCCGGAGGCCGGATTGCTTCGGTCGCTGAAGCCATCCTCGAATTTGATCGGTTAACCTCTTGATATAATTAAGAGATGTATTTCTTCTGCACATACTTCGACAGCCATTATTTGACCAGGGGACTGGCGTTGTACGAGTCATTAGAGAAACATTGTTCATCGTTTGAACTTTGGATTCTTTGTATGGATAGCGAGGCCCACAACGTACTCGCAAAGATGTCGCTGCCGCATGCGAGACTGATCAAGCTCGAGGACTTCGAAAGAGGCGATGAAGCCCTTCTTGCGGCGAAGAATGATCGCAGCCGAATCGAGTACTATTTCACCTGCACTCCTTCTCTTCCGCTCTATGTTTTCGATCACGCTCCCGAAGCAGACCTGGTAACTTACGTGGATGCGGATCACTACTTCTTCAGCGATCCACTGCCCATTTTTGAAGAAATGGCTGACAACTCGATCCTTTTGATAGAACACCGCTTCCCATCGCACCTGAAGCACTGGGAGGATCGTGGCATCTTTAACGTCGGTGTTCTTTCATTTCGCCGCGACCAGCGGGGGATCGCGTGTTTGAAGTGGTGGCGGGAACGGTGCATCGAATGGTGCTATGATCGTCTAGAGGATGGACGATTTGCGGATCAAAGGTATCTCGACGAGTGGCCGCAGTTGTTTGCCGGGGTAAAGATATTACAAAACAAAGGGGCCGGTCTGGCTCCCTGGAATGCTTCGAATTACGAGATTGTTCTGAGCAGGAAGAAGGTAACTATCAGCGGGGATCGATTGATCTGTTATCATTTTCACGGCTTCAATCAAGTGGGTCGACGTACATACGCTACGGGCCTCAAAGAGTTTGATCTCGAGTGTAACCCAGTGATTAGGCGTCACATTTACCGACCTTATCTGCGGGCGATATTAAGAGCGTCACGATTATTAGCGGCGACGAGCAAATCGGGAGAATATGCTGCCGCGAACATCCGGTATGGGCGGCCCGCACCCGACAAGACGGGCCCGGTTTCCTGGCGGCGACATGTAAGGATGGGGCTGAGCCGAGTTGTCCGTCTGCCTCAGACTTCTAAGACTTACTTACTGAAATTGCTGGAAGGCGAGCATCTGATCGCTCTGGGAAAGCACGCAATTTAGGACGGTGGCTTAGATCCACAAGACTTAACGTATCTGATATCCCCGGATTTTCGACGATGGATGACGCAGCGACTTTCCGATAGCTTATGAAGATGATTTGGTGAGATTGACGGCGTCGAATTTTGGAGCTTGGAATATGTCACAGGCCACGATTGAGAAATTGATCCTCTCCCGGGCAGTACCTGTGCGGGAGTAGTCGCCTCATCAGAAGACGCTTTGAGAATGAAAGCATATGAAAGAAATCCCCGGCGCCGACCGGCCTGAGATCTTCCTGACAGTAGTAATTCCTACCCATAATCGCTGGGAGCAGGCGCGAGTTACTCTTTCAGCTCTGGCGCGAAGCGACTACAAAAATTTCGAGGTCGTCCTGATTGAAGATGGCTGCACCGACGGCACCGCCGATCTCTGTCGCAAGGAGTTTCCCAGCGTCCATCTGCTGCACGGGGATGGAAATCTTTGGTGGAGCGGGGCGATAAATAAAGGGCTGGAGTACGCGCTGGATCGCGGAACTGACGCAGTTGTCTGGCTCAACGACGACAATCGCGTAGAGCCGCAGACGCTCACTCATTTGGTTGAGAGTTTCAGGCGGCGGGGCGACCATAGCATCGCCTGCGCCCGGGTGCGGCTAATCGGAGCAGACGTGGAGTGGGCCGGACGCCCCCCGCGGTGGCACGCGGATTACGAATCCTGGAAACAGCCCGAGGCGGTATTGCCGCAGGACTTTCCCATCCAACACCCTCCGGGCGGTCAGGGGGTACTGATACCGGCGCAGTGTTTTCGCGACGTTGGCATGATCGACGTGAAAGCATTTCCACATTACTGGGCTGATCATGATTTTCATTACCGCGCCATGAAAAAAGGCTACAAGTATTTCGTCGTGGCCGATGCAGTCGTTTGGAATATGCCGAATAAGGAGCGCCCGGAGGCCGGCAAAGCTGTGATTGGCTCTCTGCGGGGCACCGCCTGGTTTCTGTTCAATCGGCGATCCCCGATGAACATGGCCACGGTTCGCCGCCTGCTTAAGAGACATCTTCCTTCGGGCGAGTATCGACGGACATTTTATCCTCTGCTGCGGCGGCATTTAAACTGGCTCGGCTTTGAATGGTTTAGTCGAACGCGCGTTTACAAATTGATTCGCGCCCTGAAGCGCAGCCTTTCCCGGCACCCGTCTGAAAAGGCGACGCGCTAGCAGGGGACATGACACGTCGGCAGGAATTTGACGCCATTTGGTGTTGAGGGATCACCTGTTTACAATTGGCCGCTTGGAAATGCGCTCGCAGCCTTCCTCAGAGAGTTATCGCGCGAAGCTCTGTCGCGGTGAATCACGGCTGCTGTTAGCAATCGCACACTAAAAATGGCAAATCGAAAGACATTCAGGGATATCAAGGGCATTAGAGGCGCGCTCTATCGCGCCGGCCAGATGCAGATGCGCGCCGGGTTCGTGGCCGACGGCCTCGCTAGTTTTCTTCGGTTTCGACTTAACCGTAATGGCGCGCGACCATCGATTACGGCGGTCGTGGTGGGCCGGAACGATGATTACATGGCCGACTTTCGTGAACGCCTCCACGCGACGATCGAGTGGAACACGCGTTATCTCATTGACCATGTCATTTTTGTCGAGTGGAACCCGCCGCCTGATCGGGAATTACTCGCAATTGAGTTAGCCGAAAAGTTCAAGACGTTGCGCGCTTATGTCGTGCCTCCGGAAATTCACCGGGCCATCAACCGCAACCCGAACCTCCAATTGCTCGAGTATCACGCCAAGAATGTTGGCATACGGCGCGCTGGTACCCCCTGGATCATGCCGACAAATGCTGACGCGGCCCTGGGTCTAAACCTGGTGAACACGATTCTCGGCGCCAGACTCGAGCCGAATGTTGTCTGGACGGCGGAGCGAATTGATATCAAGTGGGACGAAAACCGGCAGCAGCATATCGGCCTGGCTGGGAGTCTGCGCTATCACCGTTTCATACCGTACGACCCGATGGGCACCGGGGAATTTTCGCTGGCTGCCAGAGAACTGTGGCAGAGCAGCCGCGGATACGATGAATCACTGGTCAGACACAAAATTGGTTGCGACGTACGTGGGATAGCCCAGATTCTGGCCCATGGAGCGCGCCTCAAAAAAGCCGGCACGGTGCTTCACCTGCAACATCCGACTTCGTGTGTCGAAGGTATTCGAGCCTTCCACGGCGAAAGAGCGACCGTCGAGGGTGTTCCTTATCATAATGACGAAAACTGGGGACTGGGAAACGCGCGCGAAATAGAATTGGCGGATCGCGTCTGGCGATTGGAACTCCAGGGCCAGGGTGGCGCCGGCTAAGCGGCTTCTGTGACCGGCATTGGTATGTTAAGTTTCTGAGGGTCGCAACACGGACTTCCGAAAGCGAAGGGACATTTCAAGATAATGAAGAATGGTTTTTGGCAAGACAAGCGAGTGCTGGTCGGCGGCGGCGCCGGGTTTTTGGGATCTTATCTGACTCCTCAGTTAGTCGAGGCCGGCGCCAAAGTCACGGTTGTCGACAACTTTGATAATAGTTCAGTGGACAGCCTCGCGCCCGTCATTAGCCAGATAGAGTTTGTCGAAGGAGACCTGCGCGATGCCGCGACGTGCGACCGTCTCACCAAAGACAAAGACGTCGTGATGAACCTGGCAGCTAAGGCTTTCGGCATGGAATACAGCCGCGCGCATAACGGGGAAATGCTCGTTTACAATCTGCTTTGCACGCTGACGGCCCTGGAAGCAGCTCGCAAGAACAACGTCGAAAGATATCTGATCGTTAGTTCGTCCTGTGTTTACCCTGACGAAGCGGCAATTCCGACCCCGGAACTGGATGTTTTTACCGACATGCCCGAGAGCGTAAATCAAGGCTATGGTTGGGCCAAGCGAATTCAGGAGTTAGCCGGCGATTACTATGCGCGCGACTACGGCATGAAGGTCACAATCGTGCGGCCGTTCAATCCTTACGGCGGACATTATCGCTGGGGTTCCGAGGACAAGGCCCACGTCATGCCGGCCCTGGTCAAGCGCGTAATGGATGGCGAAGACCCCCTGGTTGTCTGGGGCAGCGGCAATCAGCGCCGCAATTTTCTGCATGCCCAGGACGCCATGAGCCTGTTGATGAAAATCGTGGAGAAGGACGTGGTGGCAACTCCGGTCAATGTTGGTTACGACACCGACGTGACAATCGCAGAGTTGGTGGACCTGATTTGCGACGTGGCCGGAGTCAAGCCCACGATCGTCTTTGATACCAACAAGCCGGAAGGCCGTTTTCGCAAGTGTGCCGACGCCACCCGATTGCGCAAGGTTACTGACGGTTACGAGCCGCAGATCTCCCTCCGCGACGGCGTAGCCGAAATGCTCGAGTGGTATAAAAGATCGTTCCCGAGAAAATAGGCCTGCGCGCACAAGCAAATTCCTCTTTGACGACCTCAGCTTGTGGGTAAGACAAACGAGTTAACTATGGGGGAGATCAGCGAAACTGTGGTCCTCGATAATCAGTCACACTTTAGACTGGGTTACCGTCCGGCTTTGGACGGGCTACGCGGCATATCAATCCTGGCCGTCATGTTTGTGCATGGCGGTTTGTTTTGGATGGGCCGGGGCGGCTTCCTCGGTGTTGATATATTTTTTGTGCTCAGCGGTTTCCTGATTACTTCGCTGTTGATGGAAGAATGGGCCCAGACCGGCAGCATTAGTTTCAAGAACTTCTACATGCGCCGCGCACTCAGACTGCTGCCCGCGTTGTTGCTGCTGGTCGCGCTGTGTTTGCTCTTCGTTACCTTTTTTCCTCCCGAGCAGGGAACACTGCCGGCGGCGAAGTCGATCCTGGTAGCGCTTTTCTATTTATCCAACTGGATGCCTGGCGGCGTTTATTCACCGCTCTTTCACACGTGGTCGCTGGGGATAGAAGAGCAGTTCTATATTGTCTGGCCGCTGCTGCTCTTTGTGTTCTTATGGCTCAAGGCAGGCCCGCGCACGATCGTGATTTTCCTGACCATCGCGATTCTGGCAATTGCCGTTCATCGGGCGATGTTGTGGCACAGTTTGAGTGGTGTGGAACAGAATATGGTTTACACGCGGCTCGACGCCCGCAGCGACGCGCTACTGGTGGGCTGCATAATTGGAATCCTACTTTCGCGCGACTTAATACCGAACCGAAACTGGATCAGGACCGGGATCAAGGGCCTGACGGTGCTCTCAGCGGCCGGCATGGCTTTCCTGCTGTTCGCTATACCGTCCACTTCGGTGTTTTTATATTTCGGCGGATTCACCGGAGTTGCGCTGATGGTGGCGATTATTATCGTGCATCTCTTTACTGCGCCCTGGCGAACAACATTGCTGATACTCGAGTTCCCTTTACTACGGTGGTTCGGCAGGCTTTCCTACGGACTATATTTGTGGCATCTGCCCGTCTATTCTTTGTATGGCAGTTTGTTTCCGCCTTTTCCGATCCGCTCATACACGCTGAGAATTGTTTTGCCTTTCATCATTAAATTCATACTGTCCGTCGCGGTTTCGGTCCTTTCCTTTTATTTTCTCGAGCAACCGATTTTGAAATTTAAGAAGAAATTCAGCTCGCTGCGTCGAGGGAAGGATGCGGACTCGTCGGTGGCCGAGCTGCTGGTCCCGGCCAGAGAACGCGCGTAAATCTACCTGGAAATATCAAACGGAAGTCATCGTAATTCGATATCACCCTGGGATGGAATTAGTAAACAGTAGTCCGCTTCAGAAACTGAAACGAGCCGTGGCGTCACTGCTCGGCAGGGAAACCGCGAACCGTTTGTCGGCTCCTTATTACGACTGGCGTGCGCGTCGCCAGACCGGCCGGACCCTACGGGGCTTACCGGCGAAAGACCTTTGCGTGAACATTGGGTGCGGCTCGCGGTATCTGCCCGGTTGGGTAAATCTTGATGCGGCGCGGGGCGATAAAATAGATGTCGTCTGGGATCTGCGCCGAGGACTTCCGTTCCCCGCCGAGAGTTGTGCTGCTATTTTTGGCGAGCATGTTATTGAGCATATTCCAAAGCCTGATGCAGAGCTTCTCTTGCGTGAGTGCCACCGCGCCCTTCAACCTGGCGGTACCATACGTCTGTCCACGCCCGATGCGGGGAAATTTCTGCGCGCTTATGTTGGCGACCGGGACTTTCTGGCCGACCCTCGCTTTGCGGACTCCGCTGAGACACCCATGGATCGTGTTAACATGATGATGCGCGAATACGGCCAGCACCTTTGGGTCTATGATAGCGAGTCGCTCATCCTGCTCCTGCGAAAAACAGGGTTTAGCTCAGCGGCCGAACAGTCATTTGGAGTTTCAAGCCATCTCCGCCTGCAGGGTATAGACTGCGCCGAGCGAGAGTTTGAAAGTCTTTACGTGGAAGCAATCAAGTAGTGAACCTTTGGCAATACAGCGAAAGCCGCCCAGATGACTCTATCCCCTGACAAGCTCAGAATTCTAATTACCGGTGGCGCGGGTTTTTTAGGCTCGCACCTCTGCGAGCGTTTACTCGCCGACGGGCATGAGGTCATTTGCCTGGACAACTTTTTCACCGGTCGCCGCGAAAATGTTTCGCACTTGCTGGACAATCGGCGCTTTGAGCTGTTGCGGCATGATGTGATCGAACCGATTTTGCTGGAGGTCGATCAGATCTATAACCTGGCGTGTCCGGCTTCGCCGATCCATTACCAGTACAACCCGGTCAAGACCGTCAAGACCAGCGTCATGGGCATGATCAATATGCTCGGTCTGGCCAAGCGCGTCCGCGCCCGCATCCTTCAGGCCTCGACTTCCGAAGTTTACGGAAACCCGCAAGTTCATCCGCAGCCCGAAGATTATTGGGGCAACGTCAACACGGTGGGAATACGTTCCTGCTATGACGAGGGAAAGCGCATCGCTGAGACCCTGATGATGGACTATCACCGGCAGAATAAAGTCGACACCAGAATCGCGCGAATCTTTAACACTTACGGACCGCGGATGCTCGAGAACGACGGCCGCGTCGTCTCGAATTTTGTCGTCCAGGCGCTGCGCGGCGAAGAAATTACGATCTATGGGACGGGCGAACAGACGCGTTCGTTCTGCTACGTGGACGACCTGGTTGAGGCGTTGATTCGTTTAATGAATGTGGACAGCGTGCATGACCCGGTCAACCTCGGTAATCCGGGAGAGTTCACAATCAGGGAGTTGGCCGACGAGGTATCGCTGGGCTGTGGCGTGCCGGTCCGAACGAAATTTCTGCCGCTTCCCGAGGATGATCCAAAGCAGCGCCGTCCGGACATTACGCGGGCCGGACAACTCCTCGGCTGGTCGCCGGCAATGTCTTTACGCGAAGGCCTGAAGCCCACAATTGCTTATTTCGCCGCGCTGCTGGGAAAGAACTTGAAAGGTCATGCGTCTCCGGCTTAGGCGATATCCGTGCGACACATGCACAAGTAGATTTTGAAAACTCCTGTCGCTTTTATTATCTTCAATCGGCCGGATAGGACCGCGCGCGTTTTTGCTGAAATTGCCAAAGCGCGACCGGCAAAACTCCTGGTGGTCGCCGATGGCCCTCGCCCCGATCACCCGGGAGAGAGAGAGCTATGTCTGGCTACTCGATCAGTGTTAGCAAAAGTTGATTGGCCCTGCGAGGTGCTGACTAACTTTTCAGACACTAACCTGGGCTGCAGACGACGAGTAGCCACCGGTCTGGATTGGGTTTTTGAGCAGGTCGAGGAAGCCATCATCCTCGAAGATGATTGTCTGCCGGACGAGTCGTTCTTTCCTTTCTGCATCGAGCTGCTTGAAAGATATCGCGACGATCCGCGCGTCGGTATGATCTGCGGAAGCAACTTTCAGGGCGGTAAGCGACGTTCTCCTGAGAGCTATTTTTTTGGGCTGCACGTGACGGTTTGGGGATGGGCATCCTGGCGTCGGGCCTGGCGCAACTATGATGTGGAAATGCGCTGTTGGCCTGAGCTCAGAGATACGTCGTGGCTGGCAGATCTGCTGGCAAACCCGGTCGCGGCGAAATACTGGCGCGACGTGTTCGAGGACACATTCAACGGCGAGTTCGACACCTGGGACTATCAATTCTTCTTTTCCTGGTGGCGTCAAAATTCACTGGCGCTAATTCCCGATCGAAATTTGGTAACCAACATCGGATTCGGCTCAGCCGCAACTCGCACCCGCGAGGCCCTTCCCTCGATGGCCAATCTGCCCGTCAAGCCGATCGCTTTCCCGCTGGCGCATCCGGCGGATGTTGAGCTCAACCGAGAAGCCGATAATTTTTCATTCAAACAGATCTGCCCGTGGATAGTTGAGAATCAGAACTACTACTGGCAACTGAGACACAAATTCACGGCCGCATTGCCCGATCCCGTGCGGGAAAAGGTCAGGCAGCTAAGGACCAGGCTGCGGGGTTGATAATCCGCCCCATCGATCGAATCGGATGCATTATCACCTAATCGGAATCTGTGGCACCGCGATGGCCTCGCTGGCAGGAATGCTGCAAGCGCGCGGACACCAGGTCACGGGTTCCGACGAAAATGTTTACCCGCCGATGTCTACCATGCTCGAGGGCCTGGGCATCCGGGTGATGCAGGGTTACCAAGCCCCACATCTGGAACCGCCGCCGGACTGTGTGGTGATCGGCAACGCCATCCCTCGCGGAAATCCCGAAGTGGAACACACTCTTAACCACAGACTTCTCTATCGCTCTC
>JAWVEM010000094.1:0-19627 GCA_033856735.1 Blastocatellia bacterium
CGTTCGCGCTTGTCAACGCGACCCGGATTCAGGTAGTGGGGTAATGATGTGCATACGAACGAGACTCTTTTTTTGGCAGAGCGAATCTTGGGGATTCTGGATGAGTCAGGACAGGCGCTAGAGAGTAAGTGCGCGGCCATAGAGATAGTGAGAACGCTTCAACGGGCCGAGCCCTATGGAACGCTTGCCTTGCTTAATGTGGCGGTATCCAGCGATGCGGTAAACTGAGAGCTATGAAAAACACACATACCTGTCCTAAATGCAATTCACAGGAGATTATGCGCATCGAAGGGCGAATTGGTGGTTATTCAGGCGGTAACGATATTCCTGCGGGCTCATGGAGCTTCAGAACAGTTAAAGTCACCCGATACCTGTGTGGCTCCTGTGGCTTCAGTGAAGAATGGATTGACGCACCAGAAGATTTGCACAAGCTCAAAGAAAAATACGGCTCTTCTTAATCAACAGCCGCCGCGATAGCCAAGGTTAGCCAAGTATATTATTCCCTTTAGGAGAGGCGGCGCAAAGATAACCCATCGCGGAGCTTTACCTAAAGCGTAAGAATCGCTATGCCAGGAATAGTGGGAGCCTGATTTCAAAGTGTACCACTACCGAATTCATTGCTGGATCACCTTGAGTGCTCGGGCTACTTACTGCTGGGAGCGCGGGCGCCCTCGCCCGTTGCGCATCGAAGGCCGACTCGATCCAAATCCAAAGACGATTATCTAGACCGGTTTTTCGCGCTTTGCGCTCAGTGCGAGCGAGGGCGCCCGCGCTCCCAGTGTAACGTTGTCTCCGATTCGATCGGCATCAAGTTTCAAACTAAGGGTTACCTGCACTCGTCGAGCTGCTAACGGCCAGATTGAAAGTAGTGCCGCTGTCCAAACGAAGATTGCGGCCAGTCAGGCTCAGCGTCGATCCGCCTTGCGCTGAAGCATCCGTCGATTGGGTGATCTGCAATCCCTGCAGAGAACCGGTGAGATTCCCGGCGGTGCTGGTAGTAGCGCCCACCGTATTGCCTACCGCGTTCGTGGTACTGCCCGCGACGTTGCCCACCGTCGAGGTAGTCGTGTTAACAACTCCGCCGACACCGCCAAGCAAACCGCCGCCGCTGCGTTGGTTGCTGCTCGGCGCAGAAGTGCTGGAACGAGCACTCGACGACGATTGGGCCGTGGCGTCAGATTCGAAAAGATCACTGTTGGAAGACTGGGCCCGGGCGCGTGACTGCGTAATCGACAGGATGCTGGCCGTGATCGGAGTCTCAGTCGATCCGGTTCGCAAGCGATCGATTACTACTCCAATGCTTGATTCAGCATTCGCTTTTGTTTGTTGCTGAACGTCGGTCACGTGACCGATGAGCTGTGTGCCCTTGGGGACGATGACGCGACCATTCTGCCTGACGGCCTCCGTAGTCTTCATTACGACTCGATCACCCCGCTTGGCGTGGCGCGCGTCCAGAGTGTTTTCCAGTTGCGCGGCCAATTGAGTGCCCGATTGCAGCTCGACTTGCCGCCCTTGCCTCTTGACTGAAGTATCGCTGTTCGCCCGCGCGCTGCCCCGCGTTTCCGCCTGCTGGCCCACCGCCATCCCGGCCACCGCTATGGCGATTGAAATTGCGAGAAGAAGCTTTTTCATTTCCCTTGTCTCCCTGCGCCTGTCGGCGCGCTAAGCCGCCAGCCAATTTCATCAGCGAACGGCGAATGAAAATTCTGTTTGCATCAGCAAGGTCAGTCGGGTTTTGAGAAACCGGTATCGAGGCAACTCGGTTTCTCTTCACGTACGCATTGATGCTGGCGATTCTAAAAGCCGTTGTCGCCTGGCGCGCGACGTTTTGATTACAATTGAGTTGTAAGGAAGACTTTTGAACTGAGGCGGGCATGCACTTACCTGTTCGCGCGGACGCGAACAATTTACACAGATACCGACGAACCGCGGGCCGACCGAATAACTTATCTACACGCTGGATGTTCGCAACCACATCCGATTTCCATGACGTGCGATTTTTCGGCTTCCTGGCAATACTCGCTACAGTATTTACTGCCTTGCTCCGGCGAACAGTTGCAGGCCCCGTGGGCACATCTTGCAGTTGTTTCTTCAGCCATCAGAGCAGACCTCCTCAAAGGTTTTTTAAGCGGGGGTTTAGTTCGAGGGGATTTAGTCACATGCTAGGCCGCTCGGAGCTACAGGTCAAGAGGATCAAGGCCGAGTATTGGGGAAATTATGAGTCGGCCAGGACAATATGAATCCAGATACATAGCTTGACCAGACATCACGGCGAAAATCGGACCAGGTTATCCGCGAAGTTTCGCCAATCGTTCAGCCGCGAGCATCAACGTCTCGTCCTTCTTACAAAAGCAGAATCGCACTTGTTGCGAGCCGAGCGCGGGATCGCTGTAGAAACTCGAGCCCGGAACGCAGGCGACACCAATTTCACGGATCAAGTAACGGGTAAACTCGAGGTCGTCTTTGAAACCAAAAGCGCTGATGTCGGTCATGATGTAGTAAGCGCCGTCAGGACGGAATGTTCCAAATCCGGCGCGCTCAAGTTCAGGCAGGATCAAATCGCGGCGGTCGCGATAGTCGCTTTGCAGTTGATCGTAATAAGAAGGCGGCAGCGATAAAGCGTAGGCGCCCGCCGCTTGCAAAGGCGCCGCGGCGCCCACGGTCAGGAAGTCGTGTACCTTGCGCACTGCGCCCGTGATCTCCGGCGCGGCGATACAGTAACCGACTCGCCAGCCCGTGACGGAATATGTTTTCGACATCGAGTTGACGATCACCGTGCGTTCGCGCATGCCTTCGATCTGCGCCATAGAGATGTGCGCGATTTCGGCCCCCTCACGCGGATAAAGAATGTGTTCGTAGATTTCATCCGTAAAGCAGAGCGCGTCAAATTCCTGGCACAGTCCGGCAATAAACTCCATCTCGGCGCGCGTGAAAACCTTGCCCGTGGGATTGTTAGGGTTGCAAATTATTATGGCTTTCGTTTTTGCATTGAACGCCGCGCGCAGCTCTGCCGGATCGAAACTCCAATCGGGCAAGCGCAAAGAAACGTATCGCGGCCGGGCGTCCGAAAGGATCGCGTCGGGCGCATAGTTTTCATAGAACGGTTCAAAGACGACGACTTCCTCGCCCGGATCGACTGTCGCCATCATGGCCGCGATCATGCCTTCGGTCGAGCCGCACGTCACCGTGATTTCAGTCTCCGGATCAACGTCGAGACCGAGGGACCATTTTGTCTTGCGTGCAATGGCTTCCCTGAAATTCTTCGCGCCCCAGGTGATCGCGTACTGATTGACATCGTCGGCGATGGCTTGCATGGCGACGCGCTTGATATCCTCCGGCGCCGCAAAATCAGGAAAGCCCTGCGAGAGATTCACCGCGCCATGCTTCATCGCTTCGCGCGTCATTTCACGAATGACCGATTCAGTGAAGAGACTGGCTTTGTGAGAAACGCGACGGGAAGTCGAAGGTGCGGGTGTCGTCATGGTTGGGTCTTCCGATCCAGGAGCATTACCACAGAAAAACGCAGATTACGCAGATAAGAATGCGCAATTATTTCACTTGCTCTCATCCGTGTCCATCCGCGATCATTTGTGGCTAATTAGGCTGTTGTGTTTTCAACTGCTCGACGATCGAAAGCACTGCCGGCGCGAGTGAGCCGTTGGGAGAAAGTCGCAGATAGTTTTCATAAGCCGCGATCGCTTCTTTGTTGTTGCCGTTCTTTTCATAAGCGGCGCCCAGCATTTGATAGATGATCGGCTCGGTATCAGAAAGCTGCCCGATAGCGATCTGAAATTCGCGGGCGGCCACGTCGTACTGGCCTTTGTCCTCGTACACCCTGCCGATGCCCACGTGGGCCTCTGGTTGGAAGCCGTGACTTTCACGAATCGCGCGATTGAACGATCCGATCGCCTCGTCAGTCTGCCCGGTCTCGCGATAGATGCGTCCTTCCACGGCCGAAGCTTCCGCGTAGACTGCGCGAGAGCGGCGCGCCGCTTCGATTTCAGCCAGCGCGCCGTTGGTATCGTTGAGATCCAACAGGACCCGCGCCAACCCTACGTGCGCCGCCGGAAAAGCCAGACGAAGCTTCAATGTCTGACGATAAAGATCGGCGGCCTTCTGTCGCGCCTCTTCGTCCCGGGCGGATTCGCGCACGGTTTCGGCTTGCTGGAAAGCCAGCTCGGCTTCGTCAGTCGTCCGCAACAATCGCACCCGCACTTCACCGCGTTGGGCGGCCGTCAAAGGCAGCGTGATTTCTTTGAAGCCGCGTGCGCGCGCGCGCAAAGAGTGCGCGCCCGGTGAAACCTGAACCTGCGCCAGCTTGCCGCCGGCGTCCGTCGTCCCGCGACGAATCTCGTCGATCCAGACGACGGCATTCGGCTCGCTGACTATGGTCAGCATGCGTCCAGCGCCGGCGCCGGCAACTCCCGGTCGAGGCTGTGCGAAGCAAATACCGGCGGAGGCCGCAAGCAGCAGGCTGGCAAGACAAATCCTGATTCTCATTTAGAGTACCTTTACCGTAAGGCGCGGCAACCTGCAAGCGGTTTCCATCGAGATCAATCTTGTAATAGTGTTGCGTCAAGACGCTCTCTGGGTGTAATCTTCGCTCGAATAAACGCAACCACCAGCATTTTCCGGTTTCAGTTTCTAAACGTCTGTCTGCTCGCCCCAACGCCTGCCCAAAACGGCACCGGACGATGGGCGACAGACAAGACAGACTAGTTTGGGAGGATCTTATGTTCATCGAATCAACGTCTTATCTGGGTTTTGGAATGGCGATCCTGGACAGCGTTTTTAAGGCGCCCAGTGCGGATGAGATTTCGCATGTCGCAATGCGGTGGCTCCATTTTGTGGCCGGCATCACGTGGATTGGACTGCTTTACTTTTTCAATCTGGTGAATGTGCCGCTGCAGAAAAAGCTGGACCCGGACACCAAAAAGAAGGTGAACCCCGACCTGCTGCTGCCCGCGCTCTGGTATTTTCGTTGGGGCGCAGTGCTCACGATCCTTTCGGGCCTGGGTTACTACGCGATGTTCATTCTTAAATCAGACGTAAGACTGGCCAACACCACCGGCGCCAATGCGAACGGATGGGTCCTGCTAATCGTCTGGTTCTTTATCCCGGTGATTACTTTTCTGATCGAGTTCCTGATCATTAAGAAGGTGCCGGCGTTGATCAAAGATGGCCGCGTCTTTGCTATCGTGGCGCTCATTCTGGTAACGGCGATGTCGATCGTGATCTTGAAATGGCTCGATGGCGGGCTGACCGTGCACGGTCAGCACTTTGCCAGTAACAAGACGCTTTCGATCGGCGTGGGCGGCGCGCTGGGCATTATCATGATGTTAAATGTTTGGGGCATCATTTGGCCCAACAACAAGCGCATGATTGGCGCCCTGCAGGGTGGCCCACCGGCCGCGCCGGAACTCGCGCGCCAGGCTTTCGTTGCCTCGCGTACTAACGCCTGGCTGTCGCTACCGCTGCTTTTGTTCATGGCAACGTCGCACGGTGATTGGTTAATTTTTGCCGGAAAGTAGCATAGACTTTAGTCTGTGCAGCGTGAAATTAGTGCCACAGCTTCGGTCTCTGTGATTTCGTAATCACAGACTGAAGTCTGTGCCACTTTTTTCTCGCAACAGGATTGACTCATCCTCTACATTCCTTTGCCACACTCCAGGTCCATCCTTCCTTTATTATTGATGAGGGTCTGCCCAGTTTCGCACGGATATCGGCAATAATTCAGGAGGTGATGATGGGTTCAACGAACACTTACACGGCGCGGCAATTCAACTTGAGCAATCTGAAAGGCATTTCAGATGAGACGCTCGAGATGCACTTCAAACTCTACGAAGGCTACGTCAAAGAGACGAACAAACTGAACGACAAGATCGCGGAGTTTGTGAAAGACGCCAAGGTCGATCAGGACGAGTTCGCAGAGTATTCAGAACTGACCCGGCGTCTCGGGTTCGAGTACAACGGCATGGTCCTGCACGAGTATTACTTTGACAATCTCCAGACCGGCGGCGGGACTGGCGATCCGAATAACACTTCGGCATTTCGCGCGGCCGCCGAGCAAAGCTTCGGTAGCTACGATATCTGGAAGGCCGAGTTTGTCGGTATCGGCAAGATGCGCGGAGTTGGTTGGGCCATTTGCTACCAAAATCCCGCCAACGGCCGGCTCTCGAATCACTGGATCACTTTGCATGAGACAGGCAACATCGCCGGGTTCACTCCGGCGCTGGTGATGGATGTTTGGGAGCACGCCTATCTCCTCGATTACAAACCGGCGGACCGGCCGAAATATATCGAAGCGTTCTTCTCGAATATTAATTGGAGCGCGGTCGACCAACGTACGCATACGCCGACGACACGCTCCATCGCGGCGTAAATTTGGAGTGCGGTGACTAGTCGCCGCTTTGGAAAAGCGCTGACAAGTCAGCGCACTCCACATATTCCTCGGGCAGGGCTTGTTCCCTGCCCGCTTTTTGTGATAAGCGAGAAGGTGAAAACAACATCAGAACATCTCTGCCGGGTTTTTTTGGAGGATCGCCATGACATTGCTAAAACACTCTGCCCTTATCCTAGTTTCGTGCTGCGCTCTACTTTTGATTTTGGCGGGCTGTCAGCAGCCGACCGACAACTCGAATACGACAGCGACCAGTAGCGTCACGCCGCCCGGCGTGCAAACTCTTACCGTGGTGCCGCGCCCTCAAAAGATCGTCGACACGATGAAAGCGCGCGGCGAGCAGGACCAGGCTCAGCCCACAATAAAAATCGTTTCGCCTTCAAAGAACGCCGCCCTCAACGGATCGACTGTTGAGGTCAAGCTGGAACTGAGCGGCGATCTGAAAGGCTACATGCCGCACAAGGATCCTGCGACCGGCAAGGGCAATCACATTCACGTGATTCTCGACAATCAACCGTATGAGGCCTACTACGACACCACTCAACCGTTCGAGTTGCGCAACGTCACCGAGGGCAAACACACTTTGCGTGTCTTCCCTTCGCGGCCCTGGCATGAAAGCTATAAGAATGAAGGCGCGTTCCAGATGGTCGAGTTCACGGTGAAGGGCGGCGGCGACGCCTCTAAGCCGACGACCACGAAAGACGGCCAAAAGATGGCGGAGGCAACGAAGAGCCCGGCGAAAGCGGAACCGAGCAAAGCTGCCAACTCGAATTCAAGCCCTGGACCATCGCCCGCGCGCGAAGGCAAGGACTTTGCTCCGAGCAAGGCCGGCGACGTCGATCCCGCCAAGCCTCTGCTTACCTACAGCCGGCCCAAAGGCGAGTACAAGGGCGAGGACGCCGATCCGATCATGATCGATTTCTGGCTGTCGAACGCCAAGCTGCAAGGCGACGGCGGAACGTTCCGCGTCCGTTACACGATTGACGGCGGCGAAGCGAAGTTTATCGACAAGTGGGATCCGATCTGGCTGAGCGGATGGATTAGCGGCAAACACCAGGTCAAACTTGAATTGGTCGACAAAGACGGCAACCTGGTGGACAACGGCGGATACAACTCGACCACGCGTGAGATCACCGTGACTCGTTGACGGTTGAAGGTGAGTGGCACAGACTTCAGTCTGTGATCTAACGACATGAATCACAGACTGAAGTCTGTGCCCCTCTACCTAGAAAATCTTATTGCTTATTGCTGTTTGTCGGCGCACTCGTACTTGCAGGCTTCGCGGCCGGCTTGCGTCTGGGGGTCTTTAGCTCCACCAGGATCACTTCCATATCAGTGTCGGTCATGTTTTCTGGCAGGTGTCTGACTGCCGGCGTGAAAAGCGCCTGGCCGGCTTTCATTTCCCGCTCTTCGGTTTTCCCTCCCGGGTAAGTAAACTTCACCTTGCCATCTTGCTGAAATATCGCGATAGCGTCAGGGTGGCGATGCATTACAGACTTCTCGTGCGGGCCGTAATGGACTCTGACTATCCGGATCTTGGCATTTTCAAATTCGACTTTGTAATGCTTGGAATCCACCTTGGTTGGATCCTGTGCCAGCACCGCAGGTACTGCCAATGCCAATACAAACAGAGCCGCGAAAAATATTCGACGCATAGGGGGAATCTCCTCCTGAACTTCGTTCTTAGTTTTAAGCTTGCAGAGCGTGGAGCACTTTTAATTCAAATGGAAGAGCCAAGTCAATGTTTTTAAGTCCGATCTCAATTGAGGCAAAGCGCGATCAGTTCATGAGTTTGATCGCCGAAGCCTCAGCCTGTGTTAGGTGTCCCGCGATGTGCGAACGCGCCGCGGTGCTAAGCGAGTCGAACGGGCCCTTGGACGCGCGGGTGATGTTTATCGGTGAAGCGCCAGGCCGCAAAGGCGCGGACCGTACGCGCGTCCCTTTCGCTGGCGATCAATCGGGAAAGAATTTCGAACGATTCCTCGCGTCAATCAATTTGCCGCGCTCGAAGATTTTCATAACCAGCGCCGCTATTTGTAATCCGCGCGCAGACTCGGGCGCGAATCGCCGGCCAAAAGCATCCGAAATTCGCAATTGTTCGCCGTTTCTGCGCCGGGCAATCGAACTGGTCGAACCCGCCGTCGTAGTGACGCTCGGAACAGTCGCGCTTGATGCGCTGAAACTGCTTCACTATCATGAGTTCAACTTGAAGAGTGACGCGGGCAGGATTCGTCTCTGGAATGATCGTAGGCTGGTGCCGCTTTATCATCCAAGTCCACAGGTCTTGATCACGAGCCGAGATGAAAAGGCGCAGTTGCGGGATTATAGAGTTGTGGCGCGGGCGATTCGAGGCATCGACCGGCTTTGAGTGTGCACAGCCATATTGACCCTGTCGACTGAAAGAATTATCGTGACGGCGTGAAGGTGCGCGATCTGGTTAAGTTGATTGAAAGAGATGGCTGGAACTGGGTGCGAACTAAGGGCAGCCATCATCAATACAAGCACGCGACAAAGCCCGGGCTCGTCACCATCCCCGGCAGGCCGGGCGACGATATGGCTGTCGGAACGTTAAATAACATTCTCAAGCAGGCGGGTCTGAAACCATGAAGAAGTATCTAATCATTGTCGAAGAAACAGAGACCGGCTACTCAGCGTTTTCACCTGATGTACCGGGATGTGGCTCTACCGGAAAAACCAAAGACGAAGTTGAACGTAACATTCAGGAAGCAATTGAGTTTCACCTTAAAGGCCTACGGCAAGACGGTTATGAGATTCCCGAACCAACCACGTATTCCTCATACATCGATATTGCTGCTTAGACCTCGGGACTTTGTTGGAGACTAACCCTCCATAAACTGACTGGCCACTGAGTTAGACTAGCGCGTTTTCGAGTCCGGAAGAGCGACGTCTAATACACGATGAACGCGTCACTTCATTATAATTTTTGCACAATTGCTAAGGCGGATATCCAGAGTGAGTAAGGCAATCCTATCAAACGAATATTCCGCCGTCCGTGACGGTGGCGCCGGCGTGATCGATCTTTCATCGCGTGGACGTTTACTCATCAGCGGTTCTGAAGCCGTGATGTTTCTCAACGGTCTGATCACGAACGACATGAAAACGCTCGCGGTGAATTCATGGATGGCGGCGATCTTTCCGAACGTGCAGGGGCGTCTACTCGCCGCGGTGCGCATTATTCACCGCGCGGATGGATTCCTAATCGACACGGAAAGCCCGACGTTAGAGACAGTAGCGAAACTCCTGGAACGCTTCACGCTTGCGGGTGATTTTCTCGTCAACAATCTGACGAACGAGACCGCGATGCTGTCCATTCAGGGCCGGAACGCCGCCGCCGTCATTCGCCAGGCGTTTGGGGAAACGGCCGCCGCGCTCGCACGCGAACGGGTGGTCACGGCGCAGCTAGACAACGGCAGCGACGTGACTGTCATTCGCGCGACGCACACCGGCGAGGACGGTTTTGATCTCTTCGTCAATGCGAACGACGCTCCAAAATTATTGGAGGTGGTAAGAGACGCCGGCGCGCAACCCTTTGGCTCTGAGGTAGCAGAAACTTTGCGTATCGAAGCCGGCATCCCGCGCTTTGGCATCGACATGGACGAGACCAAAGTCGTGACAGAAACAAATCTCGATGACGCGGTGAGCTTTACCAAGGGCTGTTACATTGGCCAGGAGATCATCGCCCGGATTAAGTACCGCGGACATGTGGCAAAGAAACTAACCGGCTTGCTGGTCGAACATGATGGCACGCTCGAGGGTGGGTTGAAAATTCTCTCTGCCGATGACAAAGAGATTGGCAGCATTACTTCGTCAACTGTTTCGCCGCAGCTCAAAAAGACAATTGCCCTGGGTTATGTGAAGTACGACTACCTCGAGCCGGGAACGAAAGTGAAAGTGGTTTCTGCTGAAGTGGAGTTACCGGCGACGGTCATAGAGCTTCCGTTTATTCGCGGGAGTTGGTACTCAAATTGAGATCCCGCTAGGAGCGCAATGTTTATAGTTGCCACACTCAGAAAAAGATCTTCGCTCTGTAGGAGCGAAATCTTGAATTGCTTTCCGGGTTATTATGCCGCTCCTTCGGAGCTTATGACGTAATTTCGAAGCGACGGTCTATAAATATTTCGTCCCTACGGGACTCAGAAAGAATGCCTGACGAGCAAACGAACATCGCTGATGCCGCAGCCGAACCTGAGATCAGTCAGGCCGAGCTGGCGCACTCGATCATCGAAGCGCTGCTTGAACACACCCGTGTAGTCAGTGATCTGATCGCGTTGATGGCCCAGGCCCTCGACCCGGACACCACCAAAGCACTGACTCTAACCGCGCAATGGCAGTCTTACCTGGAAAGCCGCCGCCAGATGGAACTCACCCGTAAGGACGTCGAGAAGTTTGTTGAGATGATCAAGACCTCGGATTAAATCTGGCAGCCTCCCGTTTAAAGTCAGACTACGACCCACGAAACCAAACCAGGCAACACTAAGAGGGACCCGGGCCGATTGATTTGGCTTTCGCTTTTTTGACCTGGGTTTTTCGGCGATCTTCTGATACGCTGATCCGCGTATGAAGAGATTGACGCAGGAGGAGTTTCTGGGTCTGATTCGTGATGATGCAGACGCCGAAGGGTCGCAAAAGGCCCTGGCGGCCAAACTGGATGTCTCGGCAACGTATCTAAGCGATGTGCTGAAAGGGCGACGGGCGGCGGGTAATAAGATTTTGTCCCGCTACAATCTGCGCGCCGAAACCAGCTATGTGCCCACAGATGAATCGGAGAAGAAAGAGAAATGAAAGATGCAACGCATATCGTGGTATTGCTGGATCGTTCAGGATCGATGGGGTCAGTGAAGGACGAGACGATCAGTGGCTTTAACTACTTCTTGAAAGAGCAAAAGGCGGCTGGTGACAACGCTTCGTTCACCCTCGTGCAGTTCGATAGCGAGAGCACGGACGTCGTCCACGAAGCCAAGCCGGTCCGAGACGTTCCCGACTTGAACGGCGACACTTATGAACCGCGCGGCAGCACTCCGTTACTGGACGCGCTCGGAGAAACTATTAACAGTACCGGCCGAACGCTGGCCGCCATTCCCGAGCCGAACAGACCCGACAAGGTTGTGTTCGTCGTCATCACGGACGGTGAGGAGAACGCGAGCCACAAGTTCAAAAAGTCCCAGGTGAAGGAAATGATCGATCACCAAACGGCGAAGTATAACTGGCAATTTGTTTATCTGGGCGCGAACCAGGATGCCTTTGCAGAAGCCGGCGCGATAGGGATCGCAAGGGCGAACGCGGCTAACTACGATTCTGTTTACACGGACATGGCTTATGCCAGCACGTCACTTAACATTGCCAACTATCGCAGAACAGCACAGCCCACGAGCCTCAAGTATTCTGAGAAGCAACGCGCGGATATGGTCGAGCCGAAGCCTGAAGTCGACGAAGACGAAAAAGCGTAACGATCACATCAACCAAGACAGCAGCGGCCTCGTCCGGAAACGGCGGGGCCTTTCCTTTTCTACTTACGATTTATTTTCAATCGATGCTTTCATGTGGGCATCGGAATGGGAGGTTCTTAAAAATCCAATTCAAACTTGCCTCGGACAGACGGCCCCAGACTGTTGAAGAATTGACCGACCCGCAGGCTGCCGGTGTTGTTCTGAACATCACGCGGATTGAAGTGGTTCGTGATATTGAAAATCACGGCCCCGGCGCGCGCTTTCTTATCCAGAAACGGAATCTTGAAGCCTTTCAGGATCGTCGCGTCAAGTGAAAGGAACGCGGGAAAGCGGTCCCGGTTCCGAGCCCCGACGAAATCCAGACGATCGTCGACGAAAGAGAACGGAAACCCCGAGCGAATTTCGAAGGCCGGCATGACGGTGATCTCAAGCGGCGCTTTTATTTCACCGTACGCCAGAAATCGATGCGGGGCATCGAACGACAGTGGGCCATACTGATTTGCCCGCACCACCAGGGCCGGAAAATCACTGAGGAAATTATCCGCCGTGTTCAGACTGCCCCGCGCCTTCGACCAAACATAGGAAGCGTTCCAATTGTGAAACCGCCGGCTGTCATAGAGGACCAGCGCCTGAAATTCGTCGTATTTGGAGGTGCCCCGGCTCTTGAGAACGAGCAGCCCCTGGTTGGCAACGACGTTGACCTTGGGAACAATGATCGGCTCACTTCTACTGGAGCGCTGAAGGTAGCCCACGCGCAGCGTCAAATGTTTAGTAAGGCTTCGATCGACCTGCAGGCTCCAGCGCCGGCTGCGTGCGTCACGCAGTGGGCCATGGATTACATTCATGAACTCACGCGGGCCATCGGTGATGGTAACTCCATCGTTCGCATAGCTCGTGACGATGCGTTGAGGAAAGTGCGTCTGCGACGAAGTGTCGAATCCGGCATTGCCCAGCAGTTCGTCATCATCGCTCAACGGTTCAAGTTCGAAGTATTTGGATGATAGCGGACTACGATCATAGAAGAGACCAACACCAGCGCGCACAACCGTGCGATCGTCTTTGAAGGGCAGATAAAGAATTGAAAGCCGGGGTGAGAGGTCGTTGTGATTGGAGATACTATTACGATCAAACCGCGCCCCAAGGTCGAGGGTCACGCTGCGATTGATAACCCAGCGGTCTTGAGCGAAAGCGCTCAGTTCTGTTAACGGTCGATCGATGAAGGTCGGCCCTCCAAAGTCGATCCGCTGACTAATCGTTTGATCGCGACGACGAATGATGATCGGCCGGAAGTTGAAACTGCCCGAGAGCTTCGTATAAGCAAGTTCGCCGCCAAGTTTGAGTGAATGCTGCCCGGCGAGCGCGAGCGTGCGAGCGAAGTATTGCTCCTGCCACTGAAAGCGGCGCGCCGAACGGCGCGTATCGGCAAAGTAACTCCCCGTATTGCCGTCCGGAAGAATCGTGAGCGGCTTGCCCCCCTGCCCAAACACGTCGAACTTAAAAGTCTTGTAGGCAAACAACGATGAGAGGAAGGACTGGTTCTTGAAAATAGCCTGTTCAGACACCGAAACCAGTTCGCCGTGCTGCTTTGTATTCGGCGTCGTTTCCTGGGGATTGAAGGTGTTCAGTCCGACATACCGCTTTTTTTCAGGAAAGAGCGCGCCCACGAGCTTCACACGATTCCGGCTGTTCAGTATCAGATCGAACTGCGTAAAAGAATTGAAAGCTTCAGAGGTTGACTGGTCGACGGGAGCAGCCAGGCTCGGCACATAAATTCGCGACCAGCGATATTCAAATGATTGCAGGAAGTACAAGCGCTTGCGGATTACCGGTCCTTCAAAGGTGAGGCGGGGCCGAAATGAATCGACCTTCCCGCCGATGATGTTATGGAAGGTGGGAAAGACCCGCGTCGCGCCGAACTTGAACTTATCACCGCCGGTCTTAGTCTCGAGATTGCTCGAACCGCCGATTGCCTTTCCAAACTCTGCTGAGTACGGATTCTCTTCCACATGGACGCTGGCGGCGGCTTCCAGCGGAATGTCAAAAGCCAGATTTCCGTTGACCGGATCGGTGATGTCCGCACCGTTGAGTGTGTAAGCGTTTTGTCCCGCGCGAGTTCCCTTGATGTGATCGGCGCCATCCATTCCGCGGAGGACGCCGGGCGTAAGCGGCAGGGCACTCTGATAATTGTCGCCGCGCAGCGGAAGCTGCTCGAGCTTCTCAGCGCGGACGGTATTGGAAGTCGTCGTCTCTCCCGTGCTGAGCTGCCCTTCTTCATCGCGCACGGTTACTGACTCGGTAACATTTGCAGTCAGGACAATCTCGACGGATAGCGTTGCGCCCGCGGTCAATCGAATCTCACTCGTTACGCGCGGCAGTCCAACGGCTTCGGCAGTGGCGGTATAGACCGCGGCAGGCAGGTCGCGGAAAATGAAATTGCCCGATTCATCGGTCACCGTGTTGAAGGCGGGCCCGGGCAAATCGCGGTTGACAAGGGTTAGGTGCGCGCCGGGTAGCAATTCGGGACGAGCGGAACGGTCACCTGCGGTGGCGCTTACGGTTCCTTTGATGGTGCCGGTCAAACCCTGAGCGTAGACAGCGCCCGTTTGAAATAGAAGCGCCAGCGCCAAGACCAGGACCGAGCCCAGCTTGTACTTGTGTTTGACCACGACGGCGGTTTGCTTGCGGCGCGCAAAGAACACTTCGGTCATTTAAAACCTCTGGACAACGCTGGAGGTTCTGGTATCGCGGCGTCGGAATACCAAAATATAGTCGGGTGCTATTGACCCGGCGATAAGAGGAACTTCTAAAGGACAACCGGCTTCCGGAAATCAATCGAGGGTGGCGGACTGCTGAGATATTTTCGAAGCGCGAGCTTACTCCAGTTCTTGGTTCCCTACAAGGTAAGACGGTCATCTAATGCCGAGTGATTACCATCGTCCCCAAAAACTCTTAGCGAATCATCATGATCACCTTGCGCTCCCGGCCCCCGTCGAATTCGCAGAGAAAAATGCCCTGCCAACGCCCCAGCAACAACTCTTTGTCTGTGAATGGAATGGTGACGGTGGATCCGACAAGGCTGGCTTTGATATGCGCGTCAGAATTTTCTTCGCCATGACGAAAGCCCATCCCATGCTGCGGAATCAAGGTCCGGAGCAGATGGAGCATGTCGCGCGGCACATCCGGGTCGGCATTTTCGTTGACAGTTAGGCCCGCCGTCGTGTGTTGCACGTAAAGAACCACGATGCCTTCGCGCGTGCCGGACTCTTTGAGTTTGGCCTGCACTTCGGTGGTGAACTCGACGAGTTCTTCGCGCTGATGAGAACGGACTTTCAGAACGTACATGGCGGCGATTGTAGCGTAATGAGAGCCATGGAGGCACCGATGCTGCGCAAGTAAAGGTAGTGCGTCAGTTGAAATTGTCGTGCCGGTAGTGCTGGCAGTGCGGACTGTTCGGATTTTTCGGAACGAGCATTTCAGTATTGAATGGGCCCGACGAACCAGACACAACGATCAATTTCCGGTTGCGCTTGATATTGCAATTAAGAGAAGGATGCAATTCAATGCCCCAAACATTCCGGCGGCAATAACAATGAGGTATCGCTTGTTCGATTGTTGCCGGTACTCAAAAGTCGACATCACTCCAAACGCAATCTCAGGTTCCGGCGGTGAGGGAAACATCAGATTGCCTAACGCAAACAATGATATGAAGGGTGGCGCAAACGGAATCGACACGACGAGAACAGTTAGAAATGTGCTATAGCGCGATGGTAGATTTGAATTGAAGCCATTCGACAGAATGCGGGACGCTGTATAGGGAAAGCGCAACGCCACAATCCAGATGAATACCGTTGCTATTAACCCGAAGATAAACGCCGGAAGTAACCACGCTCGACGCTGTGAAAGCTTCAGTAGTCCAGCCTCAGAACCGGCCGCCAAATCCTCCACATAGTTACGCTTGCTCCTACCGAGCGATACAGCACGCTTTACCGCGCGGGAAATCTTGGATCGCGTTAGGACCGTTCCGTTACCCAACCGCGGTCGACCTGTCCATCGCTTAATGCTCATTCTGTTCTGAAGAAAGCTCACTCTTCTTCTTCGCCAATCGATCTCCGCACATGGATGGTCGAATCCGGTTGGGAAGGCGCCCCTTTCGACGAGGGATAGATGGCGCGCGCTCCGACCTCGGCGCGGAACTGGCCGTTGTCGTCGTACAGACGTTTGTATTGGAGTGTATTCCGCACGACCCCTTGAATATAGAGACGTGTTTCGCGAAACGGCACCGCCTCAGCCCATTCGTCGAGTTCCAGAGGCAAACTCGCGCGCCACTGCACCACCCTGCCAGGCCCGGCGTTGTAGGCCGCGGCGACGTATTCGATGCGGCCGTACTTGTCGATCTGTTCCTTCAGGAACGCAGTGCCAAGCTGAATATTCAACCGAGGTTCAAACAACGAGTCCACCGTGACGGCGCGGTCGATGCCATACTTCTTCGCGGTGACGACGCCAGTGGGAACGACCAGTTGCATCAGGCCGTACGCTCGCGCCGAAGAAACCGCGCGCGGATTGAACACCGACTCCTGCCGAATCAAGCCGGCGACTTGATATGGATCGAGCGAACGCGCGCGGGCTGACTGCGAAATAATGTCCCAGTAAGCGAGCGGATAAAAAACGTCCCACTCGTCCTTTCGCATTTCCTCGGGCTTCATTTGTGAATAGTCCGGATAGCTGCGCTTCAAAATGTTGAGCGCCTGCACGTTGTCATTCCTGGCCCGATAGATTCGGGCGATTGCCAGATTGACGCGCGGGCTGGCGGGGGCGGCCGACGCAGCTACGTTGAGTTCTTCGAGGGCCCAATCTTCGGTGCCGATGATGGCTAGCTGATCGGCTTTAGAAATCCGCTCATCTTCATTTGCCCCGGCCGTTTCTTCGGCCACGGTCACCGTCTTAAGATTCTCAACCGCACGACCAATCAAAGAGTCGGCGGAAAAATCTTTGGGCGGCACGTTGCCGTTGCGATTCATTGTGTCGAGGCGCTTCTGCGCCAGATAGCCATACCAGTTCGCATCATAGCGAGCTTGCAAACCCTGATAGATGGCGCGCGCTTCCGCCAGTTTGCCGCTGCGTTCACTATCGCGCGCGGCCCAGTACGCCGCCTTGCCGCGAAAATCCGTGTTGTGATCGGCGTAATTAGCGAGATGCTCAGTCAGCATCCGCGACGACTCAGCAAAGTTTTTGCTCTCGTGGGCTTGCCAGGCAAGATAAAACTGGGCCGGGGCGACTTCGGCAGCGCCGGGATAGAAGTTGATCGCCGCGCGATAAAAGTACGATGCGTCGGCGCCGTTCTTCCCATCCTCAGCCAGTTGGCCCACCTGAGCGAACGCCCGCATGGTCCAGGCGCTACTCGGAAAAGCGCGGTGCAATTCGTCCACGGTAGTACGCGCCGGCGCCCACTGCTTCGCGCGCCCGTAAGCGAGCGCGAGATTAAATATTGCTTCAGCGCGCGCTTCACCAGCCGGGGCCGGCGAAGCATTTAGAGCGCTGGCCGCATCAGGGAATCTGCGGGCATTCGCCGCCGCAGTAACGCGACGTGACTGGAGGGCAGGACTGGCGCTGTTGGGGAAGCTGTTGAATGCGTTTGTGTAGGCATCGTACGCTTCGCTGAAACGTTTCGCGGCGAAGAGTTTTTCCGCGCGCGCTATCGCTTCCTCGGCGCTTGCCGCGGCCGTGGTGGAATTCAAACGTGCGATCGACGTCGCCGCTTCGGCGGCTTCCGCAGATGCGGGCGCAAAGAAATAGACGCGGCGATAACCGGCGAGCGCGCTGGTCGAGTTTCCGCTTTGCTCATACGCTTTCGCAGTCAACAGCAAAGCTGCGGCATCGTCCTTCGCTGCTAGCTGTCTTAAAGCGGCGGGAATGGCCGCCGCCTGACCATCCTGGAGGAAGAGCCGAGCATCCTGCAGCATCGCCTCACGTGCCCGCAACCCATTCGGATAAGAATGCGCCAGTCGTTCATAAGCAGCGCGCGCTTCCGCGTGACGGCTGGCCTGCTCGAGCGCACTGGCCTTCATTGCCAAGGCATAATCGCCGATCACCGTGTAATCGCGAATCGTGCTGGCATCAAGCAGCGCGGCGGCGCCGGCGAAATCCTTCGCATTAATTTTGATTCGGGCATGCACGATCTTTGCGAGGGCGCCGGCCGTAGTCCTGGGAAAATCCGATTCGATGCGAGCCACTGCATCTTCCGCGGGCAGCACGCCACCCCGCGTCATGGCACGCAAACTTTCGCGGGCCTGCAATTCCTGCGGTGTCTGCTGCAACGCGTGACAACCGGCGATCAGAAAGAGTGGAGCGATTGCGCCGATGGCGGCGAAGAGCCCGGCGACGATGAATGCGAAACGATGTTTGCGAAGAGTTATCATAAAGGTCTGGCGTTAATCTCAGTGCGACTCTAGCGGGGTGACGCCGCATTTTAGCACGGTCCTCGATGCCAAAACCGCGAGTGTTAGCGAGCGCGTTAAGGTGTCCGCAGATTACGCCGAGAGAAAAACAAGAACCCGCGTTCAGAGGATGGGAGCATGGGCCTTATTGCTGTGGTCCTGAACATCGCAATCTGGCTTTTCTCAATCTGTGTAATCTGCGTAATCTGTGGACCCTTAGTTTCGTGGGTTGCGCCGCTTATGGACTGACTTCTTCATTTACCCTCGATCCCGTCGACAGCTTCGATGACCCGTTCAATCTGTGCCATGTACGATGCAAACACATCAGTCGCTTCCGTCTCGGTCAGTTTCGATTCCGGTTTTGCTCTCAGCTCAAAGATTCGCTCGAACGGCGACTCTTCCAGCGCGAGCAAACGCGCCGTCGCACGTACCGTATCGGGCTTGCCGACCGGCGGATCCTGTCCGTGCAGAATCAAGACGGCGCGGAACAGCGCCGCGAAGCTGGCCAGACTGTCACTCATCAGCGCCGCTAGTTTCTCAACCGAGTTCGAGGCCGGAATATACAAACGTCGCAGTTGAATCAACTTGGTCCGCAGCTCGTATTCGGTTTGGTGCCGCAAGTTGGCCTGCGAGATTTCGACGAACTCAAACGGATCGAGACCGTGCAGAACCTTCCGTGCCTGCTCCATCTGCAGGAACTCGATGGGGAAGACGTCCGCCGCCCGCTTCAGTTCCTCAACCGTAAAGTAAACCGGCATCGGTTGGCCGAGGCCGATCCAATCACGCATCGTGGTTTGGGAAAGACGCAAGTCCGCCAACGCGATCCGTTTCAAAACAATCAACAGGTTGTGATTCGAACGCAGCTCGACATGATCGCCGGCCGCAACCGATCCGTACAACACAATGGATGCGAGATTCTCACCGTAGGCGGCGCGTAAATCATCGACCAGATGGTCGAGTGCTGAGTCAATCTTGTTAGCCATGCATTCCCTCAGAGCAAATCAAGACACGAGATTGTTAGCTCGGAGTGCCGCCTTCAGGCGGAATGCCTGTCGGCCAAAAGGCGTCCGCCTAAAGGCGGCACTCCGAACTGTTCTACTACTTGCTGAAGTCTACCTTCGGCGCTTGCTTCGCGCCCTCGTCCGCCTGGAAGTAGGGCTGCTCTTTAAAACCCATCAGGCCGGCGATCAGGACCGTCGGAAAACGGCTGCGGGTGGTGTTGTAGTCCTGCGCCGCCAAAGTATAGTCGCGGCGCGCCGTTGCCAGACGGTTCTCAGTTCCCGCCAACTCATCCTGCAACTTCATGAAGCTCTCGTTGGATTTCA
>JAWVEM010000095.1:0-16078 GCA_033856735.1 Blastocatellia bacterium
ATCGACGGCTCTTATCACAACGTCGATTCAGACGAGCACAGCTTCCGCGCGGCCGGGCGCAAAGCATTTCGCAACGCGATGGAAAAAGTGAAGCCGGCCCTGCTGGAACCAATCATGGACGTCGAGATCGACGCGCCGCAGGAATGCAGCGGCGACATCATGGGCGACCTCAACTCACGGCGCGGCCGCGTGCAGGGCATGGACACGCGCGGCAAACAGCAAGTGGTCAAAGCGCAGGTGCCGATGTCTGAAATGCTGAACTATCAATCGACGCTGAACTCGATCACCGCGGCCCGCGGTACTTTCCACATGCAGTTCTCGCACTACGACCCCGTGCCGAGCCAGATTGCGCAGAAGATCATTCAGCAGGCGAAGGACGAAGGTCGGATTCGGGTGGCGGAAGAAGATTAGTCCACAGATTACGCAGATTTCACAGATAAAGAAGGTGAGCGCCAACGTCAGAGATTTTAATGTTTTCGTATTCTGCGTAATCTGTGTAATCTGCGGATTATGACTTGATCGGCAATCTGATTTCCACAATCAAACCACCGTCGCTCGCGTTCGCGGCTTTGATGGTTCCGTGGTGCAGGTGCACGGCGCGGGCGGCGATGGAAAGGCCCAGGCCGGTGCCGCCCGTCTTGCGATCACGATCGTCTTCCACGCGATAGAAGGGCCGGAAAATTTCCTGAATGGATTCGGGCGGTACGCCTTTGCCGTGATCACGGACGCTAATGACGGCGAATCGATCGTCATTGGCCGCTTCGGAAGTTAACGAAATCTCAACCGGAGTTCCCGGGTCAGTGTAACGCACGCCGTTGCGCACCACGTTTTCGATGGCGCTTCTGACTAGTTCGAAAACCCCTCGCATAGCCAGGGGCTTGTCGCCAGTCACCCGAACCGAGCGCTCCCGGCCGCGGGCTTCAAAATCAGCGTCTTCAGCTACATCCCTGACCAGGGCCAACAGATCGATCTCGACATTCTGCAATCGATCGGTTCCCGTCTCGACGCGCGAGAGCGAGAGTAGTTGTCCGATCATTTCGTTAAGACGCTCGGCCTCTCTGGCGATCCGATCCAAGGCCGACGTCGCCGTAGGCCCGGCCGAACGACGGGCCAGCCCCAGGGCGACTCCCTGACGCGCCAACGGTGAACGGAGTTCGTGAGAGATGTCTCCCAAAAGTCTTCGCTGGGCTCCGACCAAAGACTCGATGCGGCCGGCCATCACATTGAAGTCACGGCCCAGTTTCCCGATTTCGTCGCGCCGCCTCAGCAGTTTTTGATTCACCCGCGCTTCAAGGTTGCCTGCCGACAACTCGTGAGTCGCGCCGCGCAGTTGCACGATTGGAGTAGACAGGTAGCTGGCAAGCCAGAAGCAGAACAGGCCCCCGACCAGGAGGACCGGCAAGAAACTTCGCGCGATTATCCGCAGACCAAACGCAAGCGATCCCGGTTCTCCCAGACGCGGAGGAAAATCCGGCTTCGGCAGCACACCCGCCAGAACATAGGTAGCGCCCTGCGGTCCGCGGATCAGTTGAGCAGCAAACGGACGCGACTGCTGCGGTAGAAAATAAAACACGTAAGGCGATTGTTCCGTGACGCGGCTGGTCGCGTTCAAAACACCTTCGGGAACCGTTCGTCCTGAGACTTCATTCCCCAGGCTGTCGAAAAGCACTGCGTTGACGTTCGACACATGCTCAACTCGTTCCAGATATGAAGCCAACGCGGTCTTGCCGTCTCTTTCAAAAACTTCCACGGCTGATTGTGCATAGACCGCAAACACCTGGGTCATCGGACTCTGACGGGGAAACTGCGAACGACGCTCAATGGCAATCCCGGTAAGGAATGAAGCGACGTTGGCGACAACCATCACCAAACCGAACCATATAAAAATTTTCAGAAAGAGGCTGCGCATGAACTATTCAATCTTTGGCTCGGGCAAGGCGTAAATGTAGCCGACGCTGCGCACGGTCTTGATGCGCTCGATGCCATCGACATGGTGGCCCAATTTTTTGCGCAGGTTGCTTACGTGCGTGTCGATGCTCCTGTCGAAAGGCGAAAGCTCCCGGTGCAGAACATCCTTGACGAGCTCTTCTCGCTCGATGATGCGGCCGGGCGCGTGCAAAAGTTTTTCCAGCAGCGAGTATTCAACCGCGGTAAGCTCGATCAGTTCCCCGCCGCGTCGGACCGCGCGCGTTCGTTTGTCCATCTCGACATCGCCGACGATGACGACCTCAGAAGCGCGTGTTTGATCCGGCTCAGCCTGAGAGCGGCGCAGGACGGCATTAATTCGCGCGACCAGTTCCATCGGATTGAACGGTTTGGGCAGGTAATCGTCCGCGCCAATCTGAAGACCAATGATCCGATTCACATCATCGCCGCGGGCCGTCAACATCACTACCGGCAGAGATGACTGGGCGCGAATCTGCCGCAGAACTTCAAAGCCGTTAAGCCCGGGCAACATATAATCCAGCACCACCAGCGCGTGTTCGCCGGAGAGTGACCGGGTCACTCCCTCCGGCCCCCGGTGTACCGCTTCGACTTTGTAGCCTTCAGGTTCCAGATACTCCGCGACCAATTCGCAGAGTTCAATGTCATCGTCGACTACGAGTATTTGCTGCATAGTCTTTCTCGCTTCGGATTCTGGCCCCGACATTTTCACCAGACCTATCTTAATTCCGATCTGTTCTTTGTAAAGCTCATCGTCCGAGGAACTCCCCAACTTTGCAAAATTTTGCAATCGCTTGACGAAGTCTTCACGTCCCGATGCATCTATTGACGTCTAAGATGCGTAACAACAGACAGCCGTATTACGAGCGGTGGTTTAAGAAGGAATAAGTTCAAAGGAGATAGAAATGAAACTCAACTGGAAGAAATCGAGCGTGATCATTGCCGTCGCCGGCGCGCTCCTATTGATAGTCGCCGCGGTGGCGTTTTCACACGGGCACAGGCATCAGGGTCCGCCGCGCGGTGATGGTTTCCGCGGTGAGCGGGGGCCGCGCGATGGTTTGGGGCCGCTTCGCGATCTCAATTTAACCGACGATCA
This sequence comes from Blastocatellia bacterium, assembly GCA_033856735.1. Classification (GTDB taxonomy): domain Bacteria; phylum Acidobacteriota; class Blastocatellia; order Pyrinomonadales; family Pyrinomonadaceae; genus UBA11740. The sequence continues at coordinate 3,041 of JAWVEM010000095.1, forward strand.
GCAGACCCAGATCAAAAAGATCACCGACAGCTTTGAAGGGACCAACAAAGCGCTTTTCGATCAGATACGTGCCCTGCACGGAAGCGAACCCGATCCGGCAAGCGGCAACTTCGACGAGGCGGCCGTACGCGCGGCGGCCGAAGCGAGGGCCAAAATCCAAGTGGAGATCGAGGTTTCCCACGCGAAGATGATGTCGCAAATTGCGGGTGTGTTGACGGCTGAACAGAAGACTCAACTTGCCGCAAAGCGCCAACAGTTTGAGCGTCAGGGACCACCACCTCCGCCTCCGGGTTCTGCGCCACAACCATAAGAGTAGCGCAGTTGAGCTGCGGCGCGGGTTACCAACCTGCGCGACGCGACCGGCAACAATTGAAAGGAGCGCGAGCTGTGGGGGCGCTCCTTTCGTTGGGCCGGTTTTTTTATTTGTACTCCCGATCCGATCTTCACAAAACTTCACATTCGATTAACCCACTCTTTGCGTCGCGTCCCGCTGCTTCAGCGTCTTATTCACCATTCGGGATTCATACGTAATAGACACCCGAAGTTCATTCGAGAAGTGCCGGTGCTCGTTGTATTGGCGCCGGCACTTCACGGCGGTGACTTCGAAAAGCTCTAAGACTAAGTCGCTGCTGTTTGCCAATATAAACGAACGCGGAGGTTCTTATGAAAAACTTTGCTCTCCTATTTGCTCTCGCAGTCTTGCTGCTGACTTATGCATCAGTATTCGCACAAAATGAGAAGAAGCCGGAGTTCTTTGCCGGCTATTCATTTGAAAGCGTCAACACGGGCGTTAGCAGTAGCGACTTTACTGCGACCACGACCAGTCTTGATAGTCGTTTCAAACTTAACGGAATTAACTTGTCGGCAACGGGTTATTTGACCAAACGCCTCGGCTTGACGGCTGATTTTTCAGCCCACTTCAATAGTCGCACCGATACGTTTGGCAGTACTGCTGCCCAGTCGAAGTTTTCGCTCTACAACATTACCGGCGGGCCGCAGTTGAGATTTCCGAGTAGCAGCAAGTTCACGCCATATGTGCACGTGCTGGCGGGCATAGCGCGACGAAACCTGACGGAGACGTTCATTGACACGACCGCCAATTTCACTGACCAGAATAATAGTTTCACGATGAACCTGGGGGGCGGCGTTGACTACAAGCTGAACGACCGCTTCGCGTGGCGCATCGCGCAGTTGGACTACAATCCGATCTTCCTACGCGGCCGCACTTTCGACACGGTCACTTTTCCAAACAGCACTCTGAACGGGTTTCGATTCTCGACCGGAATCGTCATCAAGTAGGCCTGGGTAGCGCGGACTGCCAGTCGGCAGGCTGGCAGCCTGCGCTAACTTAACTTCAAAGGAGACTAACAATGCAGGCACCAAAATTATTCTTTCTGGCAGTGACAATCATCGCCGCGAGTGCCGGCCTGACCGCCGCGCAAGTTACGATCGACGTTAAGCCAGGAGTCCCGCCACAGACAAACAACGTAGCCGCCGAGCAGAACGACGATATTGTCAATGAAGTTTTCTCGCCAATCACCGAGCGTTTGAATCTGACTGCCGGCCAAAAGTTTCGCATCGCGAACATAGCCACCACCACGATGCTTCAGGCGGAGCCGCTTTTTGAGCAGCTTGACGATCTGGAAGACCAGCTTTCCGCGATCGCCTTTACCGGACGGCTGGAGGAACCAACGATCAGACAGTTTTCAGACAAACAAACAAGCCTGCTCAACGAGATCATCACGTTGAAGGCCCGCGCGAAGGTGAGCTTCTATCGTGTGCTCACCGCCGAGCAGAGGGCAATCATCAGCGAACAGTTTCGGTCGCGCAGCGCTGAAGGTAAGCTCGGATCGATTAGTAATTAGGTGGGGATCGGAAGAAGGAGTTGAGATGACAGACTTGATACCATGGCTGGCCTTCTGCTTTCAACTCCTTCGTAGCGTGCTTGAATTCTTTGTCGGGCGGGCCTGAACGCCGAAGTCTGATATGATATTCACCAAATCATACTGAACGGACTACGGATGTCATTTGCTAAAACCCTGGGCCTCTTCCTGGTTCTGCTAATTTTCGCTGCGTCTGCCTGTCGCTCTTCGCGTCAATCGGACCAGCACAAGCTGCTCATCTACACCCCGCATGGCCAGGACATGCTGCGCGATTTTGTGGCGCGCTACAAACAACTACATCCGGAAGTTGACGTTCAGTTTCTTGACATGGGATCGCGTGAAGTGCTCGAGCGTCTGCGCGCCGAGCGCAACCGCCCGCAAGCCGATCTCTGGTGGGGCGCGGCGCACACAACCTTTCAGACCGCAGCCGACGAAAACCTGCTGGCTCCTTATCGTCCTTCGTGGGCCGACAAGGTTCCGGACTTTGCTCGCGACGCGCAGGATCGTTGGTACGGCACCTACGAAACTCCGGAAGTAATTGTTTACAACAGCGCGGCCGTGCGCGCCGAAGACTCGCCAAAGGATTGGGACGATGTACTCGATCCGAAATGGAAAGACAAAGTCTTGATCCGTAATCCGAACCCGTCGGATTCCATGCGGGCAATCTTCGGCGGAATGATCTGGCGGTATTACAAAGACACGAACTCGCCTGAAAAAGGTTATGAGTGGCTAAGAAAGCTGGATGCGAACGTTCACGAATACACGGCCGATGGGACTTTGCTGATGCAGAAGCTCGCGCGCCAGGAAGGCGTAATCAGTCTGTGGGACTTGCCCGACGTGCGTCTATATCAGGAGCAAAAGAAACTTCCCGTTGCTTACAACATCCCGACCAGCGGTACGCCCGTCGTGATCGACGCTATCGCTCTCGTGCGCGGCGCGCCGAACGACGCGGAAGCAAAACGCTTTTATGAATTCGTAACCACGCCCGAAAGCCTGATCCACTCGGGACGTAACTACTATCGCCTGCCCGTGCGCCGCGACATCGATCGCAGCCAACTTCCTGAATGGATGAACGTGCCGTTCACACGTATGCCGCTCGATTGGGAGCTGCTGCGCAAGCAGGGGAATGAGTGGCTGCGTTACTGGGATACGGAGATTCGCGGGCGGAGCAAATAGTTAGCCTACCCTGTGACTAAGCGGTAGTAAGATCAGATTCCCTGGTCAAGCTGGTGTCGGCCTCATCGATGTTGACTCCGTCGATGTAAAGGGTCTCGGGAGCAATATCCTGTTCGTTGGGCCACTGCACTGTTCCGAACGCTACTCGAGCCTGCTTGAAATAGTCGAGGTCTTTCAGTTCGATGAAAATCCCGCGATCCAGGTACGGCGTTGCATCAAAGCGCTTAAAGGATCCATCACTGAACTTCAAGTCTAGCGAGAAGTCTGTATTGGCGCTGACCGAAATTACTTTGATCATTGGAGTCTCCTATTTCAATGGCTGGATCTTAAATACTGCCTGACCGCTGGTAGCAAGTCTCCAATCCGCCATTAGGTCGCCCTGGTGTATTTCGATCCAAGCTTGAACCAACCGCATTTTGGCCGATCTGATTGAACCTTCTAGTACTGTACCGTCTGGGATCGAAACAACCGCTGCCTCGTCACCACACTCGACATGAATGTGCGGCTGATGATGCCTTCTATCATCGAAATAGTACATCATGACGATGATTCCGTAGAACATGGAAATGATCGGCATGTCGCACCTCGTCGCTACAGATGGAAAGACGATTCCAAGATAAATCTTCCGCGGGCCTCGCGGCAAATTCTTTTCCCCCAATTCCCTCTCATGGTTCGTCTTATGTAACCAGACCCCACCCGTCCTCGTCTCTGTAAACGAGGCAGAATACCGTCCACTTTTCGCAAAGAAAGCTAAGGAATCATCTGAATGGTACGTTTGTTATTGATTGTCGTCTGCTGTGCCGGCGTCGCGCTTGGACAGCAGAGCACGGGCTCGGTGAAGGGCCAGGTTTCTGACGAGTTCGGCGGCGTCATCGTCGGCGCCAACGTAGTTGCTGTTAATGCCAGTGGCGTGGAGAAGACCGTCACTACTAACGGCGAGGGGAATTTCGTGCTCAACGGACTCGCGCCCGGAAAATACACAATCAGGATAACGGCGCCCGGATTCGGGAACTACGAAAGCGCGGATGTCGAAGCAGTTGCCGGACGCCCTGCCCAGCTCAATGTCACACTGAAAGTTACGATCGAACAGCAGAAGGTTAACGTGACTGTCGATAGCACGGGCGTGAACACTGAACCCGAGAATAATATCGGCGCCATCGTCCTCAAAGGTTCGGACCTCGAATCTCTTCCTGACGATCCGGATGATCTCGCGGCCGCGCTGCAAGCGTTGGCGGGTCCCGGCGCCGGGCCAAACGGCGGACAGATCTATATAGACGGATTCAGCAACGGACGTATGCCGCCGCTCTCGACCATTCGCGAGATCCGGATCAATTCGAATCCTTACTCGGCAGAGTACGACCGGCCCGGATTTGGCCGCATTGAAATCCTGACAAAGCCGGGCACCGATCAATTTCGTGGTGAGACTTTTTTCAGCTTCAACAATCAAGCCCTGAATTCGCGTAATCCGTTTCAGCCCACGCGCGCGCCCTATCTCTCGCGGCGCTATGGCGGACAACTCAGCGGTCCAATCACCAAAAAGAAGGCATCGTTCTTTTTCGATTTCGAACGGCGCGACATCAACAACGAAGGCATAGTTAACGCCACGATTCTCGATCCCGGCTTGAACATTGTTACTTTGAGCGAGTCAGTGCTGTTGCCGAACCGGCGCACTGAGTTCAGTCCGCGCATCGACTACCAGATCAATGCGAGCAATACCCTGGTGCTTCGTTACGAATATGAACACTCGAGCAACCTCACGGGTGTAGGCGGATTCGACCTCAGCGAACGGAAATACAGTGCCGCCAGCACGCAGCAAACAATTCGACTGACCGAAACCGCGATCCTCAATAAGACGACGGTCAACGAGACGCGCTTCCAATTCAACCATCAAACATCCGGCGACACGGCGAACAACTCGATTCCGACCATCCAGGTTCAGGAGGCATTCACGGGCGGCGGATCACAGATTGGTCTGAGTGCGAATCAAACGAACCGTTGGGAGTTGACGAACAATACTTCACACTCGAAGGGACTGCACACCTTGAGATTCGGGGCGCGTATTCGCGACACGCACATCACCAGCATCTCTCCGCAAAACTTTGGCGGCACATGGACGTTCGCAGGCAGCCGCCAGATTGGAAATCCAAATGCCCTGACCAGTATTCAGGTTTATCAAACTACTTTACGTGGTTTACAAGCCGGCCTTTCACCGGCCGCGATTCGGGCTGCGGGTGGCGGCGCCACCCAGTTCCAGATTGCTGCCGGTAATCCTGAGGCGACCGTGAGTCAGTTCGATTTTGGCGGTTTTGCTCAGGATGATTGGAAAATGCGGCCAAACCTAATGCTGAGTTTCGGCTTGCGTTATGAGAACCAGGACAACATCAGCAGCAATCTAAACTTCGCGCCACGCTTCGGTTTCGCCTGGCAGCCCGGGCCCGTAAGCCGGCAACATCAATCGAAGACGACGATCCGCGGCGGCTTTGGTGTCTTCTATGATCGTGTCGGCGAGAACCTGACGTTAACGGCCAATCGACTCAACGGGATCAATCAGCAACAATTTACCGTTACTGACCCGGCGATCCTGAATTCTTTTCCTAACGTACCTTCGATAAGCACGCTGACGGCTTTCAAGACCCCTCTGAACATCTATCAATTGGCCCCGGATATTCAGGCGCCCTACACGATGCAATCGGCCATCAGCGTTGAGCACGCGCTGCCGCATAACTTCACCACCAGCGTTACCTTCAGTCATGCTCGGACCCTGCATCTGTTGCGCGCGCGCGCCATCAATGCACCGTTGCCAGGGACGTTTGTGCCGGCTCTGCCGGGCAGTGGCGTGCGACCACTTGGTTCGATTAACAACTACTTTCAATACGAGTCGACCGGCCGCTTCGATCAAAACCAACTCATCTTTACTCTCGGCAGCCGTCTGAGTCGTAACCTCAGCTTCAACATGAACTACACCTATGGAAAGGCCAACAGCGATACCGACGGCTCGGGTACATTCGCGGCCAATCCATATGACGCCAGCGCAGAGTACGGCCGCTGGTCCAACGACGTGCGGCATCGGTTTACGCTGAACGGCAATTTCAGAACTCGCTGGGGTATCAGCCTGGCTCCTTTCTTAATCATAGCTTCGGGCCAGCCTTTCAATATCACCATCGGGCGCGATCTGAATGGTGACACTCTCTTCACTGACCGGCCTGCGCTGGCGACTGATCTGACGAAGCCCGGCGTGATCGTAACCAGATTCGGGGCCTTCGATCCAAATCCTGCATTGGGCGCGCAAATTATTCCGCGCAACTTCGGCAGCGGCCCCGGCTCGGTGATTGCGAACCTGCGCGTGAGCAAGACCTTGGGCTTTGGCGGCGAGAGAAAGGCGGCAGCGGCACAGACGCCCGGGCAGGGCAACCGTGACGGCGGCGGCGGACCGCGCGGAGGTTTCGGCGGCGCGGGCGCACGCGGCGGCGGCGGCGGCGCGCGCAGCGGCGGTGCCGGTGGCGGTCGAGGTGTTGGTGGCGGAGGCGGTGGAGGCGGCGACGCGGCGAAACGCTATAATCTGACGTTCTCGGTAAACTTCCAGAACATTTTGAATCACGTCAATCTGCGACCGCCGGTTGGCAATCTGAGTTCGTCGTTCTTTGGGACCTCGACGGCCAGCGCTGGAGGATTCGGCGGATTTGGCGGCGCCCGCGGCGGCGGTAGTTCGTCGCCCTACAACCGATTAATCGAGGCCCAGATTCGCTTTAGCTTCTAAAAATAAAACTCGGCTGGGACCTGCGATCTATTTCGCTCCGATCCGTAGCGAGTTGTTGAGAAAGCTACTATTGCAAAGGTTTTTCGCGGTTTGCGCCCTCCCCCTGTCGCTGAATCTACCAAAGAGAGATCCGTTTCAGGGCCTTGCAGCATCGGTTCAAAAAAAGCGCTATTGACCTCCAAGCCCCGGATTTGCGAGAATCAGTGCAGTCTTCGATGGCTAGACCATCAGAGACTGCCACTCGAGACGGTTCGATCGTCTACCTCGCAATTGCGACACATCAGTCGTAAAATAAGCACCCTGACAGACACAGCGCTCAGGACGAATGTAAGTCTGACGGTCTCAGTATGAGCCGTCAAACCCAAGCCCGTCCCTCTGCGTTTCCCGGTACTCGCTCAAGTTGGAGAATTAGAAAATGGAGCAATCGTCTTCACTACCCCCGAAAATTGACGGTGACAAGAGCGGTGCGCCTCACGGACGCAACGGTAACGCTGGCTCGAACGACGCGAAAGACGCGTCCGGCCAGCGCATGGTTGCCGATCAACTGATGGCCGCGCTCGCCAGCGGTGATCTAAAAACCCTTGCCCAAGCACGACACGCTTTTCTTAACGAAGGTCAGGCGGACGCTGAGTCCAGGTCTCAAGCGAAAGTCTCGGAACACGGTGTTGTCGCTGAAGACGATCTGACCGCGGAAGAGGCCGCCTTAAAGCAGGCCGAGCAGGAACTGCAACGCCGCCGCGCCGAAGTGCAGGCCGCCAAGAAAAAAGCAGAAGCCGAAGCGCTCAGCAGAGCCGCCGCGGAAGCACGCCTTAATGAGGAAGAGGCAGCCCATCGCCGCGCAGTCGAAGAAGAGCGGCAGGTGGCGGAACTCGCGGCCATCCGCGAAAGAGCTGACGCCGCGAGCCGTGAGCGAAATCGAAAACTGAAACAACTACAGTCCGAGATCGATGCGCTGCGCGCCCTGGAGCAGGCAGAACTTAAACGCGTAGAGGAAGCCGGCATCGACTTTCGCGCGCAAGAGAAAGCACTCCAGCACGCTGTAGCTGAAGCAAAACTGCGGAGCGAAAGAAAGCAATGGCTACTTTCGGAAATCGAATCTCAACGAACATCCGAACAGACCCAACTCAAGCTGGTTGAAGAGATCGAAGCGCGTCTGCTAATCCAACTGGAAGCGCGCCACCGCGCTGAAACTGAGACTGCGCGCCAGGCTGAAAAGGAACAGCAGCTCAAGTCTGAAATCGAAACGCTGCAAAAGGCGGAAGAACTTCAACTGGTGCAGGTCGCGGAAGCCCAGACACGCGTTAGTGCTTTGCAGGCTTCTCAACAGTCGGCGGAAGCCGCATTGGCGCGCGAAGCCGATAAAGCACAGCAGCTCGCGTCCGAGATCGAAGCCCTGGAAAAGGCCGGACAGCACGAGCTTGGCACGTTCCAGGAAGCTAATGCCCGAATAATTGAATTGGGCGACGCGCTTAACAAAGTGGCAGTGGAAGCCAAGCGTCTGGCCGAGCACGAGAGCCAACTGCATAACCAGCTCGAAGGCCTGCACCAGGCTGAAGCAGAGCAGCGCGGGTTGGTCGCGACGGTCGAGGCCAGGCTGCGCGCGCAGGAAGAGATCCACCAACAAGGTCTTGCCAAAGCTGAAGAACTAAACCGCGCCGAACAGAATCTTAACGAAGCTATCGAAAAGCTGCGCGTCGAAGAGCAGGAACAGCGGAATCGCATAGTCGCGGCCGAAGATCGCTTGCGAGCGCAGGAAGAAGCGCACCTACGGACCCGAATCGAAGGTGAATTGCGCGGGGAGCAGGACGAACAGAGACTGGCCGAGTTGACCACACTCAGTCTTCAAGCCGAAGCGTCGGCTCAGGAACGCGCTGCCAGAGAAGCATCGCTTCGCTCCCAACTCGAAGTGATCAGCGCTGCTGAAACAGAGCAGCAGAAACGAATCGAAGCAGTTGAAGCTGATCTGCGTTTGAAAACTGAGACGCAGCAGCAGGTTGAAGCAAACATCCAGGAACTGGTCCGGATGGAACAGTCTCTCAGCACCGCGATCGAAACCGCGCGCCAACTGGAGGCGGAGCAGTCAAACCGGACCGCATCAGCTCGGGCACAGTTTCAAGTTCACGAAGAAGCTCATCAGCGCGCCGAGGCCGAGGCAAACGCTCGGGCCGAGGAACACGAGCAGCGACTGGAAGAGTTGCGAGCTATCGGGCGAAAGCTCGAAGCAGAGGCGCAGGCGCGCACCGAGGAGAAGCAACAGCTCAACGCGAGGGCTGAATTGTTGCGTCAGACCGAAGCAGATTTACTGCAACGCAACGAAGAAGCTCAGGCCCGGTTCCAGGGTCAAGTGGAAGCGCACCGGCGAGCCGAAGCCGAGGCCCAGGCTCGCGCCCAGGAACAGGAACAACAGCTCGAAAAGTTGAGAGCTGTCGGAAGAAAACTCGAAGCAGCGTCAAACGAGCGCGTCGAACTGGAGCAACAACTCGCGGCCAGGGTTGAAGCTCTGCGGCAGGCTGAACAAGAGCGGCTCGAACGAACCGAAGCAACCAAGGCGCTGGTCGCGGACGCTGAAAAATCGCGGCAAGAGCAGGAAGCGGCACTCACCCGACTTTCTGAAAAAGAGGAATCACTCAGGTCTGAAACGGAATCGATGCGACAGGCCGAGAAGGATCTGCTCAAGCGCATCGTCAACGCCGAATCTCGTTTCGTCGAGCAGGCCAAGACGCGCCAACTCGCCGAAGCTCAGGCCAAACAACAAGTCGAGAAGGAACAACGGCTCAACGAAGAGATCGAAAGCCTGCGCCGCGCTGAGCAGGCCCAGCTCGAAAGAATCGAAGAAATCAAGAATCGGATTCCGGCTCTCCAGGAAGCTCACCGGCTGGCTCTCGAAGAAGGGGAGTTGCTGGTCGAGCAGGAACAGCACTTCACCGTTGCGGTGGGCGTGTTGCGCGAGCAGGAAGAAGAGCACGTCAAACGTATTGATGCGATCCAGGAACAATTGGCGGCGCAGGTGAAAGCCTGTTATCTCGCCGAAGCTGAAGCGCAACAGCACGCCGAGAAAACCGAGCAAATCAATCTCGAGTTGGAAAAGGCGCGCCAGAACCGGGACGTGAATTTCAAGCTCGTCGAGGAAGCGGCGCTGCGTCTTCGCGCCCACGAAGAAGCGCGCAAGGGCGTCCAGGTGAGTACCCAGAAACGCGCCGAACAGGAACAGAAGCTCAACGCTGAAATCGAAGCGCTGCGAGCGGCCGAAGAAGAGCAACTAAGACGAATCAAAGAAGCCGAAACCCGGCTTCGGGCGCAGGAAGAAGCCCGTCAGACGGCCAGAGCTAAGGTCAAACAACTGGCGGAAGCCGAGCAAAAAGTAGTTACCGAGATCGAAACCCTGAGGAAGACTGAAGCAGAATTGGTCAGCCGTATTCAGGAAGCTGAAGTTCGTTTGCCGGCTCACGAGGAAGCGGTCCTAAAGGCGGAAGCGCAGGCGCAACGACGCGCCGATGAAGAATTGCAGCGCATCAGTCAGCTCGAAGCCATATACGAAAAGTCCCAGGCCGAAGCTGAGCAACGGGTGGCGAAAGAACAAACGCTCAAATCACAAATCGATACCCTCCAGTACGGCCAAGAGAATCACGTCGACGGTACTTCAGAAATCGAATTAGCCAACGACATACAGTTCTCGCCAGAGGCTCTGGCGGTCGAAGGCAATCTTGCCGAGGCTAATCCGGAACCTGAATTCGGCGAAGTTCCCTGGCTTATGATCGACTTGGATCCTTCGGCCAAAGGGATCTCCGCCAATAAGGAGATCGAATTTGTTAAGGCTGAGGTAACGGCGGATTTGGCCGTCTTCGAACCCGTCGATCCGAATCAAGCAAACGGAAGTGCAGTAAGCGCTGGCTCAGGCATTAAGGCGGAAAGCGCAAGGCCGACCAACGGCAGCGATGGTTCGTTTTCACCCGAGATTGTCGCGCGCCTCCAGAGCGCCAAACCTTCTGACCGAGCGGCGGCCCTGGCCGATCTGGCCGACATCAGCAGCGAAGATTCGTTTCATTTGATCACGAAGGCTTTCGACGACCCCAGCGTGGAAGTACGCAACGCGGCCGCGCGCGCCCTCTATCATTTGCAGCCGGATCTGTCGGCTTCGTTTACGCGCGCGTTAAGGGAAGCTTCGCCGGAACGCCGGCGAAAGATCGGTGCGGCGATTGCCGGATCCGGCCTGGCCACAAACGCCGTTAACAGCCTGACGGGCGAAGGCCGCGATCGCACCTATGACGCGTTTTCGATGCTCTTTCTAATGGCCAAAGCCGGCGAGGTCCAGCCATTGATGCAGGCGATTGCCAAACATCCGGATCGCGAAGTACGGCTCACCGCCGTCAAGTTGCTCGCGCTCAGCAACCAGCCTCAGATCCTGCCGGCGTTTCGCAGTTTAGCGGCTCGTGAGAACCTGCCCGCGGATGTGCACACGGCCGTGATGGAAGCGATTTATCTGCTCAGCAGTCAGGTTCGCGACGTCGCCTAGTCCAAACGCAACTCCAAGTCTCACTAGTGTCGCTTAGCGGCGGTGCGATTTCGTGGATTGCTCTTCGTGCTCTTAGCTCTCTCCATTTCGTTCAGGCGCTTAAAGCGTAAGCATCTTTCAACCACTGCACGAGTTCAGAATCAACTTCAGCCGGCGAGGTTAGTTTCACTTCATGATGAAACCGATTTGCTGAGGTCTGCTCGGATTTGTGAATGCGTGGGCTTGAGAGTTTGCGATCGCTCTTGATGGTCAGCACCAGAGCGCTCTTGCGGGTCGCGACTCCGGCAAGAGCCGTCTTGTTCACCAAATGAATTGAAGTCTTCTTTGGTTCTTCTAAGATCGGACCAAATTTCGCGGCGGCCTGCAACAATCGATCATAGATTCGTTTTACCGACGCATCTTTACCTTCGAAGTGCGATTTAACGGTGAATCCATTCGTTGGCGTTTTCATGACGACTCCCGGAGTTTCTTTCTCTTTCTCCCTCTCCCTTTTGTGAGAGGGAAATTAATCGCGATACGAAGGATCGATCCGATCCAGCTTCCGCAACAGCCCCGGCCAGGTCAGCGCAGCACCCTGCCCAACAGTCACGGCTTTCACCTGCGACTCAACTAAACTAAGAATCGGTTGCGGCACACTTACTAGTTCGGCACGCCCGGCCTGTGCCAGGATCTGAATCTTGCAGGCGCGCTCCAGAATAAACATTGCCAGGAACGCGTCGGCAGCGGTACGGCCCACGGTCAGCAATCCATGGTTCCGCAGAATCATGCTCGTCCTATCGCCGAGGTCAGTAACCAGGCGCGGCTTCTCGTCTTCGTTCAGCGCCAATCCTTCATAGTCGTGATATGCCAAAGAGGCCAGCGCCAACATCGCCTGTTGCGAAATCGGCAGCAAACCGTCCTTCTGTGCCGACACCGCAATCCCATAATCGGTGTGCAGGTGCATTACTACCAGAGCATCTTCGCGCGCGGCGTGGACCGCGCTGTGAATCGTAAAGCCGGCCGGATTCACGAAGTAAGGCGACTCGGTTACCTTGTTGCCGGCGAGATCGACCTTAACCAGGCTCGACGCCGTCACTTCGTCAAACATCATGCCGTAAGGGTTCAGCAGAAAGTGATGATCGGCACCCGGCACGCGCGACGAGATATGCGTGAAGATGAGATCATCCCAGCCGTAGAGTGCAACCAGCCGGTAGGCCGCAGCCAGTTCGACCCGCGCCTGCCGCTCAGCATCAGAAACTTGAATCGTTGTCGCCATGTTGTCTCCGACGAGGCTGGCAGTGGTGAAGCTTCTATTGGAACTCGAACGATTTCACAAAGTCTGTGAACGACTGGTCCCAATGGCCCATGGTTTTAGCCGGCCCGACGAGCTTAAGAAAGTAGTTGCCTTTGGGCGTTTCGATTACCGCGGCCCGCATACGATAGTTCGCATCGTTGTGCGCGCTGCCGCTACCGGGAGCCATCTCAGCCGTGTAAGTCCCTGAGACATCGACGCTGGTCACCTTCAAGCCGTTGACCGTGCTGGTTTCGGTTTTAGCTTTGTCTTTTGAAGAGCTGCCGTCGGGCTGTTGCATTTGGTTGACCCAGCGATCGATGTTCGCTTGAACCGCGCCTCCCTGGGTTGCGCCGAAATAGTAAACCACCAGCGAGGCATCCGCGGGATCACCCTCGGTCTTCGGCAACGCGTATTGGGCCACGCGCATTTTCGAGGT
>JAWVEM010000096.1:0-3026 GCA_033856735.1 Blastocatellia bacterium
AATCCGGTTGAGTGGGGCGGCGAAACTGAGATGGTCCAGGTCTCTGCCAAGAAGCGCGAGAACATCGAGAATCTGTTGGAGACCATTCTGCTGACCTCGGACATTCTGAATCTGCGCGCCAGCACCACGCGTCTGGCATCGGGAGTCGTGCTGGAAGCAAAGCTCGATCGCGGCCGTGGCTCAGTCGCGACCGCTCTGGTTCAGCAAGGCACCCTGCGCGTCGGCGATCCGTTTATCGTCGGCCAGATCTTCGGCAAAGTCCGGGCCATGTTCAATGATCGTGGCGAGCAGGTGACCGAAGTCGGCCCCGCGACCCCGGTTGAAGTGCTCGGCCTGCAGGGTGTACCGCAAGCCGGCGAAAGCTTCCAGGTCGTCGCCGACGTTTCTCGCGCGCAGCAAATCTCGAGTCATCGCCAGACCGCTGAGCGCCAACGCACGCTGATTAAGACGACGAAACGCGGCATCGAAGCACTGGGCGAAACGGATGTCAAGGAACTGCTCGTCATCCTCAAGGCCGACGTGCAGGGGTCTGTCGAAGTTTTGAAATCAACTTTGCAAAAGATGTCCAGCGAGCGCGTGAAAGTGAAAGTAGTGCGCTCGGGTGTGGGCGCCATTACTGAGTCGGACGTGCTGCTGGCTTCGGCTACGCAGGCCGGGACCCAGTCTACCGCGGTCGTCATAATCGGATTCAATGTGCGTCCCGAATCGCGCGCCGGCGATCTGGCAAAGCAGGAAGGCGTAGACATCCGGCTGCACTCGATCATCTACAAGGTCGAAGAAGAAATTAAGGCCGCGATGATCGGGATGCTCGAGAAGATCGAGCGAGAAAAAATCCTCGGCAAGGCCGACGTCCGCGAAGTCTTTCGCGTACCGAAGATTGGCGCGGTCGCCGGCAGCATGGTCATCGACGGCATCATGAAGCGCAACGCGCGCGCCCGTTTGATTCGCGATAGCGTGGTGGCGTGGGAAGGCAACATCATTTCGCTGCGCCGCTTTAAGGACGACGCCTCTGAGGTTCGTGAGGGCTTTGAATGCGGCATCGGGCTGGAAAACTTTAACGATATTAAGGTCGGCGATCAGATCGAGGCTTACATGATCGAGCGGGTCGCCGCCACGGAACTCTAGAAGTTTTGTGTTTGGAGTTTCGGGTTTCGAGTTAATCCGACTCGGAACTCAAAACTCGAAACTGATTGTCATGCACCGCCCGGAGCGTATTGCTGAAACCTTGCGCGAAGAGATCGCGCAGATCGTGGGCTACGAATTGGAAGACCCGCGCTTGCTCCTGGTCACGGTGACGGAAGTTCGCGTCGCGGACGATCTCCGTGACGCCAGCGTTTACGTCACGGTGCAGGGCGACGAAAAGGAACACGTGGCGGCCTTGCGTGCGCTGCAACATGCGGCGCCGTATGTGCGAAAGCAACTTGGATTCGCATTGAGTTTGCGGCACACCCCGGCGCTTCACTTTGTCCGGGACACGGTGGAAGAGAGAGCGGAACGCGTCAGTTCCCTGCTCGAGAAGATCGAACCCGTTAGTGAAAGGACGAAGGATGCGGAATGAAATGAAATCCGCAAGCTTGCAATGCTTAGCCAGGTAGTTGAACTTATTGAAAACAAGAATCGCTTTGCGATTACTTCCCACGTTCGCCCGGACGGCGACAGTCTTGGTTCCTCGCTCGGTCTCTGCTGGCTCCTGCAGGCGCTCAACAAAGACGTCGAAGTCATCATGCGCGATCCCGCGCCTCATTCTTATCAAAAGCTTCCCGGCGCTGATGCGATCAGGGTGACGCCCGCGGTCGACCGGCCCTACGACGGCGTCTTCGTGATTGAATGCTCAGACATAGATCGGCCCGGGTTGATCGATCTGGAAAAGCAATTCGTCGTTAACATCGATCATCATTCAACGACCGAACTTTTCGGCACCGTCAATTGGATTGACTCGACCGCTTCAGCCGTCGGCGAGATGATTTACAACCTCTGCAAAGCCACCGGCGTCCGCGTGACCAAAGAAATCGCTGAATGCGTCTATACCGCTTTGCTGACGGACACAGGATCGTTTCATTACTCAAATACAACCGAGCGCACGTTCAAGATTGCCTCTGAGCTGGTGCGCATCGGCGTCAAACCGGCCAAGAGCGCGGAAGCGATTTTCGGCAGCTATCATTGGTCCAAAATCGAGTTGCTGAGCCAGGTGCTGGCCACGGCTAGACGCGATGAGAGCGGCCAAGTCGCGTGGATGCGCCAGACTCTGGAAATGCAGGAGCGAACGAGGGCGTCCGACGAAGACGCTGACGGCTTCGTTAACTATCCTTTGGCGGTCGGTGAAGTCGAAGCTGCAGCACTTTTCAAAGAGAGCGCGCCGGGAGTCTATCGCACCAGCCTGCGCTCGAAGGGCGACGTCAACGTCGCGAAGATCGCCGAGCAATTCGGCGGTGGCGGACATCGCAATGCCGCCGGCTGCACGCTAAAGGGCGACTGGGACGAGCTTGAACAACAACTCATCCCACTTCTGCGCGACGCTGTCGAACGGGCGAATGGCTTGAAAGACGTAACCGAAGACGCGCTCATCGGTAGCGATTAGTTTAGAGGCGGGCTACTGCCCGCCCTCTTGACGGGGCACTAGCCCGGGGATCCCCCAAGCGCGATCATTAGCCGCAAAGGGCGCAAAGGCTCTCGCAAAGTAACGCAAAGAGTTCTCCTCTGCGTCCATTTGCGAAAACCTCTGCGTCCTTTGCGTTTGAACTCACTCTTTAGCTAAGACTCAACATGTCCACCAAAGAAAAGAAATACAAATGGCGTCGTGAAGATTATCAGGAGCAGACTCGCGGCCTCCTCATGGTCCACACCGGCAACGGCAAGGGCAAGACCACATGCGCGCTGGGCCTGATGATGCGCGCCGCCGGGCAGGGCCTGAGTTGTTGCATGATTCAGTTCATGAAGTCGCGCAGCGATCGCTACGGCGAACACGTCTCAGCCGAAAAGCTGGGCATCGAAGTCCACACCATGGGCGACGGCTTCACCTGGGACAC
>JAWVEM010000097.1:0-6679 GCA_033856735.1 Blastocatellia bacterium
GTCGTCGGAGTGGCGGTGGTTTTAGCGCTGGGAAAACTTCGCTATCACGAGGTCGACGAACTGCGGGCCAGCGTCAAACGAAACATCGGCGAAAGGCGCGCGCGCGCTTCGAATAATCTGCGGATGCGCCGGGCGTGCCAGGCAGTTTCGTCGGCGTCGACGCCGGCTGAATTGTTCGACGGCGTGCGGGAAGTTCTCGAGCTCGGCGATTTCGCGTCTGCGACTGCGCGATTAAGTTGTAACGGACATGGGGAAATTGCTGAGCATACTTTCGCTGAGGCAGAAGTGAGCGGCTCGGTGCACTATGCGCTGAGCGACGAAGGACAGATTCATTGGACGTGGAAACACCGTGCCTTCACAAACGTCGAGGTGGTGGGCTCCGATCGATTCTGGTCCATGCGGCTGCCGCTGGGAAGTGAACTAGGTTCGCTCGGTTGGTTGGACTTGTGTCGTGCGCTGGACGCGGACGTGCTGTTATTTGATGTGAACTACCTCACCGGGGTCTTCCAGCCTGCAGTCGCGCGGGCCGTGGCGCGGATTTTTCTCACGGCTGAGCAATCAGCGCCCAGGCGTCTGGCCGCTTCCGCTCGATAGTTTCTTTCGCCGTTTCGCCTCACTTTCAAGAAACAAATCACAAAACATTCTTGGATAGCTTGCTTAATCATTCAGCAGGAGAAATCCGGGCCGCTGTGCCGCCGGACCATCGCCTGGTCTCGCTGCTTGATCCAGCGATCTTCTATGGGCTGATCGTGGTGATTGGGCTGAGTGCGATCCCCTACGGGACCGTCGAGCCCTGGTCGGAAGCGCTTTTTGAATGCGCGATCTTCTTCCTGACTCTTCTTTGGATCGTTCAAGGACTCATCCAGGGCTGCTGGCGTGTGGGAAATGTTCGTCTCCTAACTCCGTTGGTTGGGCTG
This sequence comes from Blastocatellia bacterium, assembly GCA_033856735.1. Taxonomy (GTDB): domain Bacteria; phylum Acidobacteriota; class Blastocatellia; order Pyrinomonadales; family Pyrinomonadaceae; genus UBA11740. Next base: position 918 of record JAWVEM010000097.1, read on the forward strand.
GCGCTGGTCGCGGCGATGCAAAGCTTCGCGTGGGGGAAAACGGAGGTAGCTGGAGAGAAGGTCTGGTTTGCTCTGAGCGCGGATCCTTTCGAGAGCTGGGTTTTCGCTCTCAGAATAGCAGCGCTCATTTTGGCGGCCATGCTGGTAATTCGCTTCACCTCGAGCACCCGGAGGTTAGGTATTCTGGTACACGCGATCATTGCCGTCGCGGTCGGCAGCGCGCTGTTCGGAATTGCGCGGCAGGCAATGCAGCACGCTCAGCTGGGCTTTGTGCTGTCGCGGCTCCCACTTGATCAGGGCTTTGGCCAGTTCATCAACAAGAACCACTTCGCCTTTCTAATTGAGATGGCGCTCGGGCTGACCGTCGGCGTAGCGTTCATGCGCCGGCGCCATCGCGAACGCGTGTTGCTGTACCTGGCGGTGCTGTTGTTCATGTGGGCGGCGATCGTGCTTTCAAAGTCGCGCGGTGGTTTGCTTACCATCGCCGTGCAGATGATCTTTGCGGCGCTGTTGTTCGTTAGATCAAGAGCACCCAGCCGAGAGCCGGAGAGAGAGAGAGGCTTAATAAGGTGGACTCGGTCGATCGCGGTCACGACCGTGGCGGCTGGCGCGCTGCTGCTAATCATCGTTGCCGGCGTCGTCTGGCTGGGCGGGGATCAGTTGGCCAGCGGAGTCGAAACGGCCGCTTCGGAAATGACCGGCGTCGATGGATCAGAGATGCACGAAGCCGCGCGCCGGCGCGACATCTGGCGCGCGTCCTGGCTGATGTTCAAGGCGCATCCGATCGCCGGGGCGGGTCTGGGCGGCTTCTGGGCCGAGGTGCCTGTCTATCATTCAGCGTCTGGTGTGTTGACTCCGCAACAGGCACACAACGACTATCTGGAACTGGTCGCGAGTGCCGGGCTATTGGGCGCGGCGCTGTTCATTTGGTTCGCCGCGGTTTTTATTCGCCAGGCGAGGTTCAGCGTCAAGGCTGCCGATGGATTTCAGCGCGCCGTGTCTTTAGGAGCGATCATCAGCGTAGCTGGTGTCGGCGTACACAGCATCGTCGACTTTGGCTTGCACATCACAATCAATGCGCTGGTCTTTGCGGCTCTACTCGGAATATTGAGTCTCGAACCCATGCGAAGAGCGAGCACCGGCGCGAGATCAACCTCCCGAGCTCGCGGCAGGCCCCGGCATGGCGACGACAGCACCGGTTGACGCGTTCAATATCCCCCGCAAAAGTGGAAAGTAACCTCACTCCGCGCAAGCGCATCCAAGCGCAGCGTTCAATCAAAAGCGAGCAGGGCCGGATCAACGACCTATTTTCCGGCGAAAGGTTTTCTCATTTGCAGAAGGGCACAACTAACTTAAGTAAGTCCGGACTGTTTTTGATCCTCGCACTGTTGGGCCAGACCTTGTTCGGGTGGCCCCAGGACATCGCCGGGGGCGCCAGTTCGCTGGTCGGCCAGGACATCATTGGCGGCGCGGCGATCGTCTTTAAAAGGCCGCCGCGAGTTCGTGATCTATCCGGCGGCGCGAGTGCATTGATTGTACGGCATAGAGCGCCTCGCCGACCCACAGAGCCCACGGAGCTCGCGCGTAACAGGCCGCCCAAGCCGCCGCCGACCGGTCAAATTGAGCCCGAAGTAAAGACGCCACAGATATCCGACGACGAGAAAGTCGACGCCTTCAACAATCAAGGCAATACTCTTTACGACGTGGGCCAGTATCCCAAGGCCATCGAAGCTTATAAACAAGCGCTGGCGGTGAAGCCGGACGCGCTGACTTCCAACAACCTCGGGGCTGCCTACTTCGCACTGGGGCAAAACAAGGAGGCCATCGACGCTTTCCAGACTGCGCTGAGAACGAAAGCCGACGATCCCGAAAGTTATTTCAATCTCGGCATCGCCTATAACACGACCGAAAAATACGACGACGCAGCGATCGCTTTGAACAAGGCCATCGCCTTGAAGCCGGATTGGCCCGAGGCATTGAATGCGCTCGGCGATACCTACCTGAGTCTTAACCGGTACGAGGAAGCGGCGAAAGCCTACCAGGCCGTGGTGAAACTGCAACCGGATAACGTGAACGCGTATAGCAATCTGGCCTTTGCTTACGATCGCTTGTCGCGCTACGAAGATTCAATCGCTGCTTTGCGGAAAGCTGTGCAATTGAATCCCTCGGACGCGTTTGCCTATAACAACCTGGGGGCCGCGTCGTACAAGGCCGGCAAGTTCAAAGACGCCGTCGACGCATTTACCCAGGCGTTGCGAATCAAACCGGACGATGCCGAAACTCAAAACAATCTGGGCGCGGCGCAGTATGCGTTGGAGAAATACGGAGAGGCCACGACTTCATTCCAGCAGGCCATCAAGCTGAAGCCCGGCTTTGCCGATGCCCAGTACAATCTGGGCAATGCTTTGCTCATGCTGGCCAAATTCAATGAAGCGGCCGCAGCTTTTCAGCAGGCGATCAAGAGCAGAGCTGACTATGGCGAAGCGCAGAATAACCTGGGAATCGCCCTCACGAATCTGAACCGCTTCGACGAGGCCGTAAATGCTTTTAGGGAAGCCGCGCGCTTGAAGCCGGATCTGGCGATCGTCTTCAACAATTTGGCCTTTGCGGAAGACAAGCTCGGGCACGAGCCGGAAGCGATCGCGGCCTACAACCAGGCCATCAAGCTCAACCCGAAATATGCCAAGGCGCTCAATGGGCTGGGCTACGTTTATGACAAAACCGGCAAGCCCGCTGAAGCAATCGATCCGTTGAAACGCGCGGTGGAAGCAAAACCCGATTACGTGGCGGCGCACTACAATCTAGGCAAGGCTTATTTCGGCGCGGGCCGTTTCACCGAAGCAGTTGAATCATACCGGCGGGCGACGCAATTGAAAGCGGACTATGAACAGGCTTACCTGGGTTTAGGAACAGCCAGCTTCCGCGCCGGCCAATTCAACGACGCGGCCGAGGCGTTCAAGAAAGCCGCGACCCTCAATCCTGCGAGCGTTGAAGCCTTCTATGGCCTCGGTAATGCCAGTTACAAGGCAGGGAAGTATCCGGATGCGGCTGCCGCATTAAAGGAAACGATCAAGTTGAAACCGATGTACGCGCAGGCCCATTACAGTTTGGGTTTGGTCTATGCCAGCCTCAACGATAAAGAAGGGTTCACCAGGGAATTCGCGATTCTGAAGCGAATTGATCCGAAGCTCGCCGAACAGCTCTACAACGCCGTGAAGAAATAGTTCAGGCACGCAGCCTCGTCCGTGTTACTGGTCTCGGTCTAAAAATCGTTGACCTTCTGCAGGCAAGGGCAGTACACTTCACCCGCCAATCATCTTGAAAGCGTACCAGTAACTCAATCGAGTAGTCCGAGGAGTCGAAGGAAGATGGATACGAGAAAAAAGAATGCTTTGAAGGCGCTCGCGGTAATTCTCGCGTTTTCATTTGCGCAGGTCTACGTGCAGGCCGGATTGCCGCACCCGGCTCCCGGCACGCCGCAACGCGCGATCACGGCGCGGCTGCTGACGAAGAACAACGCGCCGATCACCGTGAATGGAAATAACACCGGCACCGGCGCGACGATTCTTACGGGCGCCACGATCGAGACCCCCGATCAAGTCAGCGCCACCATCGATCTGGGAGACGGCGGCGTCATTGAACTGCAACCGAATTCAAAAATTCAATTGGATTTCGACGAGAACGGCAACGTGCGAGTGAAAGTCCTTCGCGGCTGCGTTGTCTCAAAGAAAAAGAACAATGTGCTGCCGGGCGAGATGGAGATCTATACGGATCAGGCTTCCTATAAGACAGACAAGAAGCAACACAGCCTGGCCGGATGTCTCTTGCCGAACGGCCAGTTGGGTCCGCTCAGCACGACCGCAACCGGACTTACGAGCGGTGAGATTGGTGGCATTGTCGCCGGCGGCATTGGCGGCGCGGTTGTTCTCGGCGTGGTGTTGACTCGCGGAGGAAATCCGAGCCCGGCCAGATAGATCGTCCTGCACTTCTTAATGAAGCCAGCCCTTCTATTTTGGAGGGCTGGTTTTTTGTTAGGTGCTCAGAGTTCCGCATTTCAAATCCGGATCATCCGTCGCCCGATTTGAAATGAGCCCAACGTGAAGTTCCGATTCTGAAACCAACTTACCAATGAAACGCATTCTTATTGCCGTTCTGGCTTCCATTCTCTGCGTTTGGGGAACCCGGCAGGCAGCGCGAATTGGCTTTGCGCGAACTCTCGATGAGTACGCCGCAGAGGGGCGCCGCGACAACGTCGCTGCGGTCGTTGCCACCTTGGCGGCGCTGTCCGACTCGAAAACTGCTGCTGATCGAGCAGTCGCCGTTCTGCCCGCCGACGCAGAAAGCCACGCAGCGCGAGCCGAAGTGCTCCAGCGAGTTGAGGATTACCAACAGGCCCGGGAGGAATTTCAACGCGCCGTCCAAATCCGACCCAGGGATTATTACCTCTGGATGTTGTTGGGTGTGGCTCGCGATCAGACTGGGGATCAGGCAGGAGCTTTGCGCGCTCTGCAACAATCAGTCGCGCTTGCTCCGTCCTATGCACAACCACACTGGCAACTGGGAAATCTTTTGTTGAGATTGAGCCAACTGGATCAGGCCTTTGCTGAACTTCGCCAGGCAGCGCAAGCGAATCCGTCCCTTTGGCCGAACGTCGCCGATCTGGCCTGGGGTGTCTATGGCCACGACGCGAATGCAGTCGTTCGCACGATCCAACCCGAGACAGACAGTGCGCGCATGGCTCTGGCCTTATTCTTTGCGCGCCAGAAACAGGGCGGGGCGATGCTCGATCAGTTTCGCGCGATCCGAGTTAAGCCTGATAAGACTACTGAGAGTTTGCTCGACGCGCTGTTGGGGTCGAAACAATTTCCTGAAGCTTACGAAGTCTGGGCCAGTCTGCGTGGCGTTCCTGTGACGAAAGGGGCGTTGACGGACGCCGCTACGATTCGTGACGGCGGCTTCGAAGACGTGCTCACAATCGGCCAGACTGGATTCGGTTGGCAAATAACACCGGACGTCGTGAATGTGACAATGTCGATCGACGAAGGCGCGCATCAGACGGGCGCCAGAAGTTTGCGGATAGACTTTCGCGGCAATTCGAATCCGGTTGCTCCTCTGGTGACCCAGATCGTTCTGGTTAAGCCACGCACTCGCTACCATCTGGGTTTGGCCGCGCTCGCGAAGGATTTTGTTTCAGCGGCAGATCCAATAATCACATTGATCGATGCATCTGATCCGAATAAAGCCGTGCTGGCGCAATCGCCGCCGCTGCGCTCAAACCCGAACGTTTGGCGCGAGTTCGCAATCGACTTCACCACCAACGCCGACACTCAGGCAATTGTCCTTAAATTCGCGCGGCAGGCATGCGCTAACGATCCGTGTCCAGCATTCGGTACTGTCTGGCTGGATTCAGTTTCGATGGAAAGCAGGTGATCGAGGGCAGTATCCTGGTTCTGTTTCTCAGCGAACTTCCGTGTTTCCTTCGCGCCTTTGCGTGAAACACAGTCGAGTGAAATGAATTCCGCGCAAAGGCACAGAGCGGAAATCGAAAGGCGCAAAGGGAATTAGGACAGTACCTATTCGAGACTACTATTGACGGGTCCGCGTCAGCGTGATATTTTCCGAGTCTCACTAGCCTGAGAACATTTTATCGGCAGGCTCTCTATCGCTTAAGAAGCGTGAGTAAGCAACTCACAAACTGAAACTGCACCACGCGCGCGCGAAGGTCATCTTAGGAGACACGAATGAAGGAAAAGGCACCAAAC
>JAWVEM010000098.1:0-21294 GCA_033856735.1 Blastocatellia bacterium
GTTTTGGCAGGCTTTGCTCTGCGGAGCCTGGTGGCAGATGGATCTGATCGCTGCGGGTAGACTTGCCTCGGGCGGGACTGTGCTGCGGTATTCGATGTTGCAAGGGACAGACTGAGGGCGAGAAGAATTAGAGCAAAGGTGAGCGAAGGCATTTTGTGTGACATGGCGCCGGTTATTGACCGCTTGATTCCCCGGGGCTTGGTTGTCCGCCAACCGAAGTTTCGGAATAGAAAGACGGCGGTGCTTGCTTGGCCAGCGAGGACCACTTTCCCTCGATAGGGAAATAGATATGCGCTGACATAGGTGAAGAACCATGCAGCGCGTTTCTGTTCTTAGATGTAGTCAACGGGAAGGTCTTTGGGGAGGTCGAATTCCTTGAGACAAGCGCGGCATTCGATACGGTCGTTCATTTCCGGATCTTCGTCATACTTGTCGGAGAGGCCTTCCACGATTAGCGTTCGCGGCTGGGCTTTCTTTGCCGGCCGGACTCGTACAATTTCGCGCCAGATGGTCGTGTCGCTGAGGAGTCGAAATGTGCCGCCGTGTTCGGATGGTTCTTTGCCATCGTATCCGCAGTATGGGCATTGGAGTTTGAAGTCTTGTGGCTTCGGTTGGATGATTTGACCATCTCTGATTGTGATCTCAACTTGATCGTCGCTCTCTTCTTCGCGCACGTCGCAGGTGTAAGGACCTTCGCGATCGTCTCCGCGTTCGAACTCAAGTGTCGTAAGCTCTCCGCGTCTGAGTAGTTCGCTGACGGTATCTTCGGCTTCGTCGGAGTCAGGTGCAAAGACTCGCACTGATCCGTATTCAGAAAGATCGTTTGCGACTCCGACAATGAATGGCTTGAGTCGCGGTTTCCGTCTTTTGCGTTGGGTCGTTTCAGTCATGGCAATTAACCTTCTGTTTTGATGGCCGCTTGTTTCGCGAGCTTAGTCGACCATTTCTGCTCGGAGGCGGTGTTTGAATCGGGAATGTAACCACAGTGGGAGCCAGTCGATTATTAGACGAGGATGGTTGAGTTGGCGGGAAGCTCGATACGTTTCGATTTGCCACTCGTGTTCAAATTTACGGCCGTGAGTTGCACGGGGCTTTAGTGTCCCAGGAAAGCCGGCAATTCGGCGGTTGATGCGATCATGCAGTCCGCGGCGAAACTCGCGCAGGACTTCCTTTCGTGATTCTGGATACCAATTGAAGCCGTTTTGAAAGGTTGAGTCTTCGGGCGCGGCAAGGACTGTCTTCCAGGCGGCGACATAAGCGCCCAAAGTCACCGTGCGGTTCTCAGGCAAGTGAACGACGCGTTGCATGTATTTAATTGGTCTGCGATTTGAAGAGTTCGCCGGCTGGCGAGGTCCCTGCTTTTCCAGGTCTGAAGATGATTGGTGGGCCAACGAGCACGTGCGGTTTGCCGGCGCTTATGACTTGCATTCCGTGATAGAAGCCCAGAGGGTCGTTGCGCGCGGTATCCCCAGGGTATTTGCAATGGGCGTCTTTGGGGTTGTTATTTACTTTGTCGGCATAGGTCATTGTTTCGCCGCTGAAGCTTGCAGAAGGCACTAATTGGTAAGCGGATGCGCTATCAGGGAGCGGACCGGTGCCGGTGGAAACATAGCGACCGCTTTCGAAGTGGAAGGGCTTTCGCACGGTGCTTCTTGGGTTTGAGATCATATCTCCTGAGTAGGAAGCATCGATGTCTCCCTTCTTCCGGCCTTCTTCGTAAGAATGTTCAAGCCGTCCAGGTTCTATGTAAATAACTCGGCGGTCGGCACGGTCTTCTTCCTGATGGATTTCCTCAGTACCGATGGCCGGGCGGTTTGCGATTTCTTCCTGTCGTTTGCGAGCGCGTTCCTCATTTTCGCGAATGATGGGTGACGATCCGGTCTCGTGCCATTCCTTTAATTCTTCGAAACGGGCAAGGACTTCGGGTGGTACGGTCTCGCCGGCTTTAAGCGCGAGGAATACGTCGGCTTCCTGGCCTGTTAGGAATTCCTGAAAGGGATTATCTCGGCCGGAAACGCTTGGACGGTTGTGGTAGAGGATCGTGTCTTCGTAGACTTCATATTCCTCTTCAGACATCTCCCAGGGATGTTTGTCGGAGACGGTCGGGACGTGGATAGGTAGGGCCAGAGGCGTGAGGTCGTAGAGGCTTAGTTGAATCGTCGGGCTCATTGTCATGCTCTATGGGGGGCCGGTGCTCAGTAAAGTTTGAGCCGAACTTTTTCTCCGGTCGACGACTTGACGGTGATTTCCGCGGGGCTCATTGTGCCGGACTGTTTCGCCTCTGGTTTGTAGACTCTTCGTGGGTTAACGAATTTGCCGGCGACTTTGTAGCGGTAGGTTATGGAGACGATCGGCGCTGTCTGGTCTTTGAAGAATCGGCTGATCTGACAGAGGGTGAAGTCGCGCGGAACGCAATTGCCGATGATTGAGCGGATAAGATCGTCGATTGAGTTTTGATACGATTCCTGTTGCGGATCGTAATCTCGTTCGTCGTCGGGGCTGAATCCGGCCCAGACTTGTTTGTGAAGAAACTCTATTGGGCTGGCGGCAGTGCCGACAATGAAATCGACGTCGCCGGCGTCATAGCTGCTTGGGTCGTTGAATGTGAAAACGGGTCCCTTTGTGATTTGAAGCCATTCTTCGGGCGGCGTGTCGTCGTATGAGATGCCGTAGTGGCCTGGCTGATAGAACCAATCGTGTTGCGGTTCTCCCTCAGGCTTCCACCAGAGAGTTCCTATCGAAACTCGATTTTCGTTACCTTGTCTCAATATATAAGTGGGACCGGTTTCAGGGAGAAAGGAGCGGAGCCCGTGTTCAGCGTCGGTAGCTCCGGAAGCGAGCTGAACGGACACTTGTTCGTTCAATAGAAGCGGCAGCTCATCGTATGAAAAGATTTCGCTAATGCTCCGGTTGTTAAAGTCGTAGTCCGACGTTGAATTAAAGTCTTCGAGAGAGTTCGGATTTTCGCTTGTCTGGATGGACTCGGCGACGATGTAAGGACAGTTGGCGAGTGAATACGCGGCGTCGAGTTTATAGCAAGCCTCAACGTGGGCGGCCTTGATTCGCGAACGGTTTTTGGGGTTAAAGATGAAGGCGAAGATTTCGGATTTTGTGGGTTCGGTCATAACGTGAAATTGGCCTGTTAGTGGAATCAATAACTTACGCGGACGATTCGGTCATTAAATGAAATTCTTGTCGGGCATAACGTGAAATTTTCCTACAGTTTTCGCTCATAACTTGAAATTTTCCTCGCCGCCCTTATACATTTACGTGAAGCCTACTCGGACTTCTTCATAGATCCAGCTTCAATTGGCGCCTGTTTCAGTGGTCAGGGCGCATGTGCTCCAGCTAAATCCCGGGATGGCAGTGCGTCCAGATCCTGATAGAGCAAGCGATCCGTTGCATTGGAAACCTTAAGACTCTGCGGAAGTTGCAAACGGTCAATACCAAAGACGCGCCGTCGTAGCGGAAGATAATCTTCGACTTTGTCGATAGCGACAGGCAAGAATCCCCCAGCCATCGGGTGCATTCCACGCCGCACCGCAAAACGGGCGAACGCCGCATAACCAATCCCAAGAGCATGTACGTACCAGGGTGCATTCCAACGGTAGCCAAACATCTTAAGTAGCACGTCTTGAGTGCCGTAGAACTCTCGATAGGCGCGGCAAAGTAATTCCGAGAGTTTTCGCTCACTAAACACAGGGTGTTTCCAGATGAGGCACGTCGCATCGAAGCGATCAAGGTTCGTTTCGGTAATCAAGTCATGCGCGAGAAAGTCGTCGTACTGGTCCGTTCCTGGTATCGGCGCAAGGATGTAGAAAGAAGCCATGAAAGGACGCAGCGCGCGCAGTTCCCGTAGATGATGAAGAACATCGGCTTCTTCCTGCTCGGGGAAGCCGAAGATATTTGAGAAATGGGTCGACACGTGATTCTGGTGGCAAAGACGGACTAGATCTGCGTAGTGTCCGGGGTCATTATGGTGCTTTCGAGCACCGCTGAGGAGTTTTCGATTGAACGACTCGACACCGACGAAAACCTGCGCACAGCCAGCCCGCGCCAACAGTTTGATGAACGCTTCGTCGCGTCCCACCTGCGCATCACATTGGACAAAGAATGGGAGGCCCACATGCGCATCGATCATAGCCTCGAGCAACGCCTGCGCCTCCGGATACTTGTTGAAGTTATCTGAAGCGAATACGACTAGACGCACACCGGCTTCGCGTGCTGCAATCAAACTGCGCACCGTAGTCTCCACCGGCTGGCTTCGCACTTTTTTACCCGCGATCTTAACGACTGAACAGAAATTGCAATTGTACGGACACCCGCGTGCGGGATAGATGCCCACCATCGGTATGATGTAAGGGCGCAGGTCGGCAGGCGATGGCGGTACCATGGCCGGCGGTTCGAGGTTGCTTTGCCAACGTCGATCGGAGCCGTAGACCGGGTGGAGCTCCGCTTCGAACGCGTCGCGAATGATCGCCGGCCATATCAATTCCGCCTCCGCCAGTGCGAAACTGACGCCGAGTCCATGGACTTCACTCGTGTCACACGTCATGACGTGTGGTCCACCGATGACACAGTTGCGCACACCGTTGGTCCGCGCCAGTGCCGCAAGGTCGAGCGCGCGCTGAATCTGATGGCTTTGCACACCGACTAGTGCGAATAGCGAGCACGTTTCAGGCCGCAGCAGTTCGAGATAGTCCAGGTCGGTTTGCGTGTATTCGTCGACCGTCACAACTGTGATCTGGCGCCCGCTAATCTCCGCCGGGGTGAGGCTTTTAAGGTGAAGCAACGTGCTGTTAGGCATGAAGCCTCTGCGAAAGCGCTCCACATGCCCGGTGCGAGAGTACTTGCTCGGTTTGATCAGCACCACGTTGAATTTATTGGACGCAATCATTCTAATTGTCTTCAGAACAAACCAGAACCTCGCCACTTCCGAATGGCTGTAGCGATTGCGGCACTTCAGGCGTTGGCCGAGGATGTTCGGTAGATCCCCAGTAAAGTGTTTGCAAGAGACGGCGGTTGTAAACCAGCGCCTTATCAAATCGCGTCAGCCGCATTCCCTGAATTGTTTTCGGCGCCTCGGTCACCAACTCGATGAGCCTTGCGTCTCGCTTAAGTTCCTTGTATGCGATAGTGCGCGCAAAGAAATGCATAACGCGGCGAAGACTCCGATACAGGCTCGGCTTGATTCTGAGAAATATGAACATCGTGATGCGAGTGGTGGCGAAAGTCTCCGGAATAAGAAAGACCACGGCGCGCGTTGTGATCGGTCGTTCGATGCCCGACACACGATCGTGCCAACCGAAAGTGTAGACAGCACGAACCGGATCAAATCGTGTATGCCAGCGGTTATAAAACTGATCTCCTGCTCTCACTCCGCCAAGGGGAGCCCAGAAAGAACTGCGTTGTGGACCGGTATAACTAGCTTCGCTGTAGTCGTCGAAGAGGCGGGCTTCAAAAGTTGCGTCCGGCAGTTCGTCTTCACCGCACCCGAAGGTTGTGTGGATAAAAGGAAAGTGTTCATCCTCGCTGATGTTGTCGAGTGTTAGCTCCAGCGGTGCCTGGACCAGTATTGATAGAGTCCCAGCGAAATCGAAACTCTTCCAACCAGGCACTGGAAACTTCGCTAATGGAGTCTCGCGATGCGCGAGCCAGAGATGGTCCAGTCGCTCGACGATCTGATAAGCGCCCGTGTTGCAGGTCAGCAACGGATCTGAAGGGCTGCGACCCCGTCCCGCTGCGTCAAAGTTCCAGCCATGATACGGACAGACCAGCCGTCCGTCAGTGCGAACTATTCCCTGAGACAAGGGGGCGCGCCGGTGTGGGCATCGATCGTCGAGAGCAGCCGAGCGACCTGCGGTATCGCGGAACAGCACCAGTGGATGGCCGGCCAGGGTAACGCGAACGGGCCGCTTGCCCAAGGCTCGCGACAACAGCACCGGGTGAAAGTATTGGAGGATTTGAGGGGCCATGTCTTTCACGCGGCAAATCCGGGAACCAAGTCAACCGAGAGCTTCAACCAGTAAGTGTAGTAGTGTGGACTCTGTTGGATGTCGTATCGCAACGTTTCCATGTCGGTCCACTTCCAGTCATCAACCTCGTTCTTACATGGATTCGGCTCACCTCCAAAGAATCCTATCAGCACATGATCGTACTCGTGTTCCGACATTTCTTCGCTCAATTGCACCTGGTAAGTAAATGAGAACACCTCCTTGAGGTCACAAACAAACCCCATCTCTTCCTGCAATCTTCTGCGCGCCGCCCCAGCGGTCGATTCCCCGGGCCGCGGATGGCCGCAACAGGTGTTGGACCATAGTCCGTGGGAATGATATTTCACAGTCGCCCGCTTCTGGAGAAGCAATTCTCCCTTGAGGTTGAAGACAAAAATCGAGAACGCGCGGTGCAGTTTTCCTTCTCGATGAGTTTGGACTTTTTCACCAATACCTATGACCTCGTCATTTTCAGTGACGAGCACAACCTGCTCTTCGTCATGAGAACCACGGCTGCTCTCTTTAGGACCATGGTTTCCTTGAGGCAATCCTTCCACGATAGCTAAGACACGAGCTCGGCTGACTTTCCTTTCGCCGCGGCTGAGCGCGTCGAGCGTCTCATGGGCCAACGCCAGCGGAAGTACACAAAAATCTCTGGCAGGTCCCGTGGGAAGCGCGTCAACGTAGGCGTCGGCAAAAGCGAGGTTGCTGGATGCGTATTCGTGCAAGTCGTCGTTGGTCCAGCCGTCGGGATAGAAATCAACGCCGCGGGCCAGGTCTTCTGAACGGTTGCGCAGGATGTTGACTGATTGCAAGCCGCGCCCGAAACTGACTGCCCAGGTCCTGTTAGACGCAGTCTTGTCATACCAGTCCCAAAGATAACAGAGCAGCAGTCCGATGGAGCCTGCGACACAGAAGGTATAGGAGTCGAGATCTGACTTCGTTTGGATACGCCAATCACGTTCAACCCAGTACGACATGCTATCCGCCATTGCTGACGTCGTCTGCAAAATCCGTTGAGCGACTGTTTTTGGAGCAAGCGCTAACCAGTCTTCAATCCGAAGCGTAACTTCGGGGAGCTGGTGGTCATAAGCCTTCAATTCTTCAGAGATGCCGTCAAGCGGTCCACCATTAGTTGCTTGAATACCGCAACTGACACTCCGCAACAACCGCGTCTTTGTTACCCTGTCCAGTTCCAAATGGTCTTCTATCTCGTCGATGGCCCGGAGACATAAGTAAGACGACATGACTGCCTCGCGGAGGCCTGGAGGCAGGCGAATGATTGAGAGATAAAACGTGCGGCTGGTATCTCTCAAAACGTCGGTGGCATTTTTTTGAGGAAACATAGGATCAAGTGCCCTCGAGGTCCGTGAGGTGTTCGTTTAAAAATCGGTTTCGCCCACAATTTCCAGCGGGTAGCCGCAGATCGCCTGAGAGGCTTCGAGCCCTCCCATCACGGCCGACTCAACGCAACCAATATTCAGACCGTTAAGCACCCAGTCGCCAGCCAAATATAAATTGTCAAACCCTGATTGATTGGCTGCCAGGCGATACTGAGTTGAGCCAGGGACAGAAAGTACATATCGCTCATTTGGATCGATGTTGGCGCGAGAGTACTGCGAATAGAAGCGGCTTGGTCCACTTCCGCCTTGAGGATCAACCAGCAAGTTCCAGTTGAATCCCTGATCTACTGAAGTGGGCCAGAGAGTACCGGTGTTCTGTTCGATCCAGTTAATGGAATTTTGTTGTACGACGGCCGCCTGCTGCGAGGGGAAGTCGTGATCGGAAAAAGGAGGAATCACTGCGGGGTCAGGAAGCGCACCGCAAAAATATTCTATGCTCTTGGGTTCCAGATTCGGCGGCCACTCTTCTCGCGGCAATACCTGGCTCATATCAGCCCAACTTTCAAAAGGATGCGCATACGCGGTCAGCACTGTTTGACCTTCGGTCCAGCCAAGCGAGGTCAAATCCTCCGTGAGCCATAGCTGAAAGGATTGGGTCTGGACTGTCTGGACCTTCTCGACCATATTTTGCCAGGCAGAACTGGCCGCTATCAGCTCACTACAGACGTCGGTCAAAGGTCCGAGAGAGGTGCCGAGGATCACCAGATCGAAATCCACTCCACGCTGTAAAGTTACTTCGGCGACGTCTTGCCACGGCGTCCACCACGATTCCAGATTGATGCTGAGTTGCTGGAGTTCTTCGCCCTGGACGATTTGGTCGTACAGCGGTTCGGACGGCCAGCAGGGAAGTCCACCAACCTCGACGAGCGGATTGTACGTTCCGTTCTTTAGTGTGACCTGTTGACCTACTTGAATCGTTTCGACGAGGCCGTTCTGCAAACTAAGGTTTTTGATTTTATTGAAGAATACAAAGTTGACGCCGCGCTTCTGTAGAACCTGGTAGAGCGGAGTGAAGACCGCGTCTCCCATCCCCGCCTGCATTCGCCAAAAAATCGCGCCCTTGTACCACATGATCAGTCTGAAAATGCAACGCAGCGCAGCGCCGGCACCGATCATCGGCTGTTCGGGATCGCCTTTCAGATAGGCAAACAGGAAGTCGTAAATACCGCGAGACACTCCTGAGTTCACGGCTTGGTCGGAGGCGCCATTTTGGCCCAGCCATGCCTGATAGTCGACGTTGTCGATGCTATTGAACCCCTTGAAAAGAACGCCATCGGCAAGGATGCCTCTGACCTCCACGGCCACAATGTCACAGAGAATCAGGAAGCGTCTTATGTCGTCATCAACACCGCCAGCCTCGACTTTGGCGTTCAAGCGCTTAATCAACTCGTCCAGGAGAACGACCATGGCTTCATGATCACTTGGCGCGTGCAGGTTCACGTCTTCGGGAAGAGTTCGCGCAATTTTATGAACTGAGTTGGCGAGCAGAAGTTCCGCGACAGTAGTGGCACCTGGAGCTTTACCTTCGAGACGGTCAAATAAGTGGTGGGCTGCGGCCTCGGCATCGCTGATGATCTTCTTGATCGATGCAGGCAATTCGTGCGGGGTCGTCGCTTCCGCAGTTTGCAATTGGCCGATGCCAAGCAACGTATCAAGCATCCACTCGAGAACTCTGAGGATGCCCACCCAAAGACTCGGCATGGGTGTGCCGTCACCGGGCTGAGACGAAACTTCCGGGAAATTGCTGGTCCAAAAATCCCAACCACTGGTGAGAGCTTCTGCCCACGTAACTGTTTGACTGGGCTTAAATGCATCCTGCAAGGTGGCCAGCGGGCTGCCTGGCGGACGATTTAATTCGTCGTAGCAAGCTCTCATAATGCGGAAGGCGTTCTCATAGAAACCGCCCCAGACGTGAAAGCCATGCTCCTCAATGCGGTCATAGACGTTGGGATTACGCCCGCTTGCGCCCTTCCCGCCCAGGCGCCATCCAAGCTGGTAGACTGTAATTTCAAACTGCTGCTGCCAGTCGGGAGCTTCGGTAATTCCGAAAGCCGCGCTGAGAGCGCCTACGCCGCCTCCGATGATGGCGATCTTTTTGATTGGCATATGTCGCTCCGTAGCTACGTACTTGCAATATGCGAGGTTTTTGGACTGAGCACTCCCTAAGGTCAAGTAGAGAGCGAGGAAAACCTCATGGCACGATTTGTGGCTGGATTTACGAGTTTGACGAAGAGCCCGTGAGAATTCAGCCCTTTGAAAACATACGGACACTATTCCCATTGATGGCAAAAAGTCAAGGGGGCGGCTGTGCACCAATAACGTACGTACATATCTAAGGCTTTACAGAAGGATCTACACGACGTGGCGGCGAGATACCAGATAGCGAAGATTCTCTTGTGGGGCCGGTCATTAAGTGAAAACGCCCCCCACCTGAAATCAATAACTTACAGACACCGTTCGGTCATTAAGTGAATTTTTCTTCGGGCATAACGTGAGAATTTCCTACAGTTTTCGGGCATAACTTGAAAGTTTCTCATCCTCCGTTTGAAAGCCTTGTAAACCGGGCATTTCCGCCGATCCGCTAAGGCAAGGATTTCACAGTAGCCTTGCGTTCAGCTAGCAAGAGAAACTCTTGAAGGTGGCTCTCAGCTGCGATGCGACGATCCCCAATTTGATAACAGCCAAGTTTGCCGGCATCGAGTAGTCGCAAGATGGTCGAACGATGAACCCCTACGAGATCAGCTACCTGGCTCATTGAGAATTTGGTTTCCGTTATCTTTAGTTTAGTCGTTTGGCCTGACATACATTTACCTCGTTGCATTTCGAATTTGTTGAACCCACCCCATACCCGCAGCTTCTATTCTGCCGTCCTATAAGTAAGGGCTATTTGATGTCACTCGGATGGTTTTGAGCTTTGCGGCCTAAGATTAACGTGGAATCGAAGCATTAGGTCGACCAGGTAAGTCGCGAACCGTCTTCAATAATTTCTCGGCTGCATCCGCGTCAAACTTGATTGTGCGGTAACCATCTACCGCTCTTCTCGATTTCGCTTGTAAAAATCCCGCTTTAGCCAACTGGTGTATCGCTTTGCAATCTACTCCGAGTTGCCTAGCGAGCGTCCGAGAACTTATGGCTTGCTCGAATTTATCTTTCAAGTTTTCAACGTCGGATAAGCGAAGGAGATATCGCAAGGCCATCCCTTCGTTCCGAATAACGAAATCAAGCTCGCCGGCTTTGATTAGATCGAACATTGCGCGGTGAGTAATCTTGAGTAGTCGTCTTGCTTGAGGGACTGAAATGTAGCTGTCGGAGCTGCGTGAAGTAACGTAAGGCACAGTAGTCCTCGGCTCGGATTGCGTCCTCACTCTGTTTGTTAAGAAGTCCGCGAAAGCCTCCCGCATGAAGTCGAATTGGGGTTCACGCAGATCCTCGTACAATCGATCGTAGAAAGAACCGAATTCTCTCTTAAGCGCCGTATGGAGTTCGCCACCGTGTGGATTGAGCCTCTTCTTACCCTTCGACTGCACTTCGACAAACTGATGAAAGTTATGCGGCCAGTTCTCAAACACCTTGTGCGCTTTGGTAAAGAGGGTGTGAAGTTGTGTGTTTCGCAGTTTTATTGATCTTGATGGTCTACCGGTCGCCCACGCCAGTTTCCCGAACAGTCCGGCGATGAAGACCATGACGATGGTAAAGTCCTGGAGACCCAGGCCCCGCAACGGACTCTCGCATTCATTTGCCAGCTTTTCTCGTGGAAGGGCGCCGCAAAGTTGATAAATGCGACGCGACACAGCCAACTGCCCCTCAGGTATAGCCGTCAGATTGCGTTCTCTCCAATCATAACTGCAAGAGCAAATGCATAGCTTGTTCCTAACGCACTTAATACGGCGATTGCATGCAGGACAAGTGTCGAGAAGCACGCATTCGTGAATGGGACATGCTGTGACAAGAGAGCAGTCCCAGATGCGAAGTGAATAGCCTGACTCGGCCAGACATTTCGGGCAAACTTTAGGACAGTGCGGGCGGATGATCGAGCGGTTGAGCAGGGCTCCGAAGAAATCATATTCGTGATCACCTTCTTGATCGCGCGATTTGCCAGGTAAGTACAGGAGCGATAGTAGATCCTCGAGCTCGGTGCCCGTGAGTTTAGCCAGGTTCTCAAGCTTCTCAGATCGGCTGAAGACGAACGTGAATTTCCATTGAAGTTCCATGTAATCAATTCCGCTCAACGAGAATATCCAAGATGGTGTTTCATACCCGTTCGCTTCAGTAAGCCGCACAATATAGCTAATGAAACTCTCCTCCTTTTCAGGATTCAGTGTGATCAGCAGTCTCATTGTTGAGGGGTTTGAGAGAATTCATTGGAAACCAGAGTTTCCTTCATGGAGCACCGACGCGCATGTATAGCTCTAAACACGGGTCAGGCGCGTACGGCTCACTGGGCTTTAGATCCGGAAAAGAGGATTGACGCGCACTTGTATTCCGTCCCATTCGCTTGAAACTCACGATCTATATCGTGAATGTAGCGAGTGTGGCGGATGGAGTTTTGATTATTTGTTTAGAGAGTTTTTGGTAGACGGGGGTTAGCGAAGAAGATTTCGTCTTCTGATAGATAACGGGCTTTTTGAAACCGTGGTTTTGGCTGGAACCACTCTCTTATTGTTACCCCTGAGATTCTCGACGTCGGCCCGCGAGTAGATGATTTTCCAGAAGGCTAGTGGATATGGATTATGGATAGGTTTTAGCAGTCCTTTCTGCGTGAATCCTTCAATGCGCCACCAAGCGACGCCTAGGAGAACTCCTGCCTCTGCACGAGTCACGATCGAGCTCATGAAAGAAGCAATTCGGTCAACACTGGACTTGAGTAAAAAACGTGTATGGCCGTCCTTTGAGGTCTCATACCGCAAGTAGCCGGTCCTGATCCACCTCTCATACAGTCTGCTTCTGGATAGTTGAAGAATCTCAGCGGCGATAGCCGTAGACAAGAGATTTGTCGGATCACTGAACTGCCCTCGAAGCCGTTCAACGTCCTTACCGTTGAAGAGGTATTCGTCTCGTGCCTTCCCGGATTCAGAATAGGGGTTTAGAGTTCCATTGTGTACTAGCTGACCTATTGCTGCTCTTGTTAGCAAAAGTATCTTGGCGGCTCCTTGCGTATCAACGGTCCGTGATGGCTTGCGCTTATACACGCGCAGCACTGACAAAGCGATGACTAGATCCTTTCGATTAAGAGTAGCGAGGTCTGTCCTTCTCAAAAAGTATTGCGGACCGCCGTCGATCGCTGGTCCTGAGATCGGACAAAGCTTGTGTGACTTGAGGGCCTGAATAAGATGCTCTGTTCGGGTGCCTACCTCACGCGCGACTCTGGCTGCCGCTACGTATTTTGATGTGAAGGCGAGGACTGCGTCATAAGTGATTATCCTGCATAGCAGGCCTTTGTGGGTTTTCACTTTTGTCTCAATTAACTTCTTGCGAGCCAGGAAGTGAAGAGTTCTTGCCTTGAAGGGCAGTGCTCTCCCGCCAGTATCCAGTTGGAAAGTCTCATCCGGATTACCGCTGAGTTTTGTCTTGAGATACTGATTAGTTTCCTGCTTAGAAAACAGCAACCGAGCAAGACCGCTCTTGCTTGGTGCTTCGGCTCGAGGCGTTATTACTCCATCTAAAATGTCTTCGATTAACTGATGTACGCTCCAGCCCACGCTTGAGAGAGCTATGGTGAGTGAAACCAAGACATCATTGAACCCGCACAAATCGCAGCGGAGTCGAGGCTTGAGCTTTACAATTCTGGTGAAGACAGCCGAAAGAAAATCATCGATCGTGGCCTTTTCAAACTGCCAGGTATCGTGATTGTCGATCAATGGGCCTCGAGCTGCATTAAGAAGTGAGTTGTCAACCAATCTCAAGACATCCATTTGTTTTATACCTAGGAGCTTTGATGTTTTCTTGAGTGGGAAATATCGCTCGCGTTCAGCCTTGAATGTCATGACGCTCGCCGCTTCAACTATAAACATTCTTCTTCGTCCAGAACTTCTTATCAATCCCTTTATCTTGCCCTGGGAGATGAGACCGTCGAGCAAAGGCCCATCCAATTTCAGGATCGCGCCGGCGGCTGACCGAGAAATATACTTGCCACCTCTGAGCTTGAACCATTGGTGTGAACAAACATAACCGCGCTCCCAGTGCTCTAAGACGTAGTTCTCAAATTGCTTGCGCAAAAGATCTCCGCACGCCGCAGGAAGATATTTTGGATCATATAGCCGATCATGAAGAGACCCGAAAACCCTGGCAAGACCTGTCGCAGATTTCGCAGATGTGCGTATGGAGGATACATGGTCAAGAAATTTGTAAAAATTAGCCGGCCAGTTGTCGAACACCGAAAATGCTGTTAGAAGCCGTCGATGAACTTCAACGGAAGTTCTCCCAGGAACGATGTATTTCCCAGTTGTATCTGCGCAACGGCCTTCTTGCTGGCTGGTAATGAGGAAAAGTGCGCTCAGGAGAGAGGGTAGATTCATGTTGTACAAGGGATTATCGCCCTCTGGGGTGTTGATTTGAGGGCAAGGGATTCGAAATCCCTTGTATATGAGTCGCGAAACGACAATCTCAGCTTCGGGCAAGCATGCTGTTTGTGTCTGACGCCAATCGTTCCCGCAGGGGCAATGACTCACGCTTTTGCGAAACCAAGTGATTGGATTCCCGCATTCAGGGCACTCTTCAAGCAACATGATCTGATGTATCGGACACGAAGTGACTGCAGAAAAATCCCACTGCTTACGGCAATACTGTGATTCACTCAAACACTCCGGACACACTCTGGGCCGGCTAGGTCTAAGCAGATAGGGTGGAACAGGGTGGTCGAAAAACGATAGGAAATATTTCCCCTGAACAGTGTTATTGAATAAGGGAGCCAAGTCTTTGACATCCAACTTGGTTAAAGAGGCTAGTCGAAGACTCAGCCTAGCGCTCGCTGCGGTTGAATATATGTGAAACGTGGAGGGGCTGGCGCCCAATAATTTGAGTATCCGGTGGGGCGTGTCATACGAGTTAATTTCAGCGAGCCGTAGCAAGAAACCCAAATAGCTCTCATCTTTTTTGGGCTTTGCTCGAAGGACAAAAGTCGGGCCTGCTGACAACTGGTCAGCAATGAGTTTTTGTCGCGATTGTCGAGGTGGCCATCCCACAGCACATTGCTAAGAGCAAGTTGACTTTGTTGTTGAGTCGAATTACGCAACAAGAGCAATCTCACCAAAGGGATTCGGTTTTCCAGGATTATTAGCAGCGAGTCGTTGCTCGTATGCGAGACTCAGAATCTCTACAGTTAGCTTTTCACGGTTTGATTCCAGCGCAATTACAGTTGCACGTCGTACTAATTTCATTACATGCGCTACTACGCCGTCAGTTGCTTCATAGATACATAGGGCCGTGCCGGGGTCTGCTAAATCAGACTTTTCAGCAAGAGGAAGTTTTTCATCGATGATGTTGAGGAACCGCCGGAAGTCTTGTCGTTCCCGAGAGGTGTTGAAACAAAAAGATTCAAGTTCAATTCTGAGTGCGAATCTTCGCCGCAATTGCTCATTATTTTCGGCATCGAGAATTGTGTGTGAGTATGGCAAGCCAGCCAATACGATTGGCACACCAGTCTCGTCCATGAGAACCTTGAGCCAATCGGAGACGGTTTTGAGAACTTTCAGTGAGTCGCGATCTTGGAAATGTTGAAATTCATCCAGTATTAGCAATTCGACTTTGCAGGCTTCCATGTATCTCTTCAACCGAAGAGTCTGCGAAATCTGGGATCCCCTTTCTGCAGCCGGATCCCCAATTGCTGTAAGGAGCGCGGTCACCAAGCTCTTGCAGGTCGCGGGTACGGGAACAGTGGCATACAACACGGGCACTATTGTTACTTCCTCGGTGACACTCCTTGGATAGTCCTGCATATATAGTTTGACCACTGTAGTCTTACCAGCTCCAGTATCGCCTTGGATTAGTATTCCTTCCGACTCTTTGGAGAGTTTGGCATGCGAGTGGCAATTCCCAATTGCGTTCAATGCGCCTTGGTTCCGCGGAAAGTGTATGTAGAGCTTTTCCACCATTTGAATCCGGTCCTCGATAGGCACCTTCTGATATATTTTGCGATCAGTTGGTTTCTTAGACATTTCGAGAGACCTCCTATTTTGGAAGGTTGTAATCACCGCTCCAGCCGGTCATGTCGAGCTTCTCATCAGGCTGATCAGCCGGCATTGGTGTATGTTCGCTGGCCTTGTGTTTAGCTGTCTTCTTTTTCGTTCCCGACTTCGAGTCAACCTTGGTATGGGACTTCTTGTCAGCCGTTTGTTTGGTCGCTCTGCGATTCTTGCCTGAGTTCTTTTCATTGCGAGCTGCCGCTGGATTCTCTTTGGGTTGAACAAGCTGCAAATTCGTGGGCTCTTCTTTGCCACCGGTGTGAGTCGGTTTCCATTGAGTTTCGATGTCTAATATTCGGTTGTCCGAAGAGTTGGCAGGTTGAAGCAGCAGCTTAGGCTTCGTCGGCGCGCTAATTCGACGAGGTGTTGGTTCGTCAACACCGTTTGGTCGCTCGATACCCTCGCGGTTGAACTGCACACCTTCTTTCAAAAAACGCGCCGCGCGTTTCCGGCCTAGCATTTTGCCGCCTGCCGCATTCCACTCACGTTCGACAATCTCTTGAACCTCCCGTTTTGCTCTCGCGAGAGCAAACACGTCGACACTGCGCTTTAATCGCTCGCGAACATATCTACTTATGACTGTGTGTTGATAGAGGGTAAGACCCTTGGTGTAGTCCTGATCTATGGCTGGGACTGCCAGATACTTGTCATGCTTCTCGTCGTAGACATGAACAAGCGACAGATCCGAGGGATCGCGTTTGACGATGACTTTCTTGTGCGGTTCGAGTGTCCGCCGGACCATTGCAAGCTCTTCGTCGTTGTAAAAGAGATTGTCTAATTCAATCCCTCTGTTTGAGACAACCCTCTCCTCCGTGTATCCCAGAGCGACGTCAAGGAATTCGCTGTTCACCGGGAGAGCAGGCGGCCACTCTGCGATGCCTTTTTCCCAACGCAACGCTGGAACGTCTCTGATACCCCTATGTGCGGAAACCTGGTAGATATCAGCAATCCACTTATGGGTAATCTCATCCAGAACATTGGGCGTAATTATGGCCGTCTTCCCCGGTTCATAATCGGCTCTCTCAATGATGTTCGAGAATGTTGTGCCTGGCATTTGGTGATGCAACTGCGTGGCGATAGTGCGATAGCTTCTTTCTACAGTCGTTCTAATCCACGGCTTACCTCTAGGGCTATATTGAAGAACAATGCCAAGTTGATGGCAGGCATCCTCTAAGTTCCGGCCATGAAACTCGCGTGCATTGTCCACCACTAGCACTTCCGGAATTCCGTAGGCTCCCCAATCGTTCCTGATGTTTGAATACTTTCTGCGGACGTAAGTCTTTGGCCTGATCGCGTGTTTTAGGCATTCCATTACTGTGAGGTAACTCGGCGGATTGAAGCTGATATAGAACCCAAGGATCATCTTGGTATAAACGTCGATCATCCAAGTAAGGAAGGCCCGACCAATAGGCAACATCGTTACTGGATCGACGACGAAGAGATCAGTGGTAGTGTGATCGCATTCGACTCGCTCAAGCGGTCGGGTGGGCCTGGCTCCCTGAAGGACAGCGCGGTACTTTTCATCAGCGATCTTCTTTCCGTAACGGGCTTCGATCACATCGTAATCATCGAGCTTATTTACCAAGTCATGAAGACTGCTCATGTTGGGGAGCGGGAGTTGATCGTCGAGATCTCTAAAACGATTAGCGTCATCGATTTTTGCTATCAAAGCGTCATGGACTGCGCGGACTGTGAAGCGTTGATCCTTGAGGTAGACTTCGTCGATTGCGTTGTCGATCAACTCTGCGACTCTAGCGGCTCGCTCTTGCGCCCTCTGATTATTTTTCAAATCACCTTTTTGGGCACGTCTACCCAGGAACCGGCGCTTACGGTTTCCGCGGGCCTTCGTTGCAGGCACAAGAGCTCTGGCATCTCGGCCGGAGTTATCGTAAAAACGTAGCCACCTGTAAAGAGTCGCCGTCGAAGGAGCCTTTGGATCAGCGATACGGGCGGCGACTTTCTCAATAATAGGTTTAAGTGTTTCTTCCGTCCTCTTGTCTACGTGTGCCGCATGAGTTGCTTCTACGTATGAGAGACGCCGTTGCAACCCGATCTTTCTTGGATCATCTTCTTTAAGGGTCGCAATATCGCAAACCCCAGTCTTTTCGAGGCGCTGTTTCAGTGCATCCTGATTACGGTTATGACCGAGAAGTTCAGCGCCCTTTTCGAATAGCGCATCAATCAGCTCCTGTTCGGGCATGGCGGTGCGTTCATCGGTGAGAACATCCTTGATTCGGATTGTCCTGTCAGGCAGGCGCTTCTCAATCACGTACTCCCGGCTCCGAAGTGTGATGTGCATGTTTCTACTGAGTCTGTGCTGGAGCATCCTAGGAAGCCCTCCTTTTCACGGTGGTTATAGCTGACGACGAAGGCAGTATGATTGGACTATCCTGATCAAGTGGCTGCATTAAATCGAAATCTAGTGCGCCCCAAAATAGAAGGCAGTAGAGCGTCTGCTTTGGTAATTGTTTATTCGTGAAGAGCTGAATGAGGTCACCGAGTGTGACAGGTTCATCCTTTCGGATTTGAAAGAATTGGCTACATATGATTTGGTGCTGCGGGAGCACCGGCGTGCGAGCGTACTTCCAAAGTAGTTTTACGTTCTCAAGCCTGGGCTGCATCCTAATTATTTCGTCAGTGACAACCAAGAATTCATAGCCTTCTTGCTCGCAGATGGATGAGGCTGCTCGAAACAGAACGTCCCACTCTCCGCTGTCTACTTGGTGTTTGGGCTTTACCTCAATCAGCTGTTTTTGAGAAGCCCGATGAACTTCTAAGTCAGGCGTATAACGGTGGACTCTGCCTCCGTGGCTAAAGCGCATTCGCAGCGGCTGTTCATGCCAGTAACTCACGTCGCCTTCATAATCCAGCAGATACATATAATCCCGCTCGAGGAGGGACTCATACCAAGCCACACGACCGGTTTTGACACTTGCGAATTTGCCCAGATTTTTTCTTCCGGCGCCGTACCTGGGAATTTTTCTGACCGGCATTTGTAGTCACCTCTTAGCAGCAATATTTCGAATTCGAATTGGCCGCCGCCCGATTTCAAGCGTCCATTCTTGGTCGCCTAGCGTGACGGTTTGATCTCGGCGATCGGAACCTAATCAAGCAGCGGAAATACATGAAAGCGGATTGCTTGCGACGTTCGTTAGAACATAGCGAGTTAGGTTGGAGTTTCACGAATTTCCAAAAGTAACGACCTGAAAAGTGACACAATATGTGCCGCAATTTTCCGCAATCCGTCCTCTGTTATGTCTCTAACTGCTGATGATAGGAATCTTCTGGCCCGTCTAACTTTGATGAAAGTGAGAGCTTAGAATCACTATGCCGAGACACAAGCAAATACAACTCGATCACGACCTCCTGTACCAACGCTGGAGAGTCTTCGGTTTATGGTTACGTGAGCGGAGGTTGATGAGGGGACTAACGCATGCGGAGATAGCCGAAGCAGTAGGCGTATCACGACGCCAGTGGGTTAGGTATGAACAGGGATCCAAAATGTTGAGGAAGTGGATGCCCACGGTCGCGCGCACACTGAATGTTCCACTAGAGACACTGCTCGAGAGAGCGGGCTATCGAACGTCCCCTCGTCGAAACGATGTGAAAGGCCGACTTGCCCGAATGGCGGATATGCTCTTCGCCGGAGCATTAGATTTCGCATTACTCGAATTGCTTAGGCTGAATGAACGGATCGCCGGCGGTAAAGGAGGAGTTGCGCCAAGGGCAGGCGGTTTATCAGCAACCGATTTCGCTAATGCGGTAATGCTGTTGGACAGGTTGCCAACAAACCTCTTCGGGATAATTCTTCATGCCATGCACGAGAGGGCTGGCGACAAACCGAGTGAGCCCAAAACTCTTACGAGTCAGAACAATCTCATCAGGAAGAAGTGTATCGAAGCGCTTGGCAGCAAATAGGTCGCTTGAATTCACGTGCGTCTCACGTCACATACTTTTTAGCCGGCGATTAGCTGGCTGGGTCCATGGGCGGGCCCATCGTAGTCACCGGCGTCTTGCCAGTTTCATAACGCTGATTGAACAAATTCTCAGCTGCCTCTTATGGCAAGCACTGAACTCCAGAGCGCTCCTCGATTGATCCAGTCAGGGTACAGCTTGAGCATTTCGTCATATAGTTCCCGTGCGGTCGTCGTCTGGCTGGCAAGGCGCTCGAAATCGCGGATATATTTCCGGGTTTCTCCAATGATCCGAGGGCTATCATCGTTCCCGACGCGCTTGTGCCCAGCGATTACTGCGCGTGGCTTGAGCGACTCCATTTTATCGAGGGCAGCAATCCACTCTTGGCGCTTCTGTTGATCTGGTGACTCTGACAGATGCAGATGATCGCCGTTGTAGGCGGCATCACCCGCAACGATCAAACCGATTGACGGAACGTGAAGGCAGGTTGTGCTAGCAGTGTCGGTGAATCCGAGCGGCACACTGACTAAATCGTGGCCTTCCAGGTTAATCACGTTCCCGACGAGGTCTTCGGCGATTGCAAGATGGCTGGAAATCTGGCCGGGAAAACGCGGATTCCAAAACGTATCGAGAGACTCTGGCGATGCCTGCTGGCGCATAACCTTAATCACTTCCGGCCGCGCGACGAAACGGGCACTTGGAAATCGCTCCAGAATTGTACTGGCGCCAAAGAAATGATCGCCGTGACCATGGGTGGCGTAGACCGTCGTCAGATTCTTTCCGCTCGCCACAACCCAATTCGCCAGGGCTCGAGCCTGCTCGATCGTAATAGGGGTGTCGACTAGAACAGCGTCGCGCTCCCCAGAAATAAGCGTTGACGAAATTGGGGGCCACGGCCGCTCTTTTTCGCCTGGAGCCAAATCGATCGCGATAGCGGGTATGCTGGGCGTCAGGAACACGTCCCACCTCAGAGATCTGTTTTGAGTTGTACTTTCAGAGTTGGAGATACGGCTGTCGGATTGTTCGTGAGTCGAACGGCCTTGGTCAGCTCGGGCTTGGCAAGTCAAGGCCGTTACCAGAGCAATTCCGAGGGCATTCGATACGAACTCCCGTCTTGAAGTCATCATGGACTTTTTGGATTGCATATCTTTGTTCCTTTTTATAAAGCAAGAGTCTCCCGCCGTTTCGGTCAAACCTGGGCTCTCCCGCCGTCGACGAACAGTTCGATACCCGTGACGAAGCTGGAGTCATCCGACGCCAGAAACAAGGCCGCCTTAGCAACTTCCTCGGGTTCCCCCATGCGTCCCATCGGGATGGTGGACGCAATCCCTGCGATCACGTCTGCAGATTGCCGACTCGCCAGCGGCGTATTGATCGGACCCGGACTAACAACGTTTGAGCGGATACGACGGTCCTTCAGATCCGTGGTCCAGGTTCGCACGAACGAGCGGATGGCAGCCTTACTCGCGGCGTAGACGCCAAAGGCGGCAGTACCCTTAACACTCGCGACAGAGCCGTTGAGAATGATAGAGCCACCATCATTCAGTAGCGGTAAGGCCTTTTGCACCGTGAACAGCGTTCCCCGCACATTGATGTTGAATAGTTTGTCGAAGTGCTCTTCGGTGACGGCCCCAAAGGGAACAAATTCGCCAACGCCGGCGTTGGCGAAAACAATATCGATTCGCCCTTTCACCTTAGCGACGGTCTCGTAAAGACGATCAAGGTCAGCCAATTGGGCAACGTCTCCCTGAACTCCAGAAACGTTCGTGCCGATTGCCTTCACGGCCTCGTCGAGTTCCTTCT
>JAWVEM010000099.1:0-2726 GCA_033856735.1 Blastocatellia bacterium
TTAAGTCAGGCGTAATCGTTCCTGGAGGATCGGACGCGCCGGTGGAACGCGGCGAACCGATGATCGAATTCTATGCGGCCGTCGCGCGCAAGGACATCAAAGGATTTTCCGGCGAAGGCTGGCACCCCGAGGAAGCTCTGCCGCGAGAGCAGGCTTTGAAGATGCTGACGATCTGGCCCGCCTATGCTGCGTTTGAAGAAAACCTGCGTGGCACAATTGAAGTGGGAAAGCTCGCTGACCTGACTGTGTTGTCCGCTGATATCATGAAGATTCCCGAGATGGATATTCTGAAGACGCATTGCTTGATGACAGTGATCGGCGGAGAGATTGTTTACGAGGCGACGCCGGGCTCGGCAGCGATTGAGACGGATTTCAGTCTGCTGCCCGCGACGGAACTTTGGTGGGCGAGCAGTGCGGATGATGAGTGATGTGCGCATCCTGAGCCCGTGAAGCGGGCGAGAGCGTAAAGCCGGGGTGGAGCGAAGCGCAATCCAGGTTGAGAGTCCCCGAGAGAATCATTAGCCCGCGGAGCGGCGATAGCCCCGGAGGATCCGATGTCACAGTTCTCCACCTGGCTTCCGCTGCCGCCCGTTCCACCGGCTAGTTGTCTCCTTTGATTTACTCGTTCCTGGGGCTCACGCCCCAGGCTTTATGCTGACGCCTGCTAACGCAGGCTCGTGAGGTATTACCGCCATCGATCCAATCACCTTCAAAATTCTGATCAGTGCGGCGATCGTCGTCATCGCTACTTTGCACGGCTTCGGCGCGGCGTGGCTGGCGATCTGGATGCTGTTTCATCCTTACAATCCGGTAAAACTTTTCGGCATCACCATCTGGCCGCAGGGGATGATCCCGCGGCACCGCGCCAAGCTGGCGCAATCGATCGGCAACGCCGTCGGCAACGAACTCGTTTCGCAGGAAACTGTTTTCGAGGCGCTTTTTGAAACCGGATTCTTCAGCAGTAAAGTCGAAGGCTTTGTGACCTCTTACACGAATGAATTGCTCTCTACTGTTTATCCATCGCTGGTAGAGGCGTTGCCGACCGGCGCGCGCGCCCCGGTGCTGGACACGATCGCCGCGTTGCAATTCAAGCTTGCGGAACACATCGCGTCCGTTTTGAAAAGCCGGCAGACAGCCGAGGCGATCGAACTGTTTGTACATCGTCAGGTTGACAAGCTGCTGGAAAAACAACTGGGCGAAACGGTGAGCACGGAAACGTTCGACCTGGTTCTGCGCTTTGCTGAAGAACGCTTTGCCGGACTGGTCGGCGAAGAAGCATTCGCAGAGAAAGTGCGTGTGTTCGTTAGCGAACGCATCGACGACCTGGCGCTAACGAACGCTTCGCTCGCGGAAATGTTTACGCCCGAGACCGTGGCGCTAATCAAAGAGCGGGTCGATGAGCAGGTGGGGCCGATCGCCCAGCACCTGGCTGACATTGCCAGCAGTCCCGGCACGCGGCAACAGATTGGAGCGCTGATCAAACGCGAAGTCGACGAGTACTACGAACAGCTTTCGTTCGTGAAAAAGATATTTATCTCGCGCGAGCGCATCTACCAGGAAGTCGATGACCTGGTCTATAACACTTTGCCGCGGCGCATCGACGAGTATTTGCGCGGCGCTGCCTTCGTGCATGAGGCGACGGGCTTTCTGAATTCAACGATCGACAACCTGATTCAGCGGCCGCTTAAAGGGCTGATCGGACAACTGCCACCCGAGAAGTTCGCAACCATTAAGGACGAGGCCGCCAGTCGCCTGGTCGCGGCAGTGCGCAGCCCGGAACTCGCTGGCTCAGTCACGAAATACCTGGCTCAGGCGGTTGAGCGGCTGCGTCCGCAAACGCTGGGCGAGATGCTCGAGACTTTGAATCCTGAATCAGCACCGCGCTTAAAAGCCTTTCTCACGAAAAGTTTGCTGAGCGTCCTCACCCGCGACGATACGGCGCGGACCATCAACGCGATCCTGAGCACTCAGATCGAAAGATTCATGGTGGCGCCGATCGGCCGGCTCGCCGATCACATGCCCGCCGGCGCGATTGAGAAAGCCAGTGCCGCCCTCACCGAAAAGATTACCGCCGCCGCGCGCGAGCGGCTGCCGACGCTGATTGCCGAGTTTGATGTCGGGGGTCTGGTGCGAAAAAAGGTGTCCGAATATCCAATCGAAAAGTTGGAAGCGCTGGTCTTGTCAGTTGCGCAGCATCACTTAAAAACGATCGAGCTCTTTGGTGCGGTGATTGGTTTTTGGATCGGTGTGGGACAAGCGATTTATTTTTGGATGACCTATGTACCGAAGCGATGAAGTTTTTAAAGTGGGCCGACTTCGGCGGCGCTTTGGATTTCTGTTACTATAAACAATCGAACGCGATGTCGCGCTAAACATGCAATCAAGCCCAAAGTTTTTTATTGACATTCCGCTCGTTAAATAATAAACATTTGCTTCCAGTGAAAGGAGTCATCCGCGAATGACCTATGTTGTTGTAGAAATGTGCGTTGATTGTAAGTACACCGACTGCGCAGCGGTTTGCCCGGTCGAGGCATTTCATGAATTGACCGATCGTCTTTATATCAACGCAGACACTTGCATCGATTGTGATGCCTGCGTACCCGAATGTCCGGTGGAAGCGATCTTCGCCGACAACGCCGTGCCTGAGCAATACGCGCACTGGACCCAGATCAATATCGATGAGGCGCCAAACTATCCAGTGATCAGTCAAAAAATTCCCGCGCTGC
>JAWVEM010000100.1:0-13745 GCA_033856735.1 Blastocatellia bacterium
TGGGTCTGGCAACTGAAAACGTTGCGCGGAAATACGAAGTGACCCGCGAAGAACAGGACGAGTTCGCACTGCGTTCGCATCAACGTGCATTCGCGGCTTTAGAGCAGAACAAATTCCAGGACGAGACCGTACCGCTCACCGTCATCGTCGAAGAGTTGAACGACAAGGGCAAGAAGCAACATCGCGAAGTCATCTTTGACAAAGATGAGGGTCCGCGCCGTGATACCTCGGCTGAAGCTCTCGGAAAATTGAAACCGGCATTTCACGTCAAGGGAACGATCACTGCGGGCAACTCTTCGCAGATGTCGGATGGCGCTGCGGTCGCCGTGGTGATGTCGGAAGATCGCGCGAAAGAGTTGGGGGCGAAGCCGCTGGCGCGCTTCGTCGCCTACGCGACCGCGGGGTGTCCGCCGGAAGAGATGGGCATTGGGCCAGTCTTTGCTATTCCGAAAGCTTTGAAGCTCGCCGGGCTCACCCTGGATCAAATTGATGTGATCGAACTGAACGAGGCTTTCGCCGCACAGTCTTTGGCGGTGATAAAAACGCTCGGGCTGGATCTTGATAAGGTAAATGTTAATGGCGGCGCGATCGCACTGGGTCATCCGCTGGGTTGTACCGGCGCGAAACTAACCGCATCGATCCTGCAAGAGCTGGCGCGGCGCAACGGCCGTTATGGCATGGTGACGATGTGCGTCGGCGGTGGCATGGGCGCCGCCGGAATTTTCGAACGAATTTGACTGTAGGGGCAGGGCTCGTCCCTGCCCGCCCGGGAATTACGAGAAACGGGCAGGTACAAGACCTGCCCCTACAAGAAAGGACCGTTATGGCAGCCGCAATCGAAGCAAAACAGATCGTCAAAGGCGGGAGTTTCCTGATTGAAGAGCAAACGCCCGAAAGCATCTTCACGCCCGGTGATTTCAACGAGGAGCATCGCATGATTGCCGACACAACTCGGCAATTCATGGATGCCGAGGTTCTGCCGCGCATTCCTGAACTTGAAAACAAGGACTGGAAGCTGGCGCGTAACCTGGTAAAGCAGGCGGCGGATCTCGGCCTCGTGGGCGCGAATATTCCGGAAGAGTACGGCGGTCTGGGTTTGGATCAGACCAGCGGCGCGATCATCTCTGAGAACATCGGCAGGTCGGCTTCGTTCGCGACCACACTCGGCGCCCAGAGCGGCATCGGACTGCTGCCCATCATTTATTTCGGCACCGAAGCCGCCAAGCAAAAATATCTGCCGCCGATTGCCGCCGGTGATTTGATCACGGCCTACGCTTTGACTGAAGCGAGCTCGGGCTCAGACGCCATGGCCGCGAAAGCGACGGCCAAATTAAGCGATGACGGCAAGGAATACATTCTCAACGGCGAGAAGATGTTCATTACGAACGGCGGCTTTGCCGACATCTTCATCGTATTCGCGAAGGTCGACGGCGATAAGTTCTCGGCATTTATCGTCGAGCGGCAGGAAGGCTGCAAGAGCGGCGCCGAAGAACACAAGATGGGTATTAAAGGCTCGAGCACGACGCCTTTGATTCTCGCCGACGCCAGAACGCCGGTCGAGAACTTGCTCGGCGATATCGGCAAGGGCCACAAGATCGCTTTCAATATTCTCAACATCGGGCGCTTTAAGCTGGGGGCGATGTGTCTCGGCGGAATGAAATTGGCGATGCAGGAGTCCGTTCGCTATGCGAACGAACGGCAGCAGTTTGGCAAATCGATCTCGTCGTTTGGCGCGATCAAATCGAAGCTCGGCGAGATGGCGATTCGCACCTGGGTCGGCGAGGCGATGATTTACCGAACGCTGGGAATGATCGAAGAAGGTCTCGGCGCCGTCGCTGATTCCAAGGACATGGATGCGCGCTTGAAAGCCATCGAAGAGTATGCGGCCGAGTGTTCGATCATCAAGGTGGCGCTATCTGAATACTGCGACTTTGTCACCGACGAGATGGTGCAGATATTTGGCGGCTATGGATACTCAGCCGACTATCCGGCGGAACGGGCTTATCGCGACACGCGCATCAACCGGATATTCGAAGGCACAAATGAAATCAACCGCATGCTGATCCCTGGCCGCTTGATGAAAGCTGCGCTGAGTGGACGCCTGGCGCTGCTACCCGCCGCGCAGGCTTTGATGGATGAGATCCTCTCGCCCTCGATGGCCAGTTTCGATCTGGACGAGAGTCTTTTGGCAACCGAGCAAAAGCTGGCGCAGAACGCGAAGAAGGTTGCGTTGATGACGCTGGGCACGGCCGCGCAAAAGTACATGATGGGGCTTTCCGACCAACAGGAAATTCTGATGAGTGTCGCGGACATCATCATGGATACTTACGCAATGGAATCGGCGATCCTGCGGACGAAGAAGATGGCGACGGCGCAAGGCGAGGAGTCAGCGGCGCACTATGTCGAAATCACGCGCGTCTTTTGTAACGATGCGATCGAGCGAATTGAGGCTGCGGCGAAAAACACTTTGGCGGCGATGGCTGAGGGTGATGAGTTGCGAACGCTGCTGGCAGCGCTGCGGCGGTTTACGAAGATGACGCCAATGAACACGGTGGCCGCGCGGCAAAGCATCGCGAAGGCGATGATTGAAGCGAACCGGTACGTGTATTAGGGCATCGGCGATTGGGGACGGGAACTGGGGAGTCGGTGCTTTAGGAGTTCCCGTTTCTAATCGGGAATTCGGCGCTTCACAATGTCGAAATGGTAAGTCGTTGCTTTGCAAATCAGGCTAAGCTGTTTAGAAAGCGTTGACTATCTCCTGATCTGAAATTTCAAATTTGAGATCTGAAATTCAGGGCTACAATCCGCAAGTTCGCTCATTACTGCTTGCTCAGGAGGGTTGGCCCGATGAAGTACAAAAGGTTCGAAGAGTTACCTGTTTGGAAAACGGCGATTGAGTTGGCGGTGGAAGTGTTTGCTCTTGCTGCCAAACCGACATTCAGGAGTTATGCAAGTCTTCGAAATCAATTGGAGCGGGCTGCGGTTTCAGTTTCGAATAACATAGCAGAAGGTTTTGAGCGAGGAACCACGCCCGAGCTCCTGACCTTTATCTACATATCACGCGGGTCGGCCGGCGAGACAAGATCGATGCTGTGCTTGCTTGAGAGTTATCAGGAATTCCTGATCTCAAATTTGAAATTTCAAATTTGAAATCAAAAGCAGAAAGCATCTCTCGCCAGCTCCGCGCCTGGGCAGACTCTCTGCAAAACTCAGATATCAGAGGCACCCGTTATTTGACTGACAAGTCACGTCGGATAGAACAGCAAAAACGCGAGCGTGAAGAGTTCTTAAACGAGCTGGCGGAGATTCGCAATCGCAAGACTCCTTGATCAACACTTCAAATTTGAAATTTGAGATCTGAAATCCAAAATGAAGATCGTCCCTATCTCGCTGCCAACGCCCTTCTACATTGGGCCGGTAAATGTTTATCTGATCGCGGAAGATCCGATCACACTGATCGACACCGGGCCCAAGACCAAAGAAGCGGTTGCCGCTCTGCGCGCCGCTCTCCGCGCCAATGGCTTGGCAGTCGCGGACATTCGCCGCATCGTGCTCACGCACGCGCATGAAGATCACTGTGGACTGGCGCGGGCGCTGCGCGATGAAGCCAAAGACGCCGAAGTGCTGGTGCATGGATGGGAGACCGGTCACCGCGCCGGCCGGTTGGAGTATGAAGAGACCCGACAACTGCTGGTGCGCGCTGGAGTGACGCCTGAAGATGTTGAAGTCATGCGCCGCATGTACGAAGGCGTGCGCCAGTATGCTGACTCGCTCGACGACGAACACTGTAATGAACTAACTGATGAAGCCGAACTCGAGTTTGAATCAGGGGCTTTGCAAGTGGTGCATACGCCCGGTCACACTCCAGGTTCCTGCTCGTTCATTCGTCATGCTGATCGCACCTTGATTGCCGGCGATTGCGTGCTGAAGCGAATTACCCCGAATCCAATTCTCTCCCCCGACCCGATTGATCGGTCGCGGCGCTTTCGTTCGCTCGCAGAATACCTGGTCAGCCTGGCGCGGGTGCGCGCGCTGGCGCCGACGCTGGTTCTCGGCGGGCATGGCGACCCGGTACACGATTACGAAGAACTCTTTCATCGCTACTTGCGGGCCATAGATGAGCGCCAGTCGCAAGTCATTAAGATGATCCCGGCCAACGGCGCCAGCGCCTGGGAGGTATCGCGCGCGCTGTTTCCGGGCACCGATGACGTGCATCGTTTTCTGGGCGTGTCGGAAGCGGTCGCGCATCTTGACTACGCGCATTCTGAAGGAAAACTTGCCATGGAGATGAGCGATGGACGAGAGCTCTATCGCAAGCTCTCCTAAAATCCCAATTCAAGTCAGAGTTTTAAAGGTGGGACTTGTCCCGCCCCGCATCCTGTCCATTTAGAAGGCGGGACTTGTCTCGTCCGTCCAATCGAGCGGGCAAGTCCGCCCGCTAAACGTATCAGATTCACCGTCCGACTCATTTTCCTCGGAAAACTTGGAACCGCAGACCCATCCGCGCGTGGAAGGTCTAAAATCTTTCCGGAGGATTGGACATGACCCGCAACAAACTGGTTTTGATTCTAGCTTTGCTTCTTGGCGTCGGTATGATTGCCGGCGGAATTGTGTCTGCGCAGGAGTCGACTGCTTCCCTGGCGACACTGCCGGTTCAGGAACCCACGACCCCCGAGCGATCGTTCTCATTTCTCATCGACGGCGGCGCGTTCCTGGGCGTGGGCACCGAAGATATCAGCAAGGAAAACATGGGCCGCTATGGCATGCGCGAAGTTCGCGGCGTGGGCGTGACTCAGGTAGTAAAGGACAGCCCAGCCGAAAAAGCTGGGCTAAAGAAAGATGACGTCATTCTCCGTTTTGACGGCGAGTCGGTAACCAGCACTCGTAAGCTGGGCCGCCTGGTGAACGAGTCTTCTCCCGATCAAACAGTGCGAATTACCATCAGTCGCGGCGGCGGCGAGCAGGAAGTTAGTGCCGTGCTGGCGAAGCACAACCTTGGTAACCTTCTGAGCGCCTCGATTCGCGATGAGGTAATGAAAGGCATCGAGAAGGACTGGCCACAGATAAAGTCTGGTGACGGAAACTTCGTCTTCTCGTTCGGCGCAAACCGGCGCATTGGCGTCAGCACCCAACCGTTGACCAAACAACTCTCGGATTATTTTGGAGCTAAGGATGGCGGCCTCTTGATTACTTCAGTAAGCGACAACAGTCCGGCAGCGAAAGCTGGATTGAAAGCGGGCGACGTGATTACGGCAATAGACGGTGAGAAGGTCGACTCTTCCGGCGACATCGTGCGAGCAATCAACAAGAAGCAGGACGGTGAAATATCGCTTACCATTCTGCGCGACCGCAGTACCCGGACGGTAAACTTGACGCCTGAAAAGAGCAAAGACCCCACGATCATGCGACCCGGCACAATAGGTACGCGACGGATCGTAATCCCTTCGATCCAAGTGCCGGCGATCCCGGAAATAAATATTGAAACTCCGCGGATCGTCGTCCCGGCAACGCCGAGGATTGACGTGACGCTGCCGCAAGGAGCGCCGCGCACACGCTCTGGATCGCGCGTGATCATTATCTGACTCCTTCAGCGCCAATAACTGAAGCCGCAAACCAGGGCAGTCGAGTTAACGCTCGGCTGCCCTTTCTGTTACCGGATGCGCCCGCGTATAATGCGCCACTCACCGAAATCAGAGCCAATTTGGATTTCTTGCTCGCGGTGAAGGCTGAGCTGTGGAGGAAGACGTGGCAGCGCAAACCCCGAAAGAGCCGCCCTCGCGCTTAATCATCCATGATCTCGCGCGCCGCAATGGCAACGCGGAATTTGCCGAAGACGTGCGCCGCGGGCTCTCGTCGAATCCCAAACAACTCTTTCCAAAATACCTTTACGACTCACTGGGCTCCCGATTATTCGACGCCATTTGCCATGTCGATGAGTATTACCCGACCCGGGCTGAGAACGAGATCCTGACTCGGCACGCGGATGAAATAATCGCGGCCGTTCCGGACTGTCGAACATTGATCGAACTTGGCAGCGGCAGCGCGGATAAGACCCGCAGCATTATCGAAGCGCTGTTACGTAATCAGGCCGAACTGCTGTTCATTCCTGTAGACATTTCAGTCTCTGCATTGGAAAAGAGTTCGCGCGCCCTGCTCGCTGCTTATCCGGCGCTGCGGATTGAGGCGTACGCCGCCGACTACCTGGACGGTTTGGCTGCCATGCAGCCGCTTCCTCACGGTCCCGCGCTAGTGTTGTTTCTCGGTT
Source organism: Blastocatellia bacterium (assembly GCA_033856735.1). Lineage (GTDB taxonomy): Bacteria > Acidobacteriota > Blastocatellia > Pyrinomonadales > Pyrinomonadaceae > UBA11740. The sequence goes on from JAWVEM010000100.1 coordinate 6,266, forward strand.
CCAACATCGGAAATTTTGAAAAGGCTGACGCACTCGATTTTCTGCGAGCAATTCGTTGCATGCTGCGCCCGGGCGACGCCTTGCTCTTAGGCGCTGATCTGCGGAAGGATCGCGCGACGCTCGAAGCAGCTTACAACGACGCGCTGGGAGTGACGCGAGCATTCATTGTAAATGAGCTGGCGCGAATTAACCGGGAACTGGGTGGGAATTTCGACCTCTGGTCGTTCGGATTAAGATCGGTCTATAACGAAGAGGCCGGCTGTGTCGAAGTCTATCTGGAAAGCTTGCGGTCGCAGTTGGTGACTATCAAGGGCCTCGAGATGTCGGTCACTTTTGCGGCGGGAGAGTGGATCCACATGGAACACTCTTACAAATTCGACATACACGGACTGTCAGAGATGGGTTCGCAGACCGGTTTCGGGCTGGAGAAAACCTGGCTGGACTCGCGGCAGATGTTCAGCAGTAATCTCTTCCGCGCCCGGGAAGGTTAAGCCGCTAGCCAGTGGCATTCGCAGCGCCGGACACGCCCTCCGAACCCTCTTCTTTTCGCAATTCCAGGCGCACTATAAGCAAGCGCCGGCGCTCAACTTTTTCAATGTGAAAGCGCAGTCCGTCATGCTCAATAACTTCTCCCGGTTGAAGGACATGGCCGGCCACCGTCATCAGAAATCCGCCGATTGTAGTGTAGGCCTCGGACTCAGGAACCGAAGTCTTCAACCGGCGATTTAGGTCGCGTACGGCCAGCGAGCCATCCAGCAGATACGTGCGTTCATCAACCGGATTAATCTGCTCGTTAACTTCTTCATCGTGCTCGTCTGAGATGTCGCCGACGATCTCTTCGAGCAAATCTTCAAGCGTAATTATGCCTTCGATGCCGCCGTGCTCGTCGACCACAAAACCGAAATGGGTTTTCGCTTTTTGCATTTGACGCAGCACGTCTTCCAAACGCGCGGTGTCCACCACATACATCGGCGATTGCAAAACATGCTCGAGGCTGAAGTCCTGCGGCCGCAGAAGGTAAGGGATCAAGTCTTTACTGTGAATAAAGCCGATGACGTTATCCAGCGATCCGCGATAAACCGGCAGCCGCGAATAACGATGTTGCTGGAACGCTTGCGTGATCGCCTCGAGTGAGCAGTCGGCCGAGATCGCCGCGATCGCCGGTCTGGGCACCATCGCTTCGCGCACCAAAGTATCTGAGAATTCAAAGACACGGTGAATCAGCCGGCGTTCCTCAGCGCGGAGGTGGCCACTCTCGCGCGAGATGTCTATCAACTGACGTAACTCGGCTTCGCTATAGACCGCTGAGTGTTGCAGCGACGACTTCAGTCCGATTAAGCGGCCCAGGAAGGTTCCGGTGCGATTGAAGACCCACAGCGGCCACTGAAAAACTTTCGCAAATATCTCGAGCGGCCGAGCCGCAAACAGCGCGAACCCCTCGGCACGTTCCAGCGCAAACATCTTCGGCATCAGCTCGCCCAGCACGATGTGCAGAAAAGTGATCGCCGCGAAGGCGAGAATAATCGCCAGCAAATGGGCGACATATCCCGCTCTTCCCACCGACGCAATTCGGCCGGCAATCGGCTCGAGAACCAAAGCGATAGTAGGCTCGCCGATCCAACCGAGTGCGAGCGAGGCGATCGTAATTCCAAGTTGGGTAGCCGAGATGAAGGAAGTCGGATCAGCCAGCAGCCGAAGGGCGGCCTTGGCGGGGCGGCTGCCTGCGGCCGCCCGAGCCTCGAGCCGCGGCCGGCGCACGGACACCAGTGCAAACTCAGCGGCGACAAAAAACGCATTGGCGCCGACGAAAAAAAAGACCGCGCAGAGTTTCGCCAGGATTTTCAGCAGAGTATTCGAGTGCGGGACGCTGTCAATCAACGAGGCCAGGAAATAACTAGCAGGGTCATCCATCGTGTATCTGACTAATAAAGCGGGAGCAACTGTGTTCACCTCGTATCACGTCCACCACCCCAACTCCCTAAGTTGAGCGGTGGCGTCGAGAAACATACAGCGAAACTTTTCTGGTTGGCTTCAGTAGCCGCCGGCGGCTGCCGCGCGAACTGGGCCGTCGGCCCGCTGCTCGTGCCGCACGCGAGATTGCTGAAGTGCCTGATCGACGCGGGGTTCGATGTTGCACTCGGGTTGGCGGCAAACTGCGGCGAGCTCCGAGACCACGAGGTAACGAGATCGCTCGAGCATCCGCTGCTCCCGAAATGACAGGGGTTTGACCTGGGCAAGATAATTGAGGTGCTTGAGCACCTCGGCCACTTCAAAAATATTACCGGTGCGCATTTTGTCGGAAAAATCCTTGAAGCGATCCTTCCAATCATTGGCCGGCGTGGCAAAGTCAGTGCATAGCGCGGTAAAAAGCGAGTCGCATTCGGCCGAAGAAATCGGACGACGCAAGCCGACTTCACTGGCGTTTGACACTGGAACCAGGACCAACGAATTGGTGGCGGCCAGTCGAAGAGTGTAAAACGGCAGCGCTACGGCCCCGATTTGCTTCTGTTCGATCTGTTCGATTGTGCCGATACCGTGGTTCGGATAAACAACTTTCTGGCCGACCTTGAAGCCTACCATAATCCCCTCCGACTAGTTTTTACGTGCACCTGGCAAGCCGCATGTCCGGCTCGATTGATAAAAAAGCTACGCGAGATTTGTGTTCGGGTTTGTCCCTTGATAACTGATCTGAGTCGAGTCTAGCAAGCCTTCTTGGGAAGCGTCAAGCTTTCGGCGTTGACACAATTGGGGCCGGGCAAACATCCGGCCGTGAGGCCCCGCTATCCCTCGCTATCTTATCCAAACTGTGCTAGGGGCGAACGGATGGGATTGTCAAACGGGATCGCAGGAACCGATAACGGTGCGTTCATTTTTCGCAGACGATCATTGAGCTAGCCGGCGTAACTTTCATCCTGCTCGATCCTAGAAAGCACCCAATCGAATTCTCCGGAAGTGATCTTGCCGCCGCAGAATTCGCAAATTCCCGTAGCGTTTACTTTCAAGGGAGCCCCGCAATTAGGGCAGTTCAAATCGGCCCGCGCCGGCGCGGGTTTCGCTTTGCTATTTCTAATGAAGGTCCAGTATTCGCTCCAACGGCGCAAGTTCTTATTCGAGCCGGCCACCACGCTCCCGGTCTTGTCCACCGTATAATCGTACCCTTCGGCAAAGATTCGCAGCGTGATCGCGTTATAGAAAGCGTCCATCTTTATCTTAACCGGCTGCATCGCGGTGATCTGGCACTTGTCGAGCGCGTTGCGCAGGCCCTGCCGTTGGTATGCGTCGATCCAATAGCGATGCATCTGGAAAATATTGTCGGTCTCGTGCGGCCGGGCGCGTTCCCAATTCAACATCGACCACGCCTCCTGGAGCTCGCTGAAAATCAAACGGGCGCGCGCCTGAAAGTCAGACCAGGAGAACGACGGATTATTTTGTTCAAAAGCTGTGCGGACCGCGGCGAAGTTGGGCTGAGTAATCGTCGGATAATTTGTGCCTACTTCCGGCACATCGGAAGTTAACAATGGCCCTTTCGCTTCCCGGTGCAGCGTAGTGATGCTGCGAACGTACCATTGAAATTCTCCGCTCTCGATTTTCGTGCCGCAGAAGGCACAGGCGCCGACCGTGTCTTTCTGTAGAGCCGCGCCGCACCGCGGACAGTGCAACGCGGTCGCCTGCTCCGGCGTTGGCGAGAGCACGTCGCGCTTGCGTTCCAAAACCCACCGCTCGCGCACGTAGTAACTCATCTGCTTGTCAGTTACTTCGGTGTAATTGGCGTCAAACTCAATCTTGACAAAGACCAAGGGCGTAGCCAGACCCTGGACGCCGACGACCTGCATCGCGCCGACAATGATTCCCTCAACCGACTTCAGATTAGGCGGATTCAATTGCACGAGCGAGGCGCGCGCTTGATCGCTCAGATAAGGAGAAAGCAAATCGAGTTGTTCATGACCGCGCCCGCGCGCATCGTGGGCCCGCCCATAAAGCGCATAACAAAAATCTGTGAAAATGATCTCTGAAAAGTTTGGGTCGAAGCGCCGCAGTTGATTGAACTCGCGTTGGAAGCCCTGCTGCTGAACTGCGGTCGCGACCGGATCCGGCGCGTACAGAATAGGCGATGAATCGAGGTTCACACTCTTCCTTGACGGCCGCGCGAACCAATAGATCACTAGAGCGATTACTACGATATCGACTGGGATCCCAACGACCGGATGTTCGATCGTCAGCCAAAGCAGAAATCTGACCAGCAGATATACCAGCGCTCCGGCGCCCCCACCACCGCTACCGCCATGACCGCCGCCGCCCCCATATCCCTGGCCTCCGCCGACGCGCGCGATCGCTTCTGACGCGACGAGGAACGTAACGAGAGCGACACCTCCCGTCAGCGCAATCCGCCGCAAGCTTAGGACGTGACGGTTTAGTTTCATTTCAGTTCGATACGCGGACCATCCGGCAACTCATTCGGATTTTCGCCGGTCGCCGGCATGTGCTCGGCCAAGAGGCGGCCCAGATCACGCACGGCCTTAATTAGTTTTTCCGGCTCGGGCTTTCGTCCGACTCGTTTTATTTCGAAGACCGAGTTATTCCACTGCAAAGCCGGCACGGCTTTCAGGATGCCGCGATCGGCGATCACTTCCAGGCGATTTTCCAGCAGTGAAAGATAAATCAGCAGGCCGTTTTCGGCAGAGGTGTTGGCAATACCCGCTTCGTAGAACATCGCCGCGGCGCCGGTGCGCGCGGCTTTTGCTCGAAACTTTTTTGAAGTGAGGGCGCGCCTGACAGCATCGGTGCGCGAAGACACAAAGGCGCCCGCGACAAATAGCACCGACACATCAAACGGGACCCAGTAGGTGTGAAATTCAAAGGGCGAGAACAGCACGAAGATAACGCCGGCAAGCGCGACGATTGCTCCGCATAGGTAATCGGCATGGCGGTACGTTCCGGAGCGCCCGCGCACAACGATAACGATCTCGGCATCGGTGTCCTGCTCGATGTCGCGAACGGCTTGTGCCAGCGCCTCGCCGGCGGTGTGATCAAACTTAATGCGGCTCACGATTTGAAATGATATCAGTTGCTGTGCGTCCGAAGACACGCAAACGGCCCAGCTAATTTACTGGGCCGTTCCCAAGCGCAGAGGCGGACGTTGCTCACAATTCCAGCGCCAACTTATTTGAAACTGCTCAAGGCTTCTGCCTCTTCTTCGTAGACGTCAAAGACGGTAAGCAATTTCGTTATGACCAGCAGGTCCTGAACTTTTTCGGTTAGACTGAGTAGTTTTAACTGACCGCCGCCGCGGCCTACGGAGGTATAGTTGGCGATCAACTCGCCGATGCCACTCGAATCGATGTACTTAACTCCCGCCAGGTTCAAAAGAATTTTTTGGTTGCCCGCGGCGATCAAACCTCTGATCGCTCCGCGCAATGCGGTGGCACTGTCACCGATGCGAACCTCACCGTTGAGATCCAAAATCGTCACATCACCGGCCTGACGTTGTTTGATATTTAGCTCGGCCATTACTGAAACCCTCCTGCGTTTGTGGTCGCTCAGATTATACGGATACCAGCGTCGGTAAGTTCGGAGTATCCCAGCTGGCTATTTAAAATTGCTGAGCGCCTCGGGCTCAGTGTCGTAAGCGTCAAAGACCGTCAACAACTTTGTAATCGTCAGCAAGTCCTGAAGTTTCTGCGTCAGGCTGAGCAGTTTGAGCTGCCCACCTTCTTTATTAATCGCGGTGTAGCTGGACACTAACTCGCCGATGCCGCTCGAATCGATATAGCCCACGCCTGCCAGGTTGAGCAGAATATTTTTCTTTCCTTCTTCCAGCAAACGCCGCACAGCGCTACGCAAAGCTACGCTGCCTTCGCCGATCGTGATACGGCCGCTCATGTCGAGCACGGTCACTTCGCCTTCTTGTCGCTCGAGGATCTTAAGTTCTGCCATGATCGAGGATTCTCCTATTCGATTTTCTGGTTGTCGATTTTTGATTTTGCGAGTGCCGGACTACTAAGTGTTCCAGATTTATCAACCACTCCGGCAAAGTCAAAAATCGCAATCAAAAGTCTAAAATCGTTTTACCATTCTCACCGTGGTACCGCCTTCAGGCCGTGCCAGCCATTCGACTTCGTCCATGAACGTTCGCATCAGGAAAATACCGCGGCCTGAGGTCTTCAGGATGTTAGCCGGCTCGGTGGGATCGGGCACGCTCGTCGGATCGAATCCCTCGCCTTGATCCCTGATTTCGATTTCCACCGCGTTCGCCAGGCAATTAAAGATTACCTCAACCGACTTGGTTTCGTCTTCCTGGTTGCCATGCACTATCGAGTTCGTAACAGCTTCGCGCACTGCCATGTCTAACCCAAAGGCAGTCTGTTCATCGAGGCCGCAACTCTTGATGAAATCCGTCATGGCGGCGGCAACATCAGCAACCGCCTCAATGTGGCTGGGCAAAACGAGTCGAGTCGTTTGTTCGGTCACAAAAAAGCGCGGCCTTTCTCGCCCGGGAATCACGGTTTGGCTGCTGCTATCCATTAGCAAACGGAAGACGGACGTGTAACATGGCCGCTGGCCGCGTGTCAAGAAGTTGGGAGTTTTAGAGTTCACGCTTGAGCATGTCGCGTTCGCGTTAACAGCCTTAACGTGAACTCTGAACTTTCTCGCATGACGTGACAGAGGTTAAGATTCAGCCGTGATTGTTCGTGGGGCAAAAACGATTCGCGGGCGAGTGCGAGTGCCGGGCGACAAGTCCATCTCGCACCGGGCGGCAATGATGGCGGCGCTGGCGGAAGGCACTTCAATAATTAAGAATTTCTCGACCAGCGCGGACTGCGCCGCCACCCTTTCGTGCCTGACAGCGCTGGGCGTCGTTATCAAACGTGACCATAATGAGCTCACGATAACCGGCGTTGGTAATGACGGATTGCGAGAGCCGAAGCAGCCTCTCGACTGCGCCAACAGCGGCACCACGATGCGCTTGCTCGCGGGAATTCTCGCTGGCCAGGATTTCGCATCAACGTTGACTGGTGACGATTCGTTGCGCTCGCGCCCAATGCAGCGAATCATTGAGCCGCTGCAGATGATGGGGGCGAAGTTTTCGTCGAACGACGGCTGCGCGCCGCTGGTAATTCAAGGTCAACTGAATTTGAAATCGATCAGCTACGAACTGCTGGTTGCCAGCGCGCAGGTTAAGTCCTGCATCCTTTTGGCTGGGCTAAACGCTGCCGGCCGCACGGAAGTTATCGAGAACCAACCCACCCGCGATCATACCGAAAGAATGCTACGCAGTTTCGGTGTTCAGATTGAGACCGGCGAGGCGAAGCGCGAAGGCGAGAACGCCCGGTCGATCTCAGTCAACGGTCCGGCACGACTGAGCAGTCAGGACATCTCAATTCCTGGAGACCTTTCCTCCGCGGCTTATTTCATCGCCGCCGCGGCGCTCCTTCCCGGCTCGTCGTTGGACATTACCGACGTGGGCGTAAACCCCACGCGT
>JAWVEM010000101.1:0-13466 GCA_033856735.1 Blastocatellia bacterium
CCCTCGCCCGTTACTTCGCGTTCCAGCCCTGTCCCGCGAGTTGCACCGGCCACTCTCGCCGAACTGAAAACGCGCATTGAAGAAATCGCGCGCCAACCGGCGCTCGAACGCGGGTTCTTCGCCGTCAAGATCGTGTCGCTCGATACTGGCGCGGTGATCTACGAGCAGAGCGCGAACAAGTTTACTCGGCCCGCTTCGAACATGAAGCTTTACACCGTCGCCGCGGCGCTCGACCGGCTGACACCTGACTATCACTTCATGACTTCGGTTTATGTGAAGGAGAAGCCGGAGGACGGAAAGGTCAAGGGCGACCTGATCGTTTATGGTCGCGGCGATCCTTCATTTGCCGCGCGCTTCAACGACGGAGACTACTTCAAAGGTCTCAACGATCTTGCGGCGCGCATCGTGGCCGCCGGAGTGAAACGCGTCAAAGGCGATCTGGTCGGCGACGAGAGCTGGTTCAACGGGGCGCCGCTGGGCAGTGGTTGGGAGTGGGACGATCTACAGTGGTCTTACGGCGCACCCGTCAGCGCGCTGACAGTTAACGACAATGCGATCGATCTTACGGTGAAGCCGGGCGACAGAGTTGGCGCACCTGTCGCGATCACCTCCGGCCCCCCAGCGACTTTCATGACTATCGCGAATCGCGCCACGACCGGTGCGCGCGGATCGAAGAGCGATCTGCAACTCTATCGCGGCCTCGGCGCGAACACTCTGGAAATCACGGGCAGCCTGCCGCTCGGTGATAATGGATTCACCGGCAGCGTCGCAATTCCTGATCCCGCGCTGGCCTTTGTCACCATGCTGCGGGACGCGCTGGTTAAGCGTGGCGTGAAAATCGACGGTCGAGCGCGTACCCTGGACGCACGTTCCGGAGCAAGCATCGTTCCGATTCCATTGGCGGTGTTGGCGCTGGGGGCCAATCTTTCGCCGCAATCCCAACCGATTGAGATCGCCACCATGCAATCGCCGCCTTTCAGCTTGATCGCATCGCACACCCTCAAGCCGAGTCAGAATCTCTATACCGAAATAATTCTGCGCACACTTGGCAAGTTGACCAGCACTGGACCCAGTCAAACGAACGAAGAAGCCGGATTGATAGTAGTAAGAAACTTTTTGCGTCAGGCTGGAGCTAGTGAAAGTGATCTCGCGCTGAACGACGGCTCAGGTCTTTCGCGCAACGACATGATCACGGCGAACGCCACGGTGCAGTTGCTGACTTACATGTCAAAGCATAAATACTTTGCCCAGTTTCGCGACACGCTACCCATTGCCGGAGTGGACGGTACTCTGCGGACGCGGATGCGAGGCACGCCCGCCGAAGGTAACCTGCGGGCCAAGACTGGCAGCCTAAGTTCGGTGGCCTCGCTGTCGGGCTATGTAACGACGGCCGCTGGCGAGCACCTGGTTTTCTCGATGATGCTGAACAACTATCCGGACGCCGGCGCACTGCGGCGGGATTCAATCGACGCGATCGCCGTACTGTTGGCGTCGTTCGCGGGCAAGACGCAGTAAGAAGCGCGGGCATCCTTGCCCGCACAGCGCGCGAAGCGCGCTCAGCTTACCCCCCCTCACTACCGCGGGCGGCTTAGGCGGGAACCGATTGACCCTTAAGTCGTAAAGTGGCTATATTCTCTCAACAGAAGGACCAAAAAACCTATGAGTGCGAACATCAAAGAAGAGGCGCGACGATTGGTCGAAAACCTGCCGGACGATTCGACCTGGGAAGACCTGATGTATCAAATCTACGTCAGGGAAACTATCGAATCAGGGTTGGCTGACATCGAAGCGGGCCGCGTAACCAACGTGGAAAAAGTGCGGGAAGAGTTCGGATTGCGCCTATGAAAGTCGTCTGGGCTGATACTGCAAAACACAGTCTTCGAACAATTCACGACTACATCGCCCAGAGTTCACCCGCCTACGCTAAGCGCATGGTTGATAGACTGACCGCTCGCAGCAAACAAATCGGTGCCTTTCCGCTTTCCGGACGTGTCGTGCCGGAGTTCGCGGTAGGCCAAATCCGTGAAGTGTTCCAGCGCCCTTACCGAATCATCTAACATTGACGTGATCGGCGTGCTTCACATGTCCCGAAAAATTTGATCGTCCCCGTCGGTTCGTAATTAATGCCTCCTCATTTCACCAAATTCCACGGCTACGGCAACGACTACATAGTCTTCGAAGCCGATCAACTCGCCGAAGTCGACGACTTGGGTGACTTTGCCCGGCGCGTCTGTGATCGACATTACGGCGCTGGTGCGGACGGGATCGCCATAACGCTGCGCTCGGAAGCAGACAGCTCGGACTTTCAGGTTCGTATTTTCAATCCGGATGGCAGTGAAGCAGGCATGTCCGGCAACGGCACGCGCTGCGCCGCTTCGTATTTGTTCTATCATCAACTCTGGTCGAATAACCTGCTGCGTCTGCAAACTCGCAACGGCATCAAGCGCTACCACTTGCTCGATCGTCCCGACGCCGGGTCGTTTCTTTTTAAATCTGAGCTGGGCCAGCCACGTTTCGACAATACTTCCATTCCGATGGTCACGGACGTGCCGCTCGAACGCGTTATTGATTATCCACTCGAGGTCGGCAGTGAAACGCTGCGGGTTACGGCATTGCAGATGGGCAATCCCAACTGCTGCATCTTTGTCGACGACTTTGACGCAATTGACTGGCGGCGCCTCGGTCCTTTGATCGAGCATCATCCGCGCTTTCCCGAGCGCACTAATGTTATCTTTGTGCGCGTTCGCGATCGGGAAAACATAGAAGAGCGCCTGTGGGAACGCGGTGTAGGCGAGACTGAAAGCTCAGGCACCTGCTCATGCGCGGCCGTGGTCGCGTCCGTCATTAAGGGCCTCACGGATCGGCGCGTGAATGTACACGCTCCCGGCGGAATACTCCCAATCGAATGGCGCGCAGACGACGAAGTTGTGCTGACAGGGCGCGCCGACGTAATTTATAGCGGTGAATGGTTGCGCCGTTAGTTTTTTTATTAGTCCCAGTTTTTACGAGGATCCCCCAAGTGCGAAAGATTTTTGTTCCCTTCGACCTCCGCCACTGTGGCGGCTTATTGATCATCATCTGTGCGACCGTGCTGATTTCTGGCTGCAACGGCAAAGCCGTGACCCCGCCGCCGCCGCCGGTCATTGAAAAGCCAAAACCGCCGACCGCTGTGCCAATGTGGCTGGGTAGCGCGGAGCGAAATTTCTATGGCACGGGCCCATGGAAAGACGGCGACCTTAAGATCATCTGGGAAGTCAAAACCCAGGGGATCAGCGGCCGCTTTCATAAGGACGCGTGGGGTGGAACGTCATGGCCGGGCCAGCCATCGATTCGCGACGATCGCGTTTTCTTTCCTTCCGCCGATGGCTATGTCTATTGCCTGAACAAAAACGACGGCACCGAGATTTGGAAGTTCCGTGGCAGAGACAGCATGAAGGCTACGCCGGTGATTACCGGCGACAAGATTCTGGCCAGTGGTCTCGACCATCACCTTTATTGTCTGAACGCGCAGGACGGATCTCTGATTTGGGATCATGAAACTGGATTCGAAATCGACGGCTCAACGATAGTCGTCGGAGACCGAATTTATTTTGGCTGCGAAGATCACTACTTCTATTGCTTGAACCTCGCGGACGGATCGCTAGTCTATAAAGTCCTGGTCGGCTCAGTCGAAGGCAGTATCACCATCAAGGATGGCCGGGTTTATCTCGGAACAGAAGAGGGCGACCTCTATTGCATCGATCCGGCTGACGGCAAATTTATCTGGAAGGCGAGGATTGGCGCCGACTCGGATTCCACACCCGCCGTTGCCAATGGTTTCGTTTACACGGCGGCGGAAGATGGGGTCGTGCGTTGCTACAAACAAGAGACGGGCGAGTTGGTTTGGAATTTTGTTACCGATGGCGGCCACCTCGGCCATGCCAGCGAGCATATCGGCATCTGGGCCAGTCCCATTTATTTGAAAGACCGAATCTATATCGGAGCAAGCAACGGCTACATGTATTGCCTGAGTGCGGACAAGGGCGAGGTCGTCTGGAAATATAAAGCCCACGCAGCGATTTGGGGCAGCGCGCCGGTGGTCGACGGCCGGGTCGTCTTTGGCGACAAAGCCGGATGGATTCATCTGCTGTCGGCTGAGGATGGCAAGCAAATCTCGGAACTCAAGATCGGCGACAACGTTAATGCCACGCCGGCGGTTTTGGATGGGCGCATCTATATTGGAGCGTTCATGGGAAAGATGTATTGTCTGGGAATTGAAGAGGCATCCAGTAAAGAAGCTTCTAGTCCACAACCGTCGCCGAGCGTTAGGCGGGGGCGGTAAGTTGATGGCTGAACTTGTAGGATCTCAAATTGGATTCGCAACTTGGGATTTCAGATCTGAAATTTAAGACTCAGAATGATTTTACTAGTCGACAATACGATTGAAGGCCAGGGCTCGAGCCCCCGCGAAATTCGCTCGGCTTTGGGGCGAATCGAGCCTGACTTGCGAGTAGTTACTGAGCCGTTTCGCAACATCACTCCGGAATTCGTGAAGATGCTCAGTCCTTCCCACATCATCCTTAGCGGCCAAAGCCATCCGTGGGATCGCTACTCGCCAGAATCACTGGCCGGCGTCTTCTATGTAATTCGCAGCGCACCCAAACCAATTCTGGGTGTGTGCGGCGGGCAGCAACAGATAGCGCTCGCCTTTGGCGCCCCTGTTGATTTGATTGAACGCCTGGGGCCGGGCGAGGGTTATGAAGGGGCCTTTCGCGAACGGGGTTTCTCCGACGTCAAGTTGGATTCACAAACCGCCGACACCATTTTCAGTGGCTTGCCGGAAACTATCACCGTGTGGGAGTCGCACTGTGATGAAGTCAAAGCATTGCCGGCGGATTTCGTCTGCACCGCCAGCAACGACGTCTCAGACATTCAGGCGATGCAGCATGCTTCGCTGCCGCTTTTCGGCGTCCAGTTTCATCCGGAGTTATTCGACGAAGAGCATCCCCACGGCCGGACCATCCTGGAAAACTTTTTGAAGTTGTGAGTGGCACAGACCTTAGTCTGTGTTCGCCCGCTGGTTCACAGACTAAAGTCTGTGCCACTAGGCGCGCACGGGATGATCTTTGGCGTACGAATAAGCGCACCAGGCGGAAATGATGTGGACGATCCAACCGAAGATGCCTACCGATCCAATCCACGAAACTCCAAAGACCAACATCCAGATGACGCCGAATAGAACTCGCCCGTTGTAGATCTGACCCAATCCCGGAATAAGTAAGCTAAGAATTCCTGCCAAAGCCGGATTGCGCATTATCTGAAGACCTCCGCGCGAGACTATACGAGACGTAGAGGGAATTTGTTCGATGCCCGTGACATGGGTTTCCAAAAGAGCTGGCGAGGGCAACCCTACTTTCCCAACCCTGAGCTGCTCTTGCCTCAGCAGTATTAGATTTTCTGGAAAAGCCTTCCCGGCTTTTTGAAAATAAATCGAGTAAGGAAATCTCTCGGGTCAGGAAGGGGGCGCGCCGCCGCTGATTTAACTATGCGATATTTCGACCCACGAGGGGCGTTGTTGTTCGTAAAGCGTAATGTCGCCCTCATGCTTTAGCGTCAGCCCAATATCATCCAGCCCTTCCAGCAAGCAATAACGTTGAAAGTCATCAATCGCGAACGCCGCGGAGAAACCGTTGGCGTCGATGACTGTCTTACTCTCGAGATCAACTGTCGCGCGATAGCCTTCGATGTCCTTAGCTCGGCGCATTAGTTCGGCGACTGCTGCATCGTTCAGGGTAACCGGCAGCAGCCCGTTCTTGAGGCAGTTATTGGCGAAGATGTCTGCATACGAAGGAGCGATGATGACGCGAAAACCATAATCGGCGAGAGCCCACGGCGCATGTTCGCGCGAAGAGCCACAACCAAAATTCTTGCCGGCGATCAGAATTGAGGCACCCTGGTAGCGCTTTTCATTCAAAGGAAAAGAGAGATCGATCTCACCATCAGGACGAAAACGCCAGTCGGAGAAAAGAAATTCACCAAAGCCCGTGCGCTCGACTCGCTTAAGAAACTGTTTGGGAATGATCTGGTCAGTGTCGACGTTCGGACGATCGAGGGGTGCGACCAGGCCGCTGTGACTTCTAAATGGATTCATATTGTTTGTAGGGGCAGGGCTTGTCCCTGCCCGGATTTTTTTGCCAGGCAATCGGGCAGGGACAAGCCCTGCCCCTACCTGTATTCCCATTCCCTCACATCAACAAAATGCCCCATGATCGCCGCCGCTGCAGCCATCGCCGGACTGACCAGATGCGTGCGCCCCCCGCGTCCCTGCCGTCCTTCAAAGTTTCGATTGCTGGTCGAAGCGCAACGCTCGCCGGGAGCCAGGATGTCAGGATTCATTCCCAGGCACATTGAGCATCCGGCTTCGCGCCATTCGAATCCGGCCTCGAGAAAAATCTGATCGAGGCCTTCGGTCTCGGCAGCACGTTTGATGTTCTGCGATCCGGGTACGACCATCGCGCGCACCGATTTGTGAATGGCGTGGCCCTTAACTACTCGCGCGGCGGCGCGCAAGTCTTCGAGACGAGAGTTGGTGCAGGACCCGATGAACACGCGATCGATCGTCACGTCGGCAATTTTCGTATGCGGCTCGAGCTTCATGTATTCAAGTGCTCGCTGTGCCGCGCGGCGCTCGGCTTCCCCGTTTACTTCCGCGGGATCAGGAACACTGCCGGTTACCGGCACGACCATGCCGGGGCTGGTGCCCCAGGTAACGCAGGGCGCGATCCCGGCGGCATCGATTTCGACCACGCGATCAAATTGAGCGTCCGGATCCGAAGACAGTGTCTGCCAATACGCAAGGGCCGCTTCCCATTGCGCCTCGCGCGCCACATACCGCCGCCCCTCAAGATACGCGAACGTGGTTTCATCAGGCGCGATCATTCCAGCGCGGGCGCCCGCTTCAATGCTCATGTTGCAGAGGGTCATGCGGCCTTCCATCGTCAGCGCGCGCACCGCAGCGCCGGCGTATTCGATCACATGGCCCGACGCGCCGTCAGTACCAATCTGTCCGATGATTCCCAGCGCGAGGTCTTTTGCCGTCACGCCCTCTGATAATAGTCCGTGGGTGCGCACGAGCATTGTGCGCGGTCTGTTTTGCGGCAGACACTGCGTCGCCAGAACGTGTTCGACTTCGCTGGTGCCGATGCCAAACGCCAGCGCCCCAAAAGCGCCGTGCGTGCTGGTATGGCTGTCTCCGCAGACGATGGACATGCCTGGCTGGGTCAGGCCCAACTCTGGTCCAATAACATGCACAATACCCTGATCCCTCGAATTAATGTCGAAGAGAGTGATGCCGAATTCAGCGCAGTTCTGTCTCAGCGTTTCGATTTGCTTGGCAGCGATTGGATCAGTGATCGGCTGACTACGGTCCGTGGTCGGCACGTTGTGATCGATGGTGGCAATGGTCAGATCGGGCCGGCGTACGCCACGGTGGGCCACCCGCAAGCCTTCGAACGCCTGCGGCGAAGTGACTTCGTGCACGAGATGAAGATCGACGTAAAGCAGGGCAGGTTCGTTCAATGCAGCGCGCACCACATGCGCGTCCCAAACTTTCTCGAAGAGTGTGCGAGGCATAAAGAATGCTAGTTGTCAGTGGTCAGTTGTTAGTTGTGCGCGCTTTGTATTTTGTACTTGATTTTCTTGGCCGACAGGTAAATGAAACCCTTCACGGATCACCTTCGAAATCAAATCAAAGTCCAAAGCTCAAAGGACCCAGTACAACCAACTCACAACTGACTACTAACAACCGACCACGGACTAAACGGCATGATAAGCATACCGCATGTCGGCTACTTCAAAGACGGCTTCAGTTACAAGTTGTCCCATCTCTGCCGTGCTAATCAAGTGGCCGCCGGTGCCCGGCGCGATGTCCCTGGTGCGATAACCGGCGTCCAGCACCGCACCGATCGCGGCTTCGATGTCCGCGGCCTCATCTTCCAGCTTGGCCGTCTGGCGTAAGAGCATCGCCGCTGAAGCAATCGCGCCCAAAGGATTGGCGATGCCTTTTCCCGCAATGTCCGGCGCTGATCCGTGGACTGGTTCATAGAGATCGACCGCGCCGCCAACTGTTCCCGACGCCATCATGCCCAACGATCCCGCAATCACCGACGCTTCATCTGAAAGAATGTCGCCAAATAAATTCTCAGTGAGAATCACGTCGAATCTTCTGGGAGTGGTGATGATGTGCATCGCCGCAGCATCGACATAAAGATGATCGAGCTCCACTTGCGGATACTCCGTCGCGACGCGCGAAACTGTCTGGCGCCACAACTGGGAAGTCTCGAGCACGTTGGCCTTATCCACTGAAGTTACTTTGCCGCGACGCTTCTCGGCGGCTGCAAACGCAATGCGCGCGACCCGTTCGATCTCGCTGACCGTGTAGCGCATTGTATTGAAGGCCGATGAACTTCCGTTTTGTGAGATCAGCCCGCGCGGCTCGCCGAAATAAAGCCCTCCGAGCAACTCACGGACAAAAAGAATGTCCGCGCCTTCAATAATTTCTTTGCGCAGAGGCGACGCGCCGGCTAACGATCGAAAAGAAGTGATGGGCCGCAGATTTGCAAAGCCGCCCAGGGCGCGTCGCAGCGCGAGCAGGCCGGCCTCGGGTCTTTTGTCAGGCGCAAGCTCGTCGAAGTCAGGCGAGCCGACCGCGCCCAGCAGCACAGCGTCAGCGCCGACGCAGGCATCAAGTGTAACCGGCGGCAGGGGCGAGCCCCAGCGCTTGATCGCTACACCGCCGGCGTCATGTTCCGCGAACTGAAAGTTGTGGCCGTGAATGTTTGCCACCTCTCGCAAAACAAGCACGGCCTGTTCGATGACTTCCGGGCCAACTCCATCACCGGGAAGCACGACTATATCTAGTTTCATCTTTTGTAAACTGCTGAGACTTGTCGCATCCTTTTATCGATCAAGTTTAGAAGCGGGACTTGTCCCGCTGCGATTAGAGGCGGACAAGTCCGCCTTCTAAACAGCAACCTCGAAGGAAAGCGGTGACAAGTCACCGCACTCCAAAAACTACGCGGCGACAGTCTGGGCCCACTGGTTGCCGTCAGCGGCGATGGCTGCCTCCGGCGCGACAACCGAATCGGCCGCCACCAGCGATATTAGATCCTGATCGTAAATCTGCTTCTTGCGATCGGCCAGATCCGTAAAGCGTCGATAAGCGCCATCCAACTCGTCGGCGCTCAGAGCATAACCCAGACTCGCGTAACGCAATGCCAGCGCATGCCGCCCCGAATGCTTGCCCAGCACGAGTTCGTTGGTCGGCACACCCACCGATTCAGGTGTCATGATCTCGTAACAGAGCGGATTGCTGATCATGCCGTGCTGATGTATCCCGGCTTCGTGCGCGAAAGCGTTACGCCCGACGATGGCCTTATTAGGCTGCACGCCAAAACCAATAATCCGCGAGAGCAGCTGACTGGTTGAATACAGCCGAGTCGTATCGATCGCGGTTTCGAACGGCAGCCGGTCAGCGCGCACGCGCATGGCCATGGCAATCTCTTCCAGCGAAGCATTACCGGCGCGCTCCCCAATCCCGTTGATCGTACATTCAATCTGCCTCGCTCCGGCATCGATTGCCGCCAGGCTGTTCGCCACCGCCAGGCCGAGGTCGTTGTGACAGTGCACGCTAATCGTGATGTCTTCACGATCAGGAGTCACGCGCTCGCGAACGGTCCGCACGAGTTGCGAAAATTCAGTCGGCAGTGTGTAGCCAACCGTGTCCGGAATGTTTAGGATCGTCGCGCCTTCGGCAACCGCCGTCGCAAACACTTCGCAGAGATAGTCCACGTCGCTGCGAGTCGCGTCTTCGGCAGAGAACTCAACCTCGTCGGTGAAATTTCGGGCCAGGCGCACCGCTTGGCGGGTCATCTCGATTACTTCAGCTCGAGTTTTCTTCAACTTGTACTCGAGATGAATATCCGACGTCGCCACAACGGTGTGAATGCGGGGCCGGGCTGCGCCGTGCAGCGCTTCAGCCGCGCGGCGCACGTCCATCTCCAAGGTACGGCAAAGAGCGGCAACGGTTACCTCGCGACACTCGGCCGCGACTGCCTTGACCGCGGCAAAGTCGCCTTCCGAGGCAATCGGGAATCCGGCTTCGATGATATCGACCCCGAGCAATTCGAGCTCTCGGGCCAGTCGCACCTTTTCCTTGAGGTCCATCGAACAACCCGGCGACTGCTCGCCGTCGCGCAATGTCGTGTCAAAGATTCGTACCCGCTCGGATGTCATCACACTTCGCCCTCCAAATCCATCTGGGAAAGAGGAATCCTAAGCCGCAGCCCCCTGAAAGTCAAAGTTATAATATTTATGATAAGATAAGTTTTGGCCGTAGCATAACCCGGGGCGCGCCTTCGAATAACATAGAAGAGTGGTCGCGTTTGGGTGGCTGAAGTCAGTACCGCCTGCGTGAGCGGATGGTTCGAGGCTCAAGTCTGACGCGTAAAGTGTTCGACCCACCCGCTGACGCAGGTGGTCCTGACTCCATAGCAGTCGAACTCTAAACCAGTAGCAGAGGTTAGTAGCAATGGACATCAATCAAATGGAAGTCTTCCTGGCGGTCGCCCAGGAGAAGAGTTTTTCGCGCGCGGCTGAGGCGCTACATCGCACCCAGCCGGCCGTCAGCCAGGCCATTCGCAGACTCGAGACGGAACTGGGCGAAGCGTTGTTCGACCGCTCGTCGAAAGACGGCACACTGACCGCGGCCGGACGCGTGCTGTTCGACTTCGCGCAGCAAATGATGAACCTGCGTCACCACGCCCACTCGGCAATTCGCGAACTTCGCGACCTGCACCGCGGCAAGCTTTCTCTGGGCGCCAACGAATACACGGTGATGTGTCTGTTGCCCTTGATTCCAATCTTTCGCGCGCGTCATCCACACATAAAGATCGAAGTGAAGCGCAGCCTGGCCAGCCGCATTCCCGGAGAGATTCTCGGTCGTGATGTAGAAATCGGCGTCGTCTCTTTCAAACCGAGCGACAAGGCGATCAAGTCGGTCCCCATAGCGACGGACGAGCTGGCTTTAATTGTCGCGCCTGATCATCCGCTGGCTGCGAAAAATATTGTTTCCGTGCGCGAGCTGGGCGCCGAATCATTCATCGCGCACAACGTGCCGTCGCCTTACCGCGATAAAGTAGTGAAGACTTTCGAGAAGCAACGCACGCCGCTGAATATTTCCATGGAGATGCCAACCCTGGAAGCAATCAAGCGCCTGGTCGAAAAAGGATTGGGCGTCGCTCTGATACCGCGTCTCGCCGCGCAAACTGAAATCGCGCGCAAACAACTTGCCGGCTTAGCCGTGAAAGAGATGCGCCTGGAAAGACGGGTGCACTTGATCTATCGCAAGGGAGCGACACTCTCACATGCTGCGAAAGCATTTCTGAGAGTTGCGCGCGGAGGGGATCATGACGGACCCAAAAGCGAAGCCCAGTAGCAACCGGTTTCTTTTGAGGACGCGATCTCATTGGCGCCTCGCTTCAGCGAGGTGGATAGGGAAGTTGAATTGAGCAGAAAACCGTTTCTACGGCACTAATATACTTGACTCATTACGGCAATGGCTCTGCCACTCTGTTGCGCGGCAAGTCTGCGACTTGCCCGCGGCGAACCTTCTTTTTTATTCGGGTCTTCGACCCGCCACGGTCAGAGACCGTTCAGATTAATGGGCCACGTTTCGGCAAGTCCGAGACTTGCCGCGCATCAGAGTGGCAGAGCCATTGCAGCGGACGCATCGAAGTTCGCCAATCAGCAAGAGCATCATCGCAAGAAGACCTTCCCGCAGGAGTTTCAACTATTCGTCAAGCGATACGGTCTCAAATAGCATGAGGACTGAAACCGTTTGAAACGGTTTACCGTTTTTCGGATCGGCTGATCACCTGGCTGAGCCAGGTGCTAATGAGAGTTTTTCTGACCACCGTTAGTGCCGCTTAACCGAGCTGACGCCTCGCGAGGCTCCTACATCGCCGCTCGCTATTCCCCGTTTCCCTGTTCCCCGGTAGAATATCGCCGCGTTGCCAACCCGCTCCGAAAGGAAACTCTATGCGATCTCGCCTCTGGCTCGTCGTAATCATTATCACTGTGCTCGCCGTTCCGGCCCTGGCGCAGAAGCGGAACATTACCGAGAAGGACTTATTCAATTTTGTCTGGGCCGGCGATACGCAAATATCGCCCGACGGTTCGCGCGTCGCCTTTGTGCGCGTGACCGTGAACGAAAAGAAAGACGGCTACAACACGTCGATCTGGAGCGTCTCTCCCGCCAACGGCGAGTCGCATCAACTGACCGCCGGCCCGAGAGATTCGACGCCGCGCTGGTCGCCCGATGGCAAGTTTCTTGTCTTCGTCCGCGTCACTGAGAAAGACGGCCGGCCCGACTTGCCGCAGCTCTTTATGCTGCCGATGGCCGGTGGCGATTCGTTTCAGTTTACGACTGTCACGCGCGGCGCGGGTGGGCCGCAATGGTCTCCTGACGGCAAGATGATCGCATTCGGCAACAGCGCCAATCCGGAAGATCTGGCGAAGGCGGCTAAGAATCCCCAGCCCTCGCCGAGTCCAACTCCGGCTGACGCTAAAAAACCGGAAGAGCCGCGCGAGAGCGACGTGCGTGTGATCACACGGGCCGTCTATCGCTTCAACGGCGCCGGCTATAACGATCCAAAGCATCCAAACCACCTCTGGGTAGTGACCGCGCCAAAAACCAGCGATGAAAAAGTCACACCTAAACAACTCACGAGCGGACGCTTCTCGGAAGACGGAGCCACCTGGGCAAAAGACAGCTCGCAAATTTATTACGCTTCCGATCAGATTGATGAGCCTTACTACGAACTGCCGTCGACGACTATCTATTCGATCCCAGTCGGTGGTGGGCGGCCGTCGAAGCTCACTTCGTTTGCCATGGACACCGGCGCTTTTTCTGTCAGTCCTAACGGCAAACAGATCGCGTTCTATGGCTCGTCGAGCCAGCCGGTGCAATCTTATACAGAGCCCGATCTGTGGGTGATGGATATCGCGCCCAACGCGCAGCCGCGAAATCTGACGCGTGACTTTGACTACGACGTCGGCTCTGGAGTCGGCGGAGACAACACCGCGCCGCGCGGCGGCGGCGGCAACCCTCCCGTGTGGACGGCTGATGGTCGCAGCATCGTCGCGATCTATGCGAAAGAAGGTAAAGCAAATCTCGGCAGGTTCGACGCCGCCAACGGCAAAGAAACTGATTTGACCAGCGGCAACCAGGCCGTAGTCAGTTTTCGCGCCACGCCCGATGCGTCGAAATTCGCTTTGGTGATTTCCTCGCCAACCCGGGTTGGCGACATCTTCTGGCTGGAAGGCGGAGGCGGCCTGCCGAAACAAGTTACTCATCTCAATGATGAATTATTTTCCAAACTCAATCTTACCGAGCCGGAAGAAATCTGGTACACAAGTTTCGACGGCAA
>JAWVEM010000102.1:0-2912 GCA_033856735.1 Blastocatellia bacterium
CCGCCAAGCCCAATCCGAGTCAACCAGAGCCAACAACATCCAATACAGCCAGCAAAGGAACGCCGGACGTAAATTCCAACGCTCCACAAGGCGACGTTCAGACCAACCCGAATGCGCCGGCTGATTACAACGCAAATCTAAACGTGGGCGATCAAGCGGTTGCCGTCGATCGCTTCAGAGATGTAAAGGTGGTCAGGATCACCGGTAAGGCTGGCGCGACCTACAAAGTTGCCGACCTCAAATCACCGGATTCGGTCCAGTGGTACAGCGTCAATTCTGTATATCCGTATTTCGATTATCGGGCGTTCACGGAAATCATGTACGACTACAAACACTTCGTGACGCCTTACCTGCCGTGTTACGGCAAGAAGCGCAATTTACAAGAGAAACAAGTGACCGAAGAAGGTTACAACGCCTTCGGCGCGCGCCATTTCGACAATGCGCAGGACGCGCAGAAGACGCTGCAAGCTGAGCAGCCGAAGTTGGCGGAACTCGATAGTCAATTAAAGAGCAAACTCGGCGGCGCCGCGCCCAACACATTTCTGGAATATCTATCCAACCCGGCAATCATCGCGGAGATCGTAGCCCAGCGCGCCGAGTATCTGAAGTGTGCGGTTGGCGTGGAAGACGAAAAGCCGGATTTTCGTCTTCCGGTTTTCCTCTCCGACATCAGAAAAGCACAGGGCGAAGCCGAAAGATACGCTCCCGGCGAATATCTATATCTCGTCAGCGCCGGCGATGCGAGCGACGAGTTACTGCGCGCCGTGTCGCGCCGAGCGCGCGAGGAGTGGGCAGCGAAGTGGCTCAAAGACCCGGCATCGCGCGCAGAGTTTGACGCCGAGTGGGACAAGCTGGCAGCTATCGCCGGTAAGAAGATTCCGACTTATAAACCTTCGGCGGCCAGCTATCGCTTTCGCGATCCCGCCGGCGAAAAAATGTTGATGGGAGCTCTCAAAAATCCTGCTACGCTCAAGATTTTCAGGATCGGCACAGACATTGCCGGATGGGAAATCCAGAAGGATAGCGACAACCTGCCGAGCTATCGCTACAAGACCATGAAAGTTTATTTCCGCGACCCGAACGACGATCACCCTTTCTGCCACGTCATCTCAGCGCGCATCAAACAGGACTACGCAGGCGGCGGCAGATACAATTCCGAGATTTATCGTTCGAGCGTGAGCGACGAAATCTTCGGCTGCCCATGATTTTAGCGGGCGCGTGGGTGTAGTTCGACTCAAGGCGCCCATGAGGGATCAGACTGTTCTTAAACATTCACGACCAACACAGGAGATGGAAAAAATGAACACCCGAAAGATAACGCTGCTCGTCGTCGCGTTGGGCACGCTGATACTGATGGCGACAGCTTGTAATAAGGCCACGTCAGGGAATGCTAATGCTAACTCTTCGTCGGTGAAGAGTAGCAACTCCCCGGTCGGCACGTCAGCAACTGTTTCTAAACGATTTGTCGGGACATGGGCTGAAGAAGGCGTGAAGAGCGATCAGGGATCGAAGTTCACAGAGGACGGCAGGATCATAGAATTGAGTAGTAATAATCAAGTGGGGACTTACACAACCTCAGGAGATGATAAAGCTACGATCAATATGACAGAGGGGAAGCCTACCACCGCGACCCTGGAAAGCGACACTCGGATGAAAATGGTAGTTGCCGGAGAAACGGTCTATCTAACGAAAAAATAAAGCGACTGAGGAGACCGCGCCAATCAATCACTTGTTCCCGCAAACAAGGCTGGGGTCAGGGCTGCGATTCTCGATCGGACGTCAATCTCACTAGTGGGGTGCGAATCGCAGAATCGCGAGCCTGAGCCGATGTCTAATTAGTGCGCAGTTGATCCGTTCTCTGGAACACTCTTGAGGCAAAGCCGGCGAGCGCAATTGTCAATTCAAGAATTCCATTTCGACACCTAACAGTTGCCCGCCACTTTAGGAGGCGAGGCCACTACATAAGGACAGAAGCAGGCGAACGCCTGGGGCTTGTACAACATGCACGGGAATGTGGCGGAGCGGGTGATGGACTATCGACATAACAACTATGATAAGTGCGCCCACGGACGGCTCAGCATGGAGTAAGGGAATCTCAGACGATAGGATGGAGCGGGGCGGTTCGTGGCGACTGGATAATAAGCACCTCCGCTCCGCCCAACGCAGGAAGACATCGGGTTTCGGTTGGTGGCGTCGCCGCAGTCGTAGCCTATACGTTCTTGAGGCGCGCGGAATGCACAAACCCTTGAGACGAACGGAATGACCGCGGATCGCAGACCGGTCTTGGCGTCAGATCGATAAGCTGTTTCGCCTTTCAAACTTCGCATCACAGTTAGGTGTTTGCCATGCAAGTAAGCAGAATCTGGTTAATGGCAGCGTTATGCATTTTTTTGGCGCTGGGAGTTTCAGCTCAGACTTACAAGTCCTCCGTATTTCCGTCACGCGAGTTCGCGGCTCTGGCACAAACTCCAACTCCGAAACCAACTCCCGCCGAGGATACGACGCGTTACGTCGCGTGGATGGAGCAGCAAGGAAAACCGATCGCGGACAACCCTCACGAAGATGTGTCCTTGCGCATTGGTGATTGGGGTTTCTTCTATCACGGTGATCGCCCTGTGGGCAGTTGGACTCCACTTCAGGACAGAGTTGGACTGGATCGATCCGGCCACGCTGTGACTGAAGCAGAGAATTGCGACTGGTTCGCATTTCTCAGTACCGATGGGCTCGATGCCGCGCACGCTCTCAAACGAATCGCATGGTTATTCAATGCAGGCGGCCTCTATCCGGAAACCGCGCCCAGAGGAAACCCGGGAAAGATTGCGTCGCCGACGCTGACAGCTAATGGCCGCTCGATCACGTTCAGCGGTTGGTGGCAAGCCTATTCAGATCCACCGTATTCAAGACGCACAACC
>JAWVEM010000103.1:0-2973 GCA_033856735.1 Blastocatellia bacterium
CGGCGGAATCGGAAACAGATTGAGGATGAGTCGATAGTCGACAGTCGCCGGGAGCGCAGGCATCCCTGCCTGCGGTTCACCGTCATCCATGCCGGTTGCATTTTCTATGTAGCCACCCAGCGCAAAAGCATCACGCGCGTCCTGATTCGCCGGATCGTAGAATTCGGCGAGCGCCCTGTACGCTGCGCGCAGCTCATTCGTATCACGCGCGTAGGTTTCAAACTCGATCTGTCCGGCCGCGTGCGCTGCCAGTACTTTATAAAGTCGGAAATCCAGTTCCTCGTCACCAAATTCAGTGACGATCGAAGGCAGATGAATCGTGCGGCCGTCGCCGATGCGCGACTCAACTGGCACCGCGGCCAGGGCGGCAATCTCGACCGCGCGGCCAGTCAAGCCTTCGACGTAGAGTCTCAACAAGAGCTGCACAGATTCCAGCGCCACACCAGCACCGCCTTCACGCAGCGCTTCGTTGCTGCTGCGAGTTTCCAGGGCGTAATAACTGCGCCGGGCGCGCGTGTTACCGGCGATCAAACCGGCTCGCGACCAGCTCTCGAATTGTTCGATCGAAACCGTGTGCAGGGCTTTCGCGCTCGAACGCAAGCATGCGAGTGCCGCTTCCGAATCAACTCGGGCAACTTCGCGCGTCAGGGCGAGCACGCGGCGCGCGAGAGTCACGGCGCTAAGGTGCTCCTTCTGTGTCGACAAGGTCTGAAAGAATGCGGGACTGGAACGAATAAAGGCGACGAGTCCGGCGTTCCCATGCGACGCAACCGCCCAGAGCAGCTCGATCCATTCGTCAAAGCATTCGGGCAAGGTGCGCAGGATCTCGCCACCGGCGATCAGAAGGTGAAGCGCTGCCGCGCCGCCGCGTTCCAAGAAGCTCACCGAGCGCCGCATCAATTTCAGAGCTTCTGCGGTGTCAAGAAGATCAACCGCGCCGGGCAGATTTGTCCAAGCGTCAGCGGCAATGCCGCCCGCGCGCTCGGCGAACGCCGCCGCCAGAGCGACTGCTGCGCGCGTCACTTCCCCAGCCCCGTTTAGAGGCGGGCTACTGCCCGCCACGGGTTCGGGATCGGCGGCCAGTAGCCGGCTGCTAAACCGAACTCGCTTGTCCTCTTGATGAAGAGCCGCAATGACACTCGGCGTGACATTCAAGAAATCAGAGCTGTGCTTTGCCGATCGCCGAGAAATCTCGGCCGCCACTTCGTAGATGGATCGAAGTAGTTCGCTATCCTTGAGAGTCTCGGCGAGCACGGGCGCATGGCGAAATGTTTCCGACGCTGTCGATGCGGAAAGAATCATTTGGCGCGAACATACCTGGAAGACAAAGGGACGCGCGGCCGCGGGTACGTTCGCAAAGTCGCCGAGCCCGGCAGTAAAAAAGCTGACGCCGTTTTCGACCTCGGCCATAGTCAAACGCCGACCGAGTTCACCCCAGGCGCGGAGTTCCGGGGCTTCGAGCACTTGGGCGACGGCTGGCGCCGCCCGCAGGAATTCGATGCTGGCACGCAGAGATACAGCAGCGATCGCCGCGCTGGTTTCCAAAGCCGCGCGCGTCTGCTCGAACGGCAGATGCGCAATCTCTTTCAGCAGACCGGCCAGGGTGCGCCGCTCAGTGGGACTCTTGACTGAACGCAGGCGCTCGTCGATCTCTTCAGCGAAAGATTGCTCCAGGTTGTTGTCTTGTGGTTCTTCGGACAAGTTAGATCACCAGAACGTTACCGGGCGGCCAAAACAATACGAAAGCCAATTGAGCGGACGTCCGGGATAACTCTGCGGCGGTAAGCCGAACGGCAGGACTTGGAGGAGCTTTCCCACGAACCGCCGCGCAACACCCGCACCTCGGTACCCTGTAAATCTTCTCTACCGTCGGTAGCGTTGTATGGATAGGGCTTATACTTTGATTGACACCATTCCCAAACGTTTCCGTACGTGTCATAGAGTCCGAGTCCATTCGGTTGCTTTTGCCCAACTGGATGCGTCTGGCTCCCCGAATTGTCGCTGTACCACGTCAGCTCATCAATATTGCCTGCGTACGGCCCGGTCGTCCCGGCACGACTCGCATATTCCCACTCGGCCTCAGTCGGTAAGCGGTACTCACGACCAGTGGTCCGCGATAGTTTGCGGCAAAACTCAATCGCATCGTTCCACGAGACGCTGTCGACAGGAAGATCGTCTCCCTTGAAGCTGGAGGGATTCGTACCTGTCACAGCTTTATACTGGGCCTGAGTTACTTCATACTTGCTCATATAAAAACTCGGTACCGTGGCATTGCTCTGCGGTCCTTCGTCATTGTCTCGCCCGGTTTCTGAAAGTGGCGATCCCATTAAGAACGTTCCGCCTGGGGCATAGACCATCTGTAACTGGACCCCGTTTATGCTTTCTGTGAAAGGCTGCCCAGTGAGTTGCGGTTTGTTCTCATTTTGCGGCGCCTGCGGTGATTTCGTCGTGACCGGCGATTCCTGGCGGGTCTTCCTAAAGATTAACCAGGCAGTTCCTCCGATCACGATAGCCACAAGAAGCATTCCGGCAATCGCCGCTAACCGGCGGCCTCCGGTAGATCGAGTTTGCGTTAACTGGCTGGCAGGAGAGGTTTCAGCGGGCGAGGGCGCGCGCTGACTTTTGCCGATAATCACCTCGGGCGGAGCAGCTTTCATGGTCTTCATGGCCGATTGAGATCTGATCCCTTCGGTCGAAGAATATTCCTGTGCAATGGGTGAAGCTGTTGTTTCTTGCAAGCTTGGTTCTGAAGCAGGACTCCTTATCGTTCGTGGCGGAGGTGTCAGGTCTTTGTCAGCTTCGGGTGGTCGAGTCGAGTCGGCTGTATTCGGCGCGGGATACAATATCCCTGTCCGGGCCGGGTCACGATCGCGAGTAGAAGGAAGATGCTCGGTTGCTTGAGGGTCAAAGGGCGCTGATAGAATCGAACCGTCCACCAGGCAAAAAGTCATTGTGTCGTCAAAGGTGCGCTTG
>JAWVEM010000104.1:0-3523 GCA_033856735.1 Blastocatellia bacterium
GATGAGCTTTTGGGGGGACACATTCACCGTCACTTCAACAGAATCCTGGAGGCGGCCGCTTCCAACCCACAGACGAAAAAGTCCCTATTGAAAATGCTGTTTGAGTCGGCTGGCGGCGATGCGCACAAGTCTTCCTTGTGGGCATGGAAGAAGCGGCTGGGTGTGGACGCGGCCGAGTTCGAACGACTCGTAGACGCCTTGCACGTTCACGAGTTGGTGAATTCGAGCGCAGCCTTTATCGAGGTCAACACAGACTCTTATATGTGGACGGATTACCTGCGCGCGCATTACCGCCTGGAGGTCTCTGGTGAAAGACGAGCGCCGGTCGTGGCGACGACGCTGCTGGAGTCTTTGAAGCGGGCGCCGCAGGCGATGGCCCGCAAGTATCGCCGTGAAGCCGCGCTTGGCTTGCGCGAGCTAATCGCTGATTTCAATTGCCAGCGAGTGCCGGCCAGCTTGTTCCACTACGAACGCTTCGCCTCGGTTCACAAAGGTGAAGATACTGAAACCGTCAACGCGGCCCTGGATGCTGAGTCCGATCTAATTCGATTGCCCCAGATTGTTCATGCGGCCGGCTGTAATGCCTACTCGACTTCAATTTCCTGTGACGGCGAGCGTTGCGCGGTGGGTCACGGCTTTGAGGCCGCTGACTATACGGATGAAAACCAAGTCGTGTGGCTGGCGGCTGAGATCGATTCAAAGCTCGAAGCGAGCCGGGAACTGACCGCAGAGTGGTGCGATCGTCTGGCGAATCTGGCGCGCGAATCTGGATTTGAGCGAGTCCGCCTGTGGCTGGTAGCCCCCGAAGGGTTTTCGCCAGAGGCCAGCGAATTACTGAATACCCGCGAAGCTTACGGCTCCAGTCGTCAGCAGGTTGAACTGCTTACGGCACGCATCACGTCAGCCGGCAAAGAAGAAGAACAGAGCCAGCCAAACGAATACGAAATGGTGATTCCGATGGGCGCCGATACCGAGTTGATAGCAGCGCACACTGTGGAACAGATCGCGCGGCGGCTAAACTTTGGATCCGAAGCGATCAACCAGATCAAGACTGCGCTGATTGAAGCCTGCATCAACGCCGCTGAGCATAGCCTCAGCCCCGACCGGAAAATTTATCAACGCTTTCGCATAGACAAAGATAAGTTGGTCGTTACGGTTGCGAGTCGCGGCATAGTACCGGTCGGCGTCGCGGGCCGGAACGGTCAGCAAGGCGACGCCAAAGAAGAGAAGGAAGACGGCCGGCGTGGCTGGGGATTGAAGCTAATCCAAACGCTCATGGACGAGGTTGAATTCGAGCGCGTTGATGACGGCACACAACTCCGAATGACAAAGTATTTTCGTAAGTAGAGCAACCAAATTCCCTCGCTTGACCCGCTAAATTGGGCTCCCACAGCCTCGTTTGAACAAGCCATAAAGATCACATCGGGTAGTATCGCGTGCCGCGTCTATGACTTGTGCACAGATCAGAAAGTATCTTGACGGCTACCCCTTAACTCACTAAACTCCGCCCTCTTTAACGCCCCTTTCCAAGAGGTTTGTGACTCGTTTTCATGAACGAGTTGCCGCGCACCGATCCACCAAAAGGAGTTTCCTAATGTTTAGCCCCCAACTTCTCAGGTCCCAAAACTCGATGATTATTGTGCCGCTAATTTTGTCGGTACTATTCGCGTTCGGCTCAGCTTCGTCGGACAACCATCCACCGATTGCCGTTGACGATAGTTACAGCATTCATAACCCTGGCTACATCGGATCTTTTGATACTAACGATTCTGATCCCGATGGCGATAGCCTGCGCTTTAGCATTCTCACACAGCCGGCGCACGGTACGTTGCAGTTCGATATACCCGAGCCAACGCCGCGGCCATGGTACACGCCGAACACCGGATTTTCGGGACGGGATTCTCTTGTTTATCAAATATGCGATCCTTCGAATGCCTGTGCTACGGCTACGGTAACTATCGATGTCGTTAACCAGGCTCCCATCGCCGCGGATGATTCCTACAGTCTTCATAACCCCGGTTACATCGGATCGTTCGACTCGAATGATCGCGACCCCGACGGCGATGGCCTGCGGTTCAGCATCGTCACACCACCTGCACACGGCTCTCTGCTGTTCGATTTGCCCGAGCCGACGCCTCGACCATGGTACACACCTGACACTGGTTATGCCGGGCCTGATTCGCTCGTTTACCAGATCTGCGATGCCTTCAATGCTTGTGCCACCGCCACCGTCGCCATCAATGTGACAAACCAAACCCCGATCGCTGGCAACGATCACTATGAGGTTAGCGCGCCGGGTTACATCGGACCCTTTGATCTGAACGATAGAGACCCCGATGGCGACGGCCTGACCTTTGCGATCGTCACGGGGCCATCGCATGGTACCTTGGCCTTCGATGGCGGCGTGCCTGGTCCAAGACCCATGTATACGCCGGAGACTGGCTACGCGGGTCTCGACACGCTCAGTTACAGAATTTGCGACCGGTTCAACGCGTGCGCCACCGCTACGGTCACGCTTAAGATATTGATGAAGGATGGGGCCCAGGATCTAGGTACAACCTCATGTGAGAAAGCGGTTGCCGAACCAATCAACGTCACCAACGGCAACATGTATTTGCAGGAGACTGATTATCAATTGCCCGGCGCTGGTCCGACGATCAATATTACCCGCACCTACAATAGTCTCTCTCAGAACGTCGGTCTTTTTGGTAAGGGATGGTCGAGCGACTATGACGAGTCCATCAAGATCTATAGTGCTACTTATGTTCGTTGGTTTCGGGCCGACGGTCAGGCGACCAACTTCACCCGTTCCTCGGCGTCCGGACCATTTGTTTCAGTAGAAGGCGATTTTCACGGCTCGCTGGCTCAAAATGGAGACGGCAGCTTTGCGGCGACTTTCCTGGATGGCAGCATTCATCGCTTCACTTCCGCGGGCAAGCTCCTTTCATTAGCGGACACCAGCGGCAATCAAACCATTCTGAGTTATACAAACGGCAAGCTCGCTTCCATCACTGATCCGTTCGCCAGGGTTGTGACCGCGACGACTGACAGCGGCGGGCGCGTTCTTACCCTCAGTGATAGCATCGGCAAGTTCGCGACGTACGTTTACGGCCCGGCCGGTGAACTGCTTTCGGTTACCTATGCAGATAATTCGAAGTTTCAATTCAGCTATACGGGATCACCCGCCGTGCTCGCATCCGTTACCGATGCGCTGGGAAATATTCTCGAGTCACACACCTATGATGCGCAGGGACGGGCGCTGACTTCAGAAAAACAAGGCGGCGTCGAGCGCGTGACGCTTACCTACGTTAACGACAGCGAGACTGATGTGACCGATGCGCTCGGCCACATCAGCAAATACTTTGTTGATAAGACCCGAGGGCGAAACTTAGTCATGCAGATTCAGGGCTTATGCAGCTGCGGCTCGGGTTCGCAGACGCAAACGTGGACTTACGACAACCAATTGAACGTCACCAGCCACACTAACGCGCTGGCCCAAACGAGCAGCTACGTCTATGACGCC
>JAWVEM010000105.1:0-3513 GCA_033856735.1 Blastocatellia bacterium
GCCATCGTCCTCTGGAACTACAACTCATGAAATCAATAAAGAACAGTACTAAAACCCTCGCCATTGCGATTACCATCTTAGCTGTATCGATCAGCGCATTCGGACAAGGGCGGATGGCAAAAACCACCGCCAAGACGAATGGACCGGCCCAGGTGCTGTATCCGCTCGATGATTTGCGGCCAGGCATGAAGGGCATCGCCCGGACCGTTTTTTCGGGGAGTGAGCCGCAGGAATTTTCTCTGGAGATTTTGGGTATATTGCCTGGGTTTACCGGACCACGTCAGTCGACAATCATCGCCAGACTGAGCGGCGTCAACGTGGACAGGACCGGCGTATTTGCCGGTATGTCGGGCTCTCCGGTGTTTATCGACGATCGCCTGGTAGGCGCCATTGCCTATAGCTTTCCGTTTTCGAAGGAGCCGATCTGTGGCATTACGCCAATCCAGGACATGATTACGATCTTTGAACAGGGTAACGAGAAACTGAAACGGACTGAAGCACGTGCGACTTCTTTCACCGAACTTGCCAGCGCGGAATGGAAGCCGAGACTGCCGAAGTCGTCATTTGCCTCCACTTCGTTAATCGCTCCGGTTTCGGCCGGATCGGCGCTGGCTCCGTTAATGGGCCAACAGATCCAGCAGATTGCGACTCCAGTGGTGTTCAGCGGCATCAGCCAGGAAAGTCTTTCACTCTTCTCCGCGGAATTGATGAAGAGTGGCCTGCTGCCGGTATCGGGTGTAGGAGGCTCTGCAGCGATCACGCCACTCGAGCCGTTTGACGCAAAGACGCTCGTGCCCGGCACGTCGGTCAGCGTGCAGCTTGTGCGCGGTGACTATTCGATTGCCGCATCAGGCACCGTCACTTTTCGCGATGGAGAGCGCATCTACGCTTTTGGACATCCCTTTCTCGGGCTCGGTGGTTCTGATATGCCGATGACCGAGAGTTCGGTAGTGACGGTAATTGCCAACGCGTACAACTCGTTCAAGCTCGCCGTCCCTGGACGAATGGTTGGTTCGATATCCCAGGACCGGGCCACCGGAGTGTTTGGCGAACTGGGTCATGCTCCTAAAATGATTCCGGTAAAAATCAATCTGCACACCAGCCGGGACCGCGTCGAACAGTTTTCTTATGAAGTCGTCAGCGATGAATTTCTTACCCCTTTGCTGGTGAACATTACGGTCTTTAATACGATCGCGACGCGCGAACGTTCGGTTGGCGAATCAACGATAGCTGTTAACGGTTCAATCGTCGTTGACGGACAAGCGCCGATTGCGGTGCAGCGCCGCTTTTCGTCCGCCAATGCCGCGGCCCTGGCCGCGGGATCGATAGCCACGCCCGTCTCGGCGTTGCTGAGCAGCGGGTTTGACGAGGTTAATATCAAGGGTATCGTGCTGGACATTGATTCGAGCGAAGAAAAACGAGCCGCAACCCTGGAGCGAATCTCTCTCGATCGGACCGAGGTCGGCCGGGGCGAGCAAGTCGAAATTCAGGCGTATGTCCGGACGGACTCTGGTAAGCAATTCGTAGAAAGGATTCCCGTCCAAATTCCGGCTGATGCGCCATCGGGCCAACTGATGATCATGATCGGTGATGGGGCGACGTTGCAGGAAGCCTCGGCGGCGCGAGCGTTCGTGCCGAGAGATCTGAATCAACTGGTGGTCGCGATTAACAAGACGAAGAAAAACGATCGGTTATATTTGCGACTGCTGCGACCAGCGCCGGGCGTGGTAATCGGCAGCAGCGAGTTGCCAAACTTGCCGCCGTCAGTCGTGGCCACGCTTAACAACGATCGCACGTCGGGCGGTTATACGCCGACGGCCTTGTCACAGATTTATGAAAGAGAATTATCGCCTGCTGAATTTGTCGTCTCCGGTCAGCAGGTAATCAGCGTGACGGTTAAGTAGATTTTTCGGCCGTCGACCGCGGCTTTACCGCAGCACACAGCGGTGAGCGTCCGGCTTACCGTCAGACCTCCCAAGAAATTCAGGAGGCCCCGCCTCCGCTTCGCCATCTGATCCGATCAATATTCATTAGCAGCGGTTCATCATCTAGGATCTTCCCATTCCAACACCTGGAAATGGAAGGGTCCTGGCCGGAAAGCCGGAGGCTTTCCGCTATGTGCTGCGGCACAGCCGCGACCCGGCGATCTGGTGACGGGTCGTGGAGTTCTTAGGATGAGTTATCTAGCTCGGGAATCAGTTACAGGAGTTAAGCGTGCTTCCGCACACCTGGCGATGATCAGAAAACGCCGTTCGGAGTTCGGCATCCGTTCCACGGTGGCCGAAGGAATCAATCGTTCAATTTGATTTCGCAAACCGTCCCCGGCGAAAAGGAGCAGAGTGCTGGATCGGGGCGCCCATTCGATCAAATAGGGCAGAAGTTTCTGAAACTGATCGAGAGCCCGGCAGGTAATGAAATCCGTTGGCGGGGCCGGGACCTCTTCAAAACGGGCCGTGATGAGGCGCGGCGGCTCTTGTCCGCCAAATGACCTCAGTGCTTCACGTAGAAACACAACTTTCTTTTGGGACGATTCGATTAAGGTTGCGCGGAGGTCGTCGCGCATGATTAGACAGGGAATGATGGGCAGTCCCGCGCCTGAGCCGATATCCGTTACCCGAGCCTGAGGTGAAAGATGTGAAACCAGGGTAAGCGATTCCAGTGCGTGACGGACGGCGAACTCTTCCGGCGAACAAGGCGCTACCAGGTGAAGGCGTGGGTTCCACTTCAGCACTAACTCGTAATAGTCACCCAGGCGTTCGATGTCCGGCTCGCGAAGTTGAATGGCAAACTCGCTGGCGTGCTCTCTGAGCGCCCGGCTGAATCTTTCGATCTGAATTGGCATTTGGCTGGTCTTCTGTTTAGATCAAGCGGCGCGGATCGATTCTGACTTTTTGAAGATAACATGACTAGTGAATCATTAAGTGAACAGCACAAAAAACTGGGTCGGGCCGTAACCAGTCTGATCAGTGAGCACGCCGCGCGCCTGGAATCGGCGCCGGTTGCCTCAAGCGCTACGCCCGCCGAACTCAAACGGCTTTTTGACGAACCGATGCCGATTGTCGGAACACCGGCCGAAGAACTGCTCGAACAATTTGCCCGGGACATCGAGCCACACTCAATGCAGATTCCCAGCCCGCGCTATTTCGGACAGTTCAATCCGACGCCGCTGGCGATCGGCGTCTGGGCGGACGCGCTTTGCTCTGCGCTCAATCAGAATGCCGGCGCCTGGCGCAACGGTCCGACGTCCGCATTGATCGAGACACGGGTGATTGGTTGGCTTGCCGAGTTAGTGGGTTACGGGCCGGGTGCGTTCGGCGTTTTGGCAAGCGGCGGCTCAGAAGCTAACTTGATCGCGCTCAAATGCGCCCGCGACAAAGTTTCAGAGGATATATGCAACCGAGGCATGCTCGCCGCCAACCGCGAGCTGACCGTCTATGCGTCTGAGCAATGCCATTTCTCGGTAGAGAAGAGCGTGGACATTCTCGGTCTCGGTCGCCACAGCCTGCGCAAGAT
>JAWVEM010000106.1:0-2501 GCA_033856735.1 Blastocatellia bacterium
GTGATGTGATCGTAGCCGGGCGCGATGTCGGTTGTCAGCGGGCCCAGCGTGTAGAAGGGCGCTTCGCCACAGCTTTCCAGTTGCTTGTCCATGTTCTCTTTGATCAGGTGCATGGGCACGTGGCCGGGACCTTCGATCATTACCTGGCAGTCGGACTCCCAGGCGATCTTCGTCAGCTCGCCCAGTGTTTCGAGTTCGGCAAACTGCGCTTCATCGTTCGCGTCGGCGATCGAGCCGGGACGCAGACCGTCGCCCAAACTAAATGAGACGTCATAGGCAGCCATGATTTCGCAGATGTCGCGAAAGCGCGTGTAGAGAAAACTTTCTTCATGATGGGCCAGACACCACTTAGCCATGATCGCGCCGCCGCGACTGACAATCCCGGTGGTCCGCTTTGCGGTCATTGGAATGTAAGGCAAGCGCACGCCGGCGTGTATGGTGAAGTAATCAACGCCCTGCTCGGCTTGTTCGATCAAAGTGTCGCGAAAGATTTCCCAGGTCAGGTCTTCTGCTTTGCCTCCGACTTTTTCCAAAGCCTGATAGATGGGCACGGTGCCGATGGGTACGGGCGAGTTGCGAATGATCCATTCGCGGGTAGCGTGAATGTTCTTGCCCGTCGAAAGATCCATTACTGTGTCTGATCCGCACTTGATGCTCCAGCGCATCTTTTCAACTTCGTCATCGATGGAAGACAGCACGGCTGAGTTGCCGATGTTGGCGTTAATCTTCACCAGGAAGTTGCGGCCGATGATCATTGGTTCGGATTCGGGGTGATTGATGTTCGCGGGAATGATGGCGCGGCCACGGGCGACTTCGTCACGAACGAATTCAGGCGTGACGTATTCGGGAATTGAAGCACCGAAGGATTGGCCGCGGTGTTGATGTTTGAGAGAATCGCGGGGGGCTTCTTCCGCAGCACTGCGGGCAGGATGCCCGCGCTCCATGGAGCGGCCCAGGTTCTCCCTTATGGCGATGAATTCCATTTCGGGAGTGATAATGCCTTGCTTTGCGTAATGCATTTGCGTCACGCAGGCGCCGGGCTTCGCGCGCAGAGGAGTGCGGCGCAATGCCGGAAAGTCCTCTAGCCGGCCCTTCTCTTTTTGCCGCGCCTGATTTGCGGCGTCAAAGGTCAGATAGCCATCATCGATCGGTTGCAGTTCGCGGCCTTCGTATTCCTCCACATCATCGCGCGCAATGATCCAGTCGCGCCGTAGCGCCGGCAAACCGTCGCGCACATCGCAAGCCATCGCCGGGTCACCCCAGGGCCCGCTGCTGTCATAGACGCGCACCGGCGGATTCTCTTCGAGTGTATTGTCGAAGTTACGCGTGGGGTTCTGATCGATCTCCCGAAACGGCACGCGCACCCCCGGCTGTTCGCCGTTTATGTAAGTGCGGCGCGAGTTGGGCAGGGCCGGCTCGGGATTTGAATTTTCAATTTGCAATTGAGTCGTCGACCCGGTCGCTACCGCTCCCGGTTCTGACTTTGGCTTGATGGCTGCACTCATGGTCTTCTCCAGTTGGAGTGCGCCGGCAGAGCGCAACGGCGACGGCGCTTTGGATTTGTAGTTCCAGGGCCCGCGTAAAGGCGGAACTCCGAACCCATCCAAAGCGGTGTCGCGCTACGACCACCCCAGCGCGGCTGCTGCGCTGGGGACCCCGCTGCTTGCCCCCGCACTCCTTTAAAAACCGCTCCACCTAAAAATCAAAAAGGATGGTACGGTCCAGGTGGTGCTGTTGCTCCCTTCGACGGTGTTAACCGTATCAGGTTCAAGGGGTCTCTGGCATTTTTGATTTCGGATTGCGGACTTTCGATTGGGCTTATTCCGACGAGACCAGCACCCATCAAAAATCGCAAATCAAAAATCTAAAATTCTTCAGACTCTCAGCCGCCAGCGCGGCTCCCCCGAAACGTATTTGATTTTCAATCGGTCGAAAGGATTCTAGGACGCTTCATCTGAGGTTGCAAACCTTGCGCCTTCCGGGGCCTCTTGCGTCTTTGAATAACATACTCGGCGACTCGGGCCTCATTGCTCATCGCCCCGCTTCACTGCATACTCGATTGTGCAGTATCCCAACATCGCCTGTTTGCGTAATCTGTGAACGGGCCTAAGTTAATATCAGAAAGATTGAGAGGACGATTGATATGTCAGCAGAAACAGGAAAGCGTTTTCCGGATTTTAGTTTGCAGAACCAGGACGGCAAGACCGTCACGCTCGACGACTACAAGGGTAAGTGGCTGGTGCTTTACGTCTATCCAAAGGACGACACACCCGGTTGCACGATCCAGGGAAAGTCATTCACGGCCACGAAGCAGGAATTCGACGACGCAAACATTGCCGTGGTCGGCGTGAGCGCCGACGATGTCGAGTCGCACAAGAACTTCTGCAATAAGTTTTCCTTCACGATTGACCTGCTGGCCGATCCTAATCAAGAGTTGCTGAACGCCGCCGGCGTCGGCCAGAGCGATTACAAAGGTACGATGTACTGGAACCGCACTTCAT
>JAWVEM010000107.1:0-9917 GCA_033856735.1 Blastocatellia bacterium
GTCTTGCGCGGCGTGGCCGGCCGCGCGCCGAACCAGACCGCCATCAAAGCCAGGATCAGCGCCGCCACGTCCGCGAGCATATGACCGGCATCGGCCAGCAACGCCAACGAACCGGTCCACAAACCGCCAACCAACTCAGCGATCATATAGATCGCGGTGAGCAGCAGAACGATCGACAGTCGCCTCCGGCTGCCGCGAGCGTGGCCATGGCGGTGAACGTGGCCCGGTGTCTCCGGTGATACGACCTTTACTTCGACTTCAGACACTAATCTTCGCCCGACCTTCTATATGGATGTCCAGCCAAGGTTAGCAGATTGGGTAAGTAGAACAAACGGCCGCGTGCGTGACGAGCTAGTGCTAATGCTTCCGTGGCTTATTGGTTGCGACCACTTATGTTGGCCGGTGGTGTTCATCCCCTGTGGGGGCGGTCGCTTTGATCGACCGCCCATACCAATGCGACCGCCTCATGATGGTATAACTCCGCGCCAGCTAATCCTCTTTTAACGCCACCAAGCGCTGCGGTGTTAGAATCGTGCGCGTCTTGATCCGCAAGGCGAGCAGATCAAATAGAGGAGAGCCTGATGAGACCTTTTCGGAAGATTGTTATCTGCCTGCCGGCTATCGTGTTGTTGTGCTTTTGTCCCAAGCAGTTCAACGCCCAAACCTTCAGTCTCGAGCAAGTAATGAGCTCGCCCTTCCCTTCAGAGCTCACGGTCTCAAAACGCGGAGACAAGATCGCCTGGGCCTTCGACGCGGAAGGAAAGCGCAACGTCTGGATTGCCGAAGGCCTATCCTTCAACGCGCGGCAGTTGACGCACTACAACAACGACGATGGCCAGGAGTTGGCCGATCTGGTTTTCTCTCCGAACGGAAACGCGGTCGCGTTTGTGCGCGGCGGAGGCGCGAACCAGGCCGGCGAAGTTCCGAATCCATCCAGCGATCCGGACGGCGCGAAGCAGGAGGTCTGGATCGCTGACATTCGCACCGGGCGCATGACGCGGATGGGCCAGGGCAACACGCCGATGTTTTCTCCGGCCGGCGATCAAATCGAGTACCTTCGCGGCGGCAGCATCTGGACTGCTCCTGTCCTGGGCGGCAAAGAGAGCAAGCTGTTTGAAATTCGCGGCGCTATAAACAGCGCGCCCCAATGGTCGCCCGATGGCTCGCGTCTGGCTTTCACGTCGTCGCGCGGCGATCACAGCTTTGTGGTTATCTATGACAAGCGCTCAAATAATTTCACGTTCCTATCGCCGAGCGTAGATCGAGACGTCGCGCCGCGCTGGTCGCCGGACGGTAAGCGAGTTGCTTTCATCCGCCTCTTCAATGTCACCGACACCTTTTCGAACGACCACGATCGGCTGCAGCCGTGGGCCATCGAAGTTGCCGACGCACAGACCGGCAAGGCAAAAGAAGTCTGGCGCTCAGGCACCGCCGATAACGATTCGTACACGGGCTTTGACAGCGACTTCTGGCAGTGGGTGGCGGGCGATCGGATCTTATTTTCGTCAGAGAAAGATGGCTGGGCTCATCTCTACTCTATTGCTGCGGACGGTGGTGCGTTGACGGCCCTGACATCCGGGGACTACGAAGTTGAAAACGCCACACTGTCATCGGATGAGTCCTTTGTGATTTTCTCGGCGAACAAAGACGACATCGATCGCCGGCATCTCTGGCGAGTCAACGTGAACGGCGGTGCGCCTGAGCAAATCACGAAAGGCGACGGGATCGAAATGGCTCCGGTGCTGTTCGACAACGGTCGTCAGATCGCATTCTTTCACTCGACCGCGCGCGATCCTTATCTGCCTTTTACGGCTTCGATCAATGGATCAAGGCTGAAGCCTCTGGCGCCGCAAGCCCTGCCGCGCGATTTTCCCTCTCCGCAGCTCGTCACGCCCGAGCAAGTTATTTTCAAGGCCGCCGACAGCACTGAGATTCACGGACAATTGTTTAAGCCGGCCCACTCCTCCGGCAAATCACCGGCGCTGGTGTTCATGCATGGAGGACCAAGCCGGCAGATGCTGCTCGGCTGGCATTATCTTTATTACTATCACAACGCGTACGCGATGAATCAGTATCTCGCCAGCCGAGGTTATCTGGTGCTGTCGGTCAACTATCGCAGCGGGATTGGTTATGGCCGCGCGTTTCGGCTGGCGCAGCATCGCGGCGCGCGGGGCGCGTCGGAATACCAGGACGTCGTTGCCGGCGCAAAGTATCTGCGCGAACGCGATGACGTGGACAAGAAGCGGATCGGTCTGTGGGGAGGATCGTATGGTGGTTATCTGACTGCTTTGGGATTGGCGCGTAACTCGGATATTTTTGCTGCCGGCGTTGACTTTCATGGAGTACACGACTGGAGCTTGAGCGTCGCCGGGCTGCGCGTTCCCACCGATACGTCTGACCGCGTGCGGATCGCGCGTGAGTCTTCGCCGATCTCCGCGGTGGACAAATGGAAGTCGCCGGTGCTCCTGATCCACGGCGACGACGATCGCAACGTTGAGTTTGCCCAGACAGTAAACCTGGTGCGCCGCCTGCGGAGTAACGGGGTCTACTTTGAAGAACTAATCTTTCCGGATGAGATTCACGACTTTCTGCGGCATGGGGATTGGCTGCGGGCCTATCATGCGGGTTCGGACTTTTTCGATAAGCATTTGAAGTGACATTCAACCCTCGCAATATTCTCGTTATTGATTTCGGCCAGCTTGGCGACGTGGTCATGAGCCTGCCCGCGCTGCGCGCAATTCGCGAGCGCTATCCCGACGCTCGGATCACTGTGCTGGTCG
This sequence comes from Blastocatellia bacterium, assembly GCA_033856735.1. Classification (GTDB taxonomy): domain Bacteria; phylum Acidobacteriota; class Blastocatellia; order Pyrinomonadales; family Pyrinomonadaceae; genus UBA11740. The sequence continues at coordinate 2,781 of JAWVEM010000107.1, forward strand.
GCCGGCCCGGCGCCCAAATAATTGACATGTCGGGTTATGCCGATGCGACGATCGAAGTCGACCGCGTCCAGTTGCGAGATGGATTCAAACCGCTTTCAGTCGTGCGAATCTTTCAGGTCCTCAAAGACGTGCGCCAACGCAAGTTTGATTTCGTCATCGACCTGCACAGTTTTTCTGAGACGAACCTGTTAGGCTTTTTTTCCGGGGCTTCGAGGCGCTTGTTTTCTCGCCGGCCTGGACGCTCACTCGACTTTCTCGCCAACTTCACCCCTAAGCCGCCGGTTGATAAGAATGATCCCGGACAGCATTTGATCGATCGTTATCTCGACGTATTGGTGCCGTTGGGAATCAAGGAGCAACCACGCGTGCCGCGGCTGTTGACGCGGGCCGAAGACGATCGCGCTGTAGACGTGCTCCTGCGGAAAGCCAAGGCCGAGACCGGCACACCTTTGGTAGGATTGTTTCCCGGCGCGGGTCATCCGGGACGATGCTGGCCGCTCGAACAATTTGCTGAGCTGGCCGACTTCCTGATCCGCAACGACGGCGTGCGGCCGGTCATTTTTGTGGGTCCGGAAGAGCGCCACCTGGTGCAGCGGATGCGAGCTTTGTTTCCATCAAAGTGCGTCGTGTTGGAGAAACTGACCATACCGCAACTCGCGGCCGCGCAGGCGAGATTGGCAGTTTTTGTTTCGAACGATACCGGCCCCGTGCATATTGCCGCCGCTGTCGGAACGCCCATCGTGGTGATGATAGATCTGCCGCGGCCCCACGCTTACGTGCCGACCGGCGCCTCGCAACGCCTGATTTTTAGCGAGAGCGTAACGGCAATTGAGGTTGACCAAGTGTATGCCGCAACGCGCGAATTGCTGAGTGCAGGACGAACAGAGAAGCTGTTCGCGAGCTAACGGAATCGAACAGATGTCAAAGCGACAGACGACTTTTCTTTTATCATTAGTCGCGATCGCGGCATGCTTTCTGGCGCCGTTACTGATCGGACAGCCTAACCCTGTGGCGCGGACCGAGACCGCCGTCACGCCTGCTCCGGTCAAAGCTTCATCGCCGGAGATTCTCTCCAAAAAACCGGCAGACACCGCGCTCGCACGAGAAATTGATCGGGCAATCGACACGAGCGATTTGACCCGCGCGCGTTGGGGTGTCTTTGTTACCTCAATGAAAGATGACCGCGTGCTTTATTCGCGCAATGGCGACAAGTTGTTCACTCCAGCGTCCAACATGAAGATCTACCCGACCGCGGTGGCGCTCGATCTGCTCGGCGCGGACTATCATTGGCGCACGTCGGTCTATGCGGACAAACAGAAGGACGCGGCTGGTGTCATCGATGGAAACCTGACGCTGTACGGTCGCGGCGCTCCGGATCTGGATTCGTATCGCAAGAACGGATTGGCCTCGCTGGCAGATCAACTCTACCAGCGCGGCGTGCGCCAGGTGCGCGGGAACATTATCGGGGACGACAGTTATTTTCGCGGGGAACTATACGGACTGGGTTGGCAGTGGAACGACCTCCAGTGGTACTTTGGCGCCGAACCAAGCGCGCTCACAATCAATGAAAACAGTGTCGACTTAACGATCGCCCCGGCTAACAAAGTCGGCGTTAACGCGACGCTCACTCTGAATCGCGGATCTAACTATCTTCAGTTAACCAACCACACCACGACCGCCGAGCGTGATGCCACCACCACGATTGGCATTAACCGGGGCTTGTCGGATAACGAACTCCTGGTGTGGGGCGACTTTCCCATCGGTGGCCGTCCCTTCGGTGCTGCGCTGTCGGTGCCCAAGCCCGCGCTGTGGGCAGCTACACTTTTCAAAGAGGCGCTAATCGCCCGCGGGATCAAAGTAGAGGGCGAAGCGAGGAGTCGTGACTTCCGCGTCGCCGCCAGCGACAAATTCGATCCGCAGAAAGCGTTTGAGTTGGCCCAGGAGAATAGCGCGGCGCTCAGCGAGATCGTCCGTCACACAAACAAAGAGAGCGACAATCTTTATGCCGAGCTGATCTTGCGTACTTTGGGAAAAGAGCGCGGGGCATCCGCGGCTGATTCCGACGCGCGAAAAAATCGCGAACGCGGCGACGATGAAGCCGGGCTCGCAGTAATAAGATTCTGGCTGAATCGCATCGGGGTCCCCACCGATGACCTGGCGATCAGAGATGGCTCGGGGCTTTCTCGTCTCGATCTGGTGACACCGGAAGCAACCGCGCGTCTGCTCGTGGCGATCGCCAGGGCACGTTCGGCGACGGCATTTCGCGATTCTCTGCCCATCGCTGGTCGCGACGGCACTCTCGCCGGACGCCTGCGGCGGGAAGCTGGCCGCATCTTTGCCAAGACCGGAACGCTTACTTACGATCACTCCCTTTCCGGCTATGCGGTAACTCCGCAGAACGAGACCCTGGCCTTTTCAATCTTCTGCAACGATGCCGCGGGCCAGGGGAATCCCGTCCTCATAATTGACCAGATCGCCAACCTGATCGCCGAATCAGGATCGGTCTCGACTGCCAAATAGCCCACAAACAAGACCTATTTTGCTGTTTGCTATACCTGGTTTGCTCTAGACAAACGTGGTTCAACTGGGTAATATGTAAGCGGCTGCTCACGGTTGCCCCGAAAAGCTTAGCCGGCGCCTCACCTTTCACTAACAGTTCAGGAGATAAAAATGTCGCAGCTTACTCGAATTCTCTCGGCGGGCCTTCTTCTCTCAGCGCTCTCTGCGATTGCAGCCGGGCAAAGCAACTTGTCCGCCAAGGCCGCTGTGCAGCCTCAGCCCAACGCCCTGATTAGTTCAGGCAGCGAAAGCGATCGCGCGCGTGACGGCCTGATCGGTCCAGTGCGGCGGGTTCGGGTTGAGGTGGTCAAGGTTTCAGCGCTAGCCGGGAAAACTGTGGAAGACAGCAAACACGTTTTGCTGGAAACGGCGGAGTACGATCTCAAGGGAGCGAAGACACAGAACCAATACTTCCCGATCGAGGGAGCCACGCTGACGGGGCGCGAAAGTTACAAGTACGATGAAAAAGGCAACATCAGCGAAATGACTCTGGTCAACGCCGAAGGATCGTTGGTGAGCAAGGAAGTCTACAAGTACGATTACGACTCAGTCGGTAACTGGGTGAAGATGACTACCGCCGTCGCGGTGGTGGAAAACGGACGTGTCGGTTTTGAACCTACCGAAACCACCTACCGAACAATTTTTTATTATCTTGATGCGGCGATGGCGAAGATGCTCCAGCCGGGCAGTTCTTCCTCGTCCGCGAACGCAGTGATTAGCGAAGCGGTACCAACAACCAATCCTGTCGATTCAAAATCGGTCTCCGCTTTGCCGCGGACTTCTCTCCGCAAACTCAACGTGTCCGCAGTCACTCCCCCCGCCGCGGATTTTCGCAGCGCCTCCGCTGACTCAGTCAGAAAGGTCCTGGTGGTGAACGGCGATCCGCCGCCAGCTCCGCGCCCTCTGATGAAGCCCGTATCGGGTGGCGTTCTCAATGGCGTTGCGTTGAATCTGCCCGCGCCCGTCTATCCGGAGTTTGCGCGCCGACTGCATACGGGCGGACTGGTGGAAGTGGAAGTTGTGGTGGACGAAAATGGCAAAGTTATTTCCGCGCGCGCACTTTCCGGCCCGCCTTCACTCCGCGACGCTTCCGTGCAGGCAGCGTTCCGAGCACGCTTTTCTCCTACCAAACTTTCAGGTCAGCCGGTAAAAATCACTGGCCGGATCAACTATAACTTCACCATCCCTCAATAGGTCTCTAAGCCGCGCATTCTCGTATGCGCCGCGCCGCTCCCAAAACTCGTAAGGAAGAGGACCCACGTATGGCACTGACTGGAGAGCTCAGCGATCTTTCGCTTGCCGAGTTGATCGAATTTTTCTGCAATCAACGCAAAACCGGCCGGCTAAAAGTTATTTACTCGGTCGGCCCGGGTTATTTCTATCTGCAAAACGGTTCAGTGGTCCACGCGAGGATTGGCTTGCTGCGCGGCATCGAGGCCGTCTATTTTGCCTTGACCCTGCCGAACGCTTCGTTCACTTTCAGCCCCGCGTTTGAGGCGCCCGAGCACACGATCAACCAGCCTTGGACGTCGGTGGTGCTGGAAGGCTTACGCCGAATGGATGAGGGCGTTACGCCCGGCGACCCGTTTCCCGAAGGCGCTGCGGCACAGGTCGAAGAAGTCAAGATCGAGGAACCCAAAGCCCCCGATCAAAACGTCGTTGCTGAGGATAGCGAGCCTGCGATTCAGGCCGTCAGCCAGAAATTTGAAAAACCCGTGTTCAAGACTCCGGTGCCCGAGATGCCGGACATGGGCGCGTTTCTCTCACAGTCGAACGGAGCGCCCCGCTTTGGATCGTGGAAGGTGATCGCCGCCGTTGCTTTGATCGTCGGCACTATCGCCGTGCCTTGGGGATGGTACGCCCGCAGCAAAGCAGCCAAGCTGGCTAACGCGGCGCCGGCGGCGCCGGTACAAAGTTCCGTGCCCGTTACCCAACCCGCCACAACTGTTGAAAATTTAGCCGAACCGGTCGCGAGCGAGAGCATTGTTCCCTCAACATCGTCCGACGCCGCAGATCTGGCCGCGAAGCGCCAACGTGAAGCGCGCGCCAAAGAACGAGCCGCAAAGGCACAGCAGTTTGCCGCGGCCCTGGCCCCAGCACAGCCGATGCCAGCCCCGGTAAACCCGGTTATCGCCCGGACCCAGTCAACACCTTCCGCCGGATCGAAGAAAGCCACCGTGCAGGTTACTTATGATGAGAACGGGCGGGTGACTCAAGCTTCGGGTGGGGACGCGACGGCCTTGCGCATCGCGCGACAAAAACGCTTTCCGGCGGGCAAGGCTGGTTCGGCAACGGTCACGATTCCAATTAACTAAGCTAGGAAATTGGCCGGTGATATCTGGTGAGCGCTTCCACAGATCGCACCAGAGCCATCACTTCTGCTTCGCTCAAGACCGCTGACGCCTGCTTCGCGTGTTCATAGATGCGCGTGACGCGATCTTCACTCGCTTCCAGGCCACGACTCTCGAGCCAGTAGGTGACGTTTGACTTCCCACTCATCGGACCGATTTCGATGATTTGCTTCAAACCAAACTGTCCCGCCGGCACGCCGGAGTAAATCAGGTCGGCAAGTTCAGTATCGCCTTTCCGATAGCTCTTGATCACGGCGGCCGCATGAACACCGGTCGCTGTGCGAAATGCGTCGCGACCAAAGACCGGGTAGTTGAGCGGGATGGTCCACTGGCAAGCTGCCGCTGCCTTCTCGCAATACTCGCCCAACCGAATCAGATCGTTTTCAATCCAGCCCAGCAGCTTGAGGTTGACCAGCAGTTGATCCATCGGCGTGTTGCCCACTCGCTCGCCCATACCGAGCGCCGACCCGTGAATCTGATCGGCGCCGCCTTCGATCGCCGCGATTGAATTAATCACACCCAGGCCGCGATCCTGATGACCGTGCCAGTCAAGGCGCACCCGCTCGCCCTGCTCGTCGATTATTCCGCGCACAAATTTCACTACTTCGCGCGCGCCATCGGGGGTGGCGTGGCCGACCGTATCGCAGACGCAGACAGCACGGGCCCCGCAGCGAATCGCGGTGGTATATAGCGCGCGAATCGTTTCGGGATTGGCCCGCGTCGTGTCTTCGGTGACGAACATCACCGGCAGACCTTCTTTCACCGCGAACGTCACGGCGTCCTCAGTCATCTCCAGAAGTTTGTCGAGGGTCCACGCTTCGGCGTAGAAGCGAATCGGCGAAGAGCCGATAAAGGTGCAGGCCTCTATCGGAATGCCTGTGCGCTGCGAGATTTCCACGATCGGAATTATGTCGTTGCGGTGTGTGCGCGCGGCGCAGTTGGGCCGAATGCGCAGGTTCTTTTCCGCGATTTCGCGGGCCAACGATTCAACGCTCTCAGCATGAGTACCGCCAGCGCCGGGCAAGCCGATGTCGGCTGTGTCGATGCCCAGCGCGTCCATCAAATGAAGCAGCTCGATCTTCTTTTCAACCGGTGGTTCACAAACTGAAGGCGATTGGAGTCCGTCGCGCAGCGTCTCGTCATCGAACCCGATGTGGCGATCGGGTTTGCTGAACCTTGGCTCAGCTTTGTTCCAGTCGTAGATGAGTTCGGCAACGGACACTTGTTAACACCTCCGCGAAATGTTTAGAGTTCAAACTCTAGTCAGTGTCCTGCTAACGACCACCGGCAAGCTTGTACTCTCAACTGAATTCGATTACAACAACCGCGAGGCCCGCATGTCAACTCAAGGTTCCTCGACAAAGCAAGCGCGAAAAGCGCGTATCGAACGGATCGCGTTGGGCTCTGATCGCGCAGCGAAAATCATGGCGGTGCGCGCCAGTATCGCGCGCGTGGCTGAGATTGATGCGGCATGGCGCGAAACCAGCGTCGTGGCGCGATCGGTGACGACGAATGCTCCGGCGATGCCTTTGACGGATTGGGAATTGATGAGCGGCGCGCGGGAACGTGCCCTCGCCGTGCGGAAAATTCTCATCGAGCAAAACCTTGAGGCTGATCTATACGTTGGTCTCGAGGGAGGCTTTCATTCGATCTCGGTCGATGGCGATTGGCACACGTTCCTGCGCGGTTGGGCTTTTGTGACTGACGGCGAACGTGGCAGCTTTGGCATGTCGCCATCCATCGGGGTGCCGCCTTCAATCGTAAAGAATGTGATCGAGGGCAAGCGTGAGCTTGGTCTGGTGATCGACGAAGTTGCCGGCGCGCGAGACGTCCGCAGTCGCCAGGGCGCCTGGGGCGTCCTCTCGAGAGATTTGCTCACGCGCTCGATGAGTTTCGAGGCTGCGCTAATCGCGGCTTTTGCGCCTTTCTATAACCCCGCGTTGTACTCAACGGAGTGGTGACATCCTCTTGTTCCCTCTCCCTGTGGGAGAGGGTTAGGGTGAGGGCTTACCGCAGCGGCTACCCCATTGATAGTTTTTGTCGTTGAATACCACTCACCTTCCACAAAGCACAAATCAGAAAACAGGTTCCTCTCGCAAGCCCTCATCCCCAGCCCTTCTCCCAAAGGGAGAAGGGAGACAAACAATACCTGCCGCGGAGATCAATGCTAAAATCGTTTTCACATGCGGGTCACCATCGGGCAGATCAATACGATTAACGGCGATTA
>JAWVEM010000108.1:0-4876 GCA_033856735.1 Blastocatellia bacterium
AACGATCGCCGGCAATTTCAAAACTCGCGCGACTACATGGTGCGCATTGACGACATGCTGGCCTGCCGTTCCTGCCGCAAACGTTTCGACATTCCCAGTTCGCAGTCCGTAGTCTTTATCTAGCGGCATAGACTTTAGGAAGCTCTGAACAAGTACTTTCGACGCGTAGCGTCGATGTGAATTTGGCCCGGTCTTTCAAGGCCGGGGAAAGGCGAACGAAGTATTCGTCGCGCAGCGACGCCTGAAACTAGTGCGAATTCAGTTGTTGCTATGCGACAAGGCCGGCTGCCACCTGATCCCGGCGTTGAAACACCGGGCTTAACTCATACCGACGCTACGCGTCGAAGCCACTTGTTCAGAGGTTCCTTTAGTCTGTGATGTGCTCTCGTGAGAAACGAGTAACAACCACCCTTTACGCTTAGCTGGTAACATGCGCGATAGCGAAGAAGCACCTCAATCCATCCTGGTTGAGCCCCGCTACGTCGAAAGTCCCGCCGGCTGTTTTTTCTATCACACAATGGATCTGCCCGGCTTTGGCGAGGTGCGCGGGCACTGGGATTTGCGCGGCAGATTCAATGAATACCTTGGCGGCACAGACGTCGCCGGTAAGTCAGTGATCGACGTCGGGGCCGCGACCGGCTTCCTCAGTTTTGAAGCCGAAAAAAGCGGCGCACGACGAGTACTCTCGTTTGACATCGGCGATCCGCGGCAGCAAACCTTTCTTCCTTTCAAAGACAAACTTTATTCCCGCGATCCCGAGGCCTGGGCAAACGAATATGGGGCAGAGATCGAACAATGGAAAAACGCCTACTGGCTTTGTCACCGGCTGCTGGAGTCCCGCGCTGAAGTTTACTATGGAGACATTTATCACCTGCCGCGGGAGCTTGGGCAGTTTGATGTCGCGATTGTAGGTTCGGTGCTGGAGCACTTAAGCGATCAAATCACCGCGCTGGCTTCGATCGCGCGCCTCACTAAAGAAACGATCGTAATCGTCTCGCCCATGATCGAGACGGAAGATCGCATCGCCCGCTTCGGGGCCCTGGCAGATCATCCTGAGAACGATTTCACCTGGTGGATTTATTCCGCAGGGCTGTACCGCGAGGTCTTCAAAATGCTTGGCTTCAGCCTCGCCCGCATCACTAAAGCCCAGTATTACTATCATCACGGCGAGCGGTTCGAGACGCGGCACACGATCGTCGCCGTACGTGATTGATCGGAAACGCTAAAAGGCGCCGCCGGAGTCTCCTCCCGCAGCGCCTTTAGCGCAAGACGTGCTCTGTTCAGTTACGAAGCAGTGGCGTATTGCCGATTAAGTTCTGCCCGCAGCCGATTGAAATACGAATCAAAGGTGACAAAGCCGGTCGTGCCCTGGAAAAAGGCCCGCCCGCCGGTGTCGTGCGACACGCGATTCAAAGAGCTCTGACCGTAACTAGCCGCGAGAAAGCTCCGGCTGGTCAGTCCCACTGACGGCGCATAGAAAGAAAAGATCGCCGTGTTGCGCTTGTTCGCTTCGCTGATGGTTCGCTCGATGTCGATAGTCTGACCCGCGGACGTAGTATCAAAGCCGCGCGAAGTATCAAGTCCGTCCGAGATCAGCAGGACCGCATTGTGCCCCTTCCAGCTTGGATCGAATTTCTTGAGCGCATCGATCACTTCGACGTATGGGTTGTACGCCGACGCCGAAGTGCTGGCGATCGGAATACGTAAGGACTTGGCTGCGCGATCCAGGTCGCTCGTGAACGGCTGTCGCACCTGCAGCGATCCGGCCGTAATGTATCCCACCATCACTCTCGAGCCCGCCGGCAGCGAGCGAATAAAATCGCGCGTCACACCCAGTTCGTTACCGACGCGGGAAACCAGATCATCCTGAATCAGGATGGCAATATTAAGCGGTTCGCGGACGCGCAACGCCTCGGTCTCATTAGTTCTTGTCTTTGCAGTCGCAAGCGAGAAGGCGCCTACACTCATCATTATCATCATCGACGCAGCCAGGAACGCGGAAATTCTTCTAAACATACTTTCACCTCAGAACTGGCGAAATCTTTCGCCAGCAATTTAATTCTTGGCTGATGTTGGGGTCGGCTTTAGGATGCTTTCCGTGCCGAGAAGGTTGGTTTTGTTTAGAGTTCAACCTTCAGGTTGTCCGACAAGCTCTGAACTTTTACTTATGCAGTTGGCAGGCGCCGCTCGCATCGCATGGTGGGGGCACGCCGAAAAGTGTATACCGCCGCGCGGCTAACCACTTGTAGAAGACGGGTCCAAGCTTTGTGAACGGCCAAACAGACATGACCCGCGCGACCCATTTCCAGCGCGGCAAGACTCGCACGGCTTCAATCCAGGCGAAGTAACCTTTGCTCCAGCCCTTCGGGGTTTGTGCGTGCATCTCGTTAGCCATCTCCTCGCGTGTCCGCGGGGCAGCACGTTGCAGTATCGCGGGATCGTTATAGTCGAGCCACTCGATGCGCCGATCGCGATCCAATGGTTCTACATGCGCGCGCATCCAGCGACAGAGATTGCAATGGCCGTCGGTGTAGACTTCAATTTTGCTCGTCTCGGTCATTCGTTTAGCGCCCTCGCCCGCGTACATATCGTCCGTTCGTTTAGAGGCGGGCTACCGTCCGCCAGGATCGTAGTAGCTCACAAGGCGGGCAGTAGCCCGCCTCTAAACAATTACTTATATTGATACAATAGCGCGCATCAGCGAGCAAACTGAACTAAGTTGAAGCGGAGGGAAGTGTGATTAGGAGCCCTGCTGGGGGCCCTAACCTATTCCGAAGCTGCGTAGCGGCTCATAGCTCAAGCGCCAGAAACGCCTCCTGCTCACTCATGAGCGGATTTGTCGTCACGCGAGCGCAAATGGTTTAAGGCGAACAGGTCTATAAATATTTCGCGCCGACGGTGCTCCAATCGAATCGCCGCGTGGACCGAACCCTACTTGCCTTTCGCGCTACCGCTCGGCTAAATTATCGCTCAACCCGCAGTCACATCCTGGCTTTTTCATCCGCGGATGAAACCGAAGGGATGTCTGTCGCCGAACTCGATCTCTGAAAGGACTCATCCGCGTTTATGAAAGTCTACGCCACCGAAGCAATTCGCAACCTTGCGGTCATTGGACACGGCGACGCAGGGAAGACGCAACTGGTTAGTTCCCTTCTCTACGTCGCAGGCGCCACGCCCCGCTGGGGCAAGGTCGACGAAGGCACGACTACGACCGACCACGAAGAAGATTCCATTGCCCGCAAGATCACGCTCAATCTCGCCCTCGCCCACGCGGAACACAAAGACACCAAGATTAATTTCATCGACACGCCCGGATACGCGGCGTTCGTTTCGCACGCTCGGCCGGCGGTGCGGGTCGCGGACTGCGGCGTGGTCGTCGTCGATGGCGCCAAGGGCGTCGAAGTGCAGACCGAAAAAGTCTGGGGCTTTGCGAACGAGTTCATGCTGCCGCGCATGATGGTGGTTACCAAGTTAGACAAAGAGCATGCAGATCTCGGAATTGCGCTGGACAGCGCCCACAAAGTTTTTAGCCGCGCGATTATCCCCTTCACGCTGCCGATTGGAAAAGAACACGACTTCCGCGGCGTGGTCGATGTCGTTCACATGAAGGCCTATGAATTTGACGAGAACGGCAAAGCTAAAGAGATCGACATCCCCACCGAAGGCCGCGACGTCGTAGACAAAACCAGAGAGCGTCTGATTGAGCTGGTCGCCGAATCCGACGACGCGTTGATGGAAAAGTATTTCGACCAGGGCACGCTCGATGACGCTGACGTGCTGCCGAATATCGGGAAAGCGATCGCGCAAAGCAAGCTATGTCCGGTTTACTCGGTTTCGACCACGACCCTGGTCGGTCTCGCGACTTTACTCGATCACATCGTCGAATTTGCCCCCGACCCTGCGCATCACGAAGAGGAGCATGGCAAAGACGAGAAAGGCGAACCTGCGACGCGAAAGTATTCGAGCAGTGAGCCGTTTTCAGCTTATGTCTTTCGCACCGTCGCCGATCCATTTGCCGGCCGCATCAATGTAATGAAGGTCATTAGCGGCAAAGTCGGCACGGACGCGAACGTTTACAACTCGTCGCGCGGCGCCACGGAGCGGCTGGGCGCACTTCATACCACGCAGGGCAAACAGCTCGATAAAGTTTCGGAGGCCAACGCCGGCGACATCATTGCCTGTGTGAAGCTGAAAGAGACCCAGACGGGCGATACGTTGTGCGACAAAGCCAAGCCGATCATCTACGACCCGGTGCAATACCCCGAGGCCGCAATTGCTTTCGCGATCGAGCCCAAGTCGCGGCAGGACGAAGAAAAAATCAGCGTGGCGATTCATAAGATCCTGGAAGAAGATCCCGCTCTTAGCTTCACCCGCGACGCGCAGACGAAAGAGTTTCTCCTCGCCGGCTCAGGCCAGGTCCACGTGGAGACGATCGTCGACAAACTGAAAAAGCGCTACAACGTCGAAGTGATGCTGCATCCGCCGAAGGTTCCTTACAAAGAGACGATCACACAGCGCGCTGAAGTTCAGGGTCGCCACAAAAAGCAGACCGGTGGTCGCGGACAGTTCGGCGACTGCAAGTGCGTTTTCGAACCAATGGAGCGGGGCGGGGGCTTTGTCTTCGAAGACAAAATTTTTGGCGGTTCGGTGCCGCAGCAATTTCGGCCGGCGATTGAAAAAGGAATCATCGAAGCTGCTTCGCACGGCGCCATCGCCGGTTACCCGCTGGTCGACTTCAAAGTGCAGCTGATCGACGGCTCTTATCACAACGTCGATTCAGACGAGCACAGCTTCCGCGCGGCCGGGCGCAAAGCATTTCGCAACGCGATGGAAAAAGTGAAGCCGGCCCTGCTGGAACCAATCATGGACGTCGAGA
>JAWVEM010000109.1:0-10964 GCA_033856735.1 Blastocatellia bacterium
GCATTGCGTCCAACATTGCGCGCGACGAAGGCTGGATGGCTGAGCACATGCTGATCGTCGGCGTCGAGAATCCGCAAGGCGAGAAGACCTACGTCACCGCCGCGTTCCCCAGCTCCTGCGGCAAAACTAATTTCGCCATGATGATCCCGCCGGCAGGATTCGAAGGCTGGAAGGTCTGGACCGTCGGAGATGACATCGCCTGGATCAAGCCCAATGCCCAGGGGCGCTTACATGCCATTAATCCCGAAGCGGGTTTTTTCGGCGTGGCCCCGGGCACATCGGTCAAGACGAATCCAAACGCCATGGCCACGCTCGCGAAGAACTCGATCTTTACTAACGTTGCGCTGACTCCCGAGGGCGGTGTCTGGTGGGAAGGTATGACCGACGAACCGCCGGCAGAGTGTCTGGATTGGCAAGGCAACAAGTGGACACCCGAAATCGCACAGCAAACCGGCGCTAAAGCCGCGCACCCGAATGCGCGTTTTACCGCGCCCGCTTCGCAATGCCCCACGATCGATCCTGAATGGGAAAACCCAAACGGCGTACCCATCAGCGCGGTCATCTTTGGTGGACGTCGCGCCACGACGATGCCGCTGGTGTATCAGTCATTCAACTGGAGCTCGGGCGTCTACATCGGCGCCACGATGGGTTCAGAGATGACGGCGGCCGCGGCGGGCACGATCGGCAAAGTGCGTCGCGACCCCATGGCCATGCTGCCGTTTTGTGGCTACCACATGGGCGATTATTTCCGGCACTGGATCCGCATGCAGCGCTCGTTAACCGAAACGCCTCGAATCTTTCATGTGAACTGGTTCCGCAAGGACGCCGAAGGAAAGTTTTTGTGGCCGGGGTTCAGCGAGAATATGCGCGTCTTGAAATGGGTGGTGGACCGCGCGCATGGCCGGGCGCTGGCGAAAGAGACTCCGATCGGCTGGGTGCCGCACTATGATGATATCAACTGGAAGGGCCTGGCCTTTCCCAAGGAAAAATTTGAGGAGCTGCAGGCCTTCGACCACGCTGCCTGGCGCGATGAAGTGCTGGGACATGAAGAGCTGTTTCTCGATCTACACGATCGCCTGCCACCAGAGATGATCTACGAGCGCGAGCTGCTGATTTGCAGGTTGTAGGAGATTAGACGGTAAGCCGTGGCAGTAGCCCGACCGTAAGGGAGGGCTGCTTTTTCGAAAGTCCCGTAGGGACGAAAATTTTATAGAGCCGCCAACCCTTCCAAATGGCCCGTTAGGGGCGGCACATTTCGCTTCTAACGAAGCTCAAGTGCTCGTTACGGATGGTTCTATAAACATCTGGCTCCTAACGGAACCAGGATTTACCATTCCGCCAAAGGTTCAAAGACATTCAGTTTGGCGCACGAAGCGATTCGATTGCACTCTTCAGAGGACTCTACTTAGCTATCGCCACCTTCGCTACTCCCAACAAACGCTCCAGCGCCGGCTCCATAACCTTCGTGCCGTATTCGCCGGCGGCAAAACTCTTCAATTTGTGTTGCTCGTCAAATAAGTAATATGCCGGAACGTATCCATGTTCGTTCTGAAAAGCATCACGTAACTTATGATCGTTGTCCACGGCGACCGGATCGCTGATTCCGTATTGAGTCACCGCTTCACGCACCGCATTGACGTCGGTGTCGGCAGGGTAACGCGGCATGTGAATCGCAATCATCCGTAATCCAGCCGGCGCGTATTTTTCTCGCCATTCGGCCACGCGCGGCAAATTCTCTTTGCACATGCCACAACTAAGCGACCAAAAATGCAGCAGCACTGGATGGCCTTCAGTTTCTTTCAAAGCCTCCTCAGCCGAGCCGCTAATCCATTCAGTCGCGCCGTCGAGTGACGGCAAGGGGGTCCCAATTCTCATTGGCATAAACTAAATCTCCAAAGGGGGTTATCTGCAATGATCGAGTTAAATCCCCTCCCCCTGAGAGAGGGTTAGGGTGAGGGCTTGAGCGACAGAACAACAAAACATCTTTCTGTCTGTGTAGTTCCTCACCCCAGCCCTCTCCCAAAAGTGAGAGGGAGCAAGGACGGACATTCCCGTCCGCTAGTTCTTAATCGTTTCCTGACCCGGCCGCCATTCCGCCTGGCACAGACCACCGGTCTGCAAAGCCTGGATGACGCGCAAGGTTTCTTCGGCCGAACGTCCAATGTTCAGATCGTGTACGACCTTGTAGCGCAGGACGCCTTCGGGATCGATCACGAACAAGCCGCGCAGCGCGATGCCTTTGTCTTCGATGAGCACGCCATAGTCGCGCGACATCTTCTTCGTGACATCCGCGCCAAGCGGGAATAGCAGGCCTTCGACGCCGCCCTTATCGCGGGGTGTCTGTAACCAGGCGCGATGCGAAAACGCCGAGTCCGTCGAGATGCCGATCACTTCGGCGCCGACGCCTTCGAAATCCGCGTAACGATCGCTGAACGTGGTCAGTTCGGTGGGACAAACAAAGGTAAAGTCCAATGGATAGAAAAGCAGAACTACCCACTTGCCTTTGTAGTCTGAAAGCTTAACGGGCTCGTTGAGCTTTTCAATGTTCTTGGTAGATGGAATATCAAAATTGGGCGCCGGTTGGCCCACTTGAGCACTTTCGTATGCTGTTGCTATTGCTGCTGACATTTTTCCTCCTCAAAGTTAACTACTCGCCGCGGTTATTCTTTTTCCGCAGCTCTAAATTGAATTAAGACAAAAAGCTATTTTCGCTCACGGCAACCGGGACAAAGTCCGACTAAAGTCAGATGGACGGACTCTGGCTTGAATCTGGATGCCCGCGCCGCGGCGCCGATCAATCCGACTGTGCCGGGCAAATCAAAATCGACCAGGGTTCCACACGCGGAACAGATCGCGTGATCGTGCCGGTCTGTTTCGCGGTCGTAGCGGCTGGCTCCGCTGCCAAAAGCCACTTCGCGCACTAAACCCGCTTCTTTCAGATAACGCAGAGAGTTATAAACCGTCGCAAAGCTAATCCCCGGCATCGCCTTGCGGGCCGACTCAAAGACCTCAGCCGCAGTCGGGTGTGTATCACCGGAACGAACGACATCGAGCACGGCCTTTCGCTGGCGTGTCAGGACGGGCTCAGTAGGCCCCCCGTCTTTGATCGACAACTTATCGCTCTTTCCCATCGCACTTGGAATTATAATTATTCTAATTATAAAGTCAAGCCGGCGCAAGCTGGCTTGGATCGTTAGATGCGTAGCTGGCGGAAACTCTCGACAACGTTGACCATTAAGGATAGACTGCGTCCGATGAAAGCGGTGCTTCGAGGAAAGTTTCGTTCAGCTCTCACCTTTGCGCTCATGCTCTGGTGGGCGGGCGCGGGCTGCGTGATCGTAAGCTATGCGCACGTTGCCGCGATGAGCGCGACTGACGCCAACTCTGGTAGTGCAGTGCATGCTTCAGGATTGGTGGGAACGCATGATTGCTGTAAGGCGCGTCATGCGTCTGAGCACCGCCTTGCTTCGTCGACCGTGGTCCACACCTCGTCTCCCTGGTCTCTGATGGATCGTGAGGCAATTACCGACGTCCCGAGTTCGTCGATTGCAGTGAACTGCTGTCCTCTGACCAGCGGCACGTTCGTCGTAAACAGTCGCGAGCGGATCGTCAACGAAAACACCCCGGTGTCGCACGGTCTCGAACCAGCTACTGCTGTTCTCAGTGTTGCGGAGACTCCTCTCGCTATTCCGCTGCGACTACCCGATCAAAACCAGACCTACCTGCGCGGTTGTGTCTTTCTGATCTAAATCGAATCTCATAACGTGATGGTGCGTTCGCTGTCACTTTGTCATTCTTCCGAATTGCGTACCTGCAATTCTTTCGATCAGGAGATACAAATGAGAAAAATCCAAGCACTCTTAATGACGCTCGCCATGGGCGCGACCCTGGCTGTTTCCGCATCCGCTCTAACGCTTAACTCGGGACAGAACACCAACCAGAGCTCTGAAGCGTGTTGCGACTTGAAGGACTGTTGCAAAGCGGGCGACAAAAACATGTCCTGTTGCAAGAAGAAGAGGCGTGGTAAGAATGCTCACGCTTGTTGCGCCGGCAAGGAGGGCGCGGCCGGATGTTGTTGCAAGGGCGATTCGTGCCCCATGCCTAACAAAAAACAGACCGGAAGCGGCAACTAAATCTTCGGAGCCGTAGGTAACTCAGCTCCGGGACAAGATGAGGGCGCGGTGCTTTTTTAGGCCGCGCTCTCGATCTATGCTATCTCAAGTTTTCCTCAAGTCCTTAAAATCCAACGGTTTTTCCTGGGAAATCTACGATCTCTCGAGGACACGTCTGTCTCAAGTTTCTCTCAACCCTGATCCGGATACTGGGAACATCGTGCTATGCGTGCATCAAGCGCGCAAAGAATCCCGGACCGAAATATGAGAGGAGCTCGAGCCATGTCGCAAAGCCGTTTAATGAAAACTTCCGTAGTGAGTGTTGCCGTCGCGCTGTTGATAGCAGCATTGCTGGTGACCGGCAATCTTGTCGTGCATACGATCGCGGCGCCGCAGCCGGTAATCGTTGAACTGAAGTCCGATCCTGTGGTCGTCGCCAAAGCATTGGCTGAGGCCAGAGGCCTGAACTTCGATCCCCTGGCTTATCGTCAACAACTCATCGCCGAACAGAATCAGTTTTTGAATCAGCTCAGCGCGGCGGGTATCCCATTCAATCTGGTGAGCGTTAACGCGCCCAATGGAACGAACGGCGAAGTTACCAATATTCAGTTTCGCTACAACTACGTTTTCAACGGCCTGACGGTCGCGGTACCGGCAGCGGCAATTAAGACTATCGAAGGGATGAGCGCAGTTAAGTCAGTACACAACGACGAGCAAATCACCATGCAGCTCGACAACGCGGTGAAGTACGTGCGCGCTCCCTCGCTCTACGGCGATCCGCCGCAGGTCCATATGGGCGACTCGCTCAATACAGGTGGCGTGCATGGAGAAGGAATCTACATCGCCATCATCGACACCGGCATCGACTGGACACATCCAATGTTTGGCGGTGATCCGACGCCGCCGCGTTTCGGCGTGGGGCCGTCGGTGGCCGCGGTCAATTCGAATCCCAAAGTTCCCTATTACCTGAATCTGACGGCGGGTGCGGTGCAGGATGACTTTGGTCACGGCACGCACGTGTCCGGCATTTCGGCCGGCTATCTGGCAATGGCGCCAGGACCTGATGGACTACCGCTGACTGCTGACGACGTCGCTATCCACGGCGTCGCTCCCCAGGCAAAACTGATGGGCTATAAAGTCCTCTCTACCGCCGGCACGGGCGTTTCTTCTTCGATCATCATGGCGATCGAGGATGCTGTCCAGCCGTTTACACTTGCCGGCTATCCAAAGCCCGTGGCGCAAGTGATCAATTTGAGTTTAGGCAACACAAGTAACGACCCGAACTATCCGACGTCAGTGGCCTGCGACAACGCAACGCTGGCCGGCACGACGGTGGTCGCGGCGGCCGGGAACAGCGGCGCGCCCACACCGACGAACCCAACCGGAGAAGCAACGATCGGATCACCGGGCGCCGGACGGCGCGTGCTTACCATCGGCGCGACTCTCGATCCCGGGTCAGCGCCAAACAAGCTCGACGAAGTCGGCGGCGGCAATCGCACGGGGATGAAAGCATTTACGCTGGACGGTGGCGCGGCGATCACAAACGACATTACCAGCAACTATGTCTATTGCGGCGTCGCCGAAACCCCGGATCAGGTTCCCGACTCAGTGAGCGGCAAGATCGCTTTGATCGTACGCGGCGGTTCGGTAAACACGCCCGCTGCGTCGCCGGTATCAGCCGGCACCGGGCTCTTCTCGAACAAGGCTGCTTTCGCGGTGGCCAAGGGAGCTATCGCCGTCGTGATCTACAACAACGTGGACGGCGAACTTACGGCTGCGACCGTACGCAAGTCTACCGTGCCGGTGGTCGGCATTTCGAAAGCGAACGGCGAGTATTTGCAAGCGGCCATTGGTTCGACGGCGGTGGGCGCCATCTCAATCAACCCGATTCGTCTTAACAAGGCATTGCTGTTTGACCCGGCCATGGCCGACTTCAGCTCGAAGGGTCCGGTGGGCGGCTTTGGGCAGATCAAGCCGGACGTGACCGCGCCCGGTGTCAATATACTTTCTGCAACGGTAAGAGTAGGTGGCGCCGAAACCAACACCGCGACCATGTTCGATCCAACCGGATACATTTCGGCTTCGGGCACGTCGATGGCCACGCCGATGACTGCCGGCGTGGTGGCGCTGGTCAAGCAGAAGAATCCAGGTTGGACGCCGTCGATGATCCGCGCGGCGCTCATGAACACGGCGACCAATCTGCGCCAGGGGGATGGGACACCCATCGCGGACAGCGCGAACTCGCTTAACCGTCAGGGCGCGGGCCTTGTAGACGCTTACGCCGCGGCGAACGCCAAGGCAATGATGGGCGTTGGGGCCTTCTCTCAAATCAGTTCGGCGCCGACAGTGCGGCCCAATAACCTTTGTCCAAACTACGGCGGCAGTCCTTCGCCTCTGTGCGGCAGCTCGCCGGGTAATCCCGATTTTCTTGCGAGCTGGAGCTTTGGTCCTGTACCTATGGCGGGTGTAATCGGCACGAGCACCAAGACACAGACCGTGACAATCGCAGACGTTACGAACGGCGGCGGCGGCGGTGTCTACCAATTAAGCTCGAGCGTCGTGCGCAATTTGCCGACAGGCGTGTCCGTTAGCTTCACGGATGCAGGAGGGAATTCGATCTCACAGGTAGAAGTGCCGGCGAACAGCAGCGCCAACTTCAAGGTGAACATTACAGTCAACGGCGAAGCAGTGCCGGCGGACCCGACCCAGATCGAATGGTACGTCACCGCGACGCGCACGGATGGCGGCCAAACTCTGCGCATGCCATTCCAATATCGCGCCATCGCTCCGACGGTCGCGATGTTCGCACCTACCTTAAACAATGCCGGCAATACTGAGTTCAGCGGCAACCCGGCAACCGATATTGACGGCGCCTATCAACTGACGTTTGCCGCCACGGGCACGAACGCTCCGGCAAAGTTCCGGCTCGAAGAGTCGAACGACAACGGAACCTCGTGGGCCGTGCTGGCAGATATGCCCTCCTCGCAAACTGTGTATGACATAGCCGGGCGCGGCAATGGCACTTTCAACTATCGCGTGCGCGGCTTGTACACGGTCGAGAACGGAGCGATGCCCGGCCCTGTCAGCGCGGTGAAAACTGTAGTAGTTGATCGACGCACGGCGGCTGATGTTACCTCGCTGATCGAAGGCAAAATCGTGGATGGGACGCTGACTTCCTCTGGAAGTGTCTGGCAGTTTGATCAGATCCTCAGAAACACCTCCACGAGCACGGGTGTTTTCGCACCTCTTAAATTCGTGATCACAGGAATCAATTCGCATAGCGGAACCGTGCGGGTGAAGAACGCGGATGACGGAGGTAATGGTGTCAGCTCGCCGGCGACTTTTGACTACACTTCGCAGGTGGGCGTGGATCAGCAGCTTTCGCCCGGTGAAAGCACTGCGGCCCGCCAATTACAATTCAATAACCCGGCTGCGGAACTGTTTACCTTGACAGTGATGGTTAAAGGATATTTGTCTGACGCGGCCGGCGGTTCATCCGTCGGCGGGGCCGCCGCGCCAGCCGGCTCCAGTCCATCCGGCAGCTCCCCGAGTTCGGGACTGACGCTGCCCGTGAGCACAAGGGTCATGCAGATCACCGTTAACCCTTTGACCAAGTCGGTAACCGTCAAACTGCTTTAAGGAAATCGCGGCGGTAGCAGCAGGGAAAAAAGCGCGTGAGAGTGTTCAAGCTCTCACGCGCTTTGATTTGTGGAGTGCGCTGACTTGTCAGCGCTTTCGCCGGCGCGCGACATCGCATCGCATTACCGGACGATCCCCTCCGCGTACCCGCTCATCACTTCTTTGCCCTGCTGATTACGGCACACAAAGTCGGTCCGCACATTTGTATACTGCTCGCCCGGCTCGAACTCCGCGATGGTTACGTCACATCGGATTGTGTCGCCGCCGAACACCGGGCGGTGAAATTGAAATCTCAGCTCCCGCGCAATGAAGTTCAGGTCGCCACCGATCTTCGTGGGCAAGGTCGCGGTCAGCAGGCCATGCACCATCAGCCGGCCCTGCTGATCAGGTGTAACATGATGCACGCCTTCATCACCTGAGATTTTATTGAAGACGCGAATGTCGTCTTCGGTAAAGGTTCGCTCCCAGGAAACCGTGTCACCGACTTTCATGTTCCGGCCTTCCGATTATGGTTGGGAGATGCGAGACGGCCATCGAAATTGAATATCACGCCCGTTGCATAAACCAACTTCATTATCAGGAACTCATCGCTGATCGGCATCGTGCCGCGGTATGGATTCTCTTCGGATGAGGCTCACGCACCGGAATGCATTATGGTGTCGTGTCAGCCAGATTCGATTTGTACTTCGTATTCGTCTGGCGATCATTCATTTCGATATAGATGTAACTGGGAGGCACCACGCCTTCTTCCAGCGCAAACCAGAGAATGTTAAGGTCGCTCGCTTTGTTGATGGCGCAAAAACCATAGAGACGCTTTCCGCGCTGATCAAAGATATCGACCCAGGTGCGGGATGACTTGGTATTCAGTCCGCACGGCGGCAGCGCCGGTGCTGAAGCAAACATTGCATCCGGGTAATCCGCTTTGTTGAGCACATCGTAGCGATAGCGAATGAATTGCTTACCGCCCGTCTGAAACGCTTCGGTGCCGGTTAAGTAAAGCACCGGATTTGGCAGCACGGGCGCCGCGGCAACTCTACCGGTCGCGAGTATTACGCCGGCCAAAAGCATAAAGAGTAAAAGCGACTGTGAACGGAATCTGAAAGGCATCGGGGGAACTCCTTTTTGAGTGAGTAGTCTAAGGTAGAAAGCCGTATCAGCGCCGCATTGTATGCTTGATCGCCAGAATTAGCCATATTAATAAGGGACGGTCCTTCCAACCGTCTCAGCGTTTCGGCCGCACGCCCCAGACCGGGGACGGTGGTTCTTTGGTGGCTCGATCAACCGGACGTTCCTTTAACATGCGCATCGCTTCAGTCACCGCCCGCTCGAGTTGTGGATCGCGACCGGCAATGACGTCTTTGGGCCAGTTCTCGACCTCAACATCGGGCGCGACCCCTTCGTTCTCTACTGCCCAGTGACCGTCGCGCGTGAAGAACCCGCCGCGCGGCGCGATCATTGAGCCGCCATCAACAAAGGTTGGCGTGTCGGCCGTGTGCACCAGCCCGCCCCAGGTCCGTTTGCCGACCAACAATCCGATCTTTCGATACCTGAACATGTAAGGCATCAGGTCGCCGCCGGACCCGGCCATCTCGTTAATGATCATTACCTTCGGACCCCAGATGCCGGCGGCCGGACTGGTGAACGGATAGCGATCGCCGGCCACGTTGTTGAAGTAGCCGTCAAAATCGCGCTGCAGCACGTCGATGATATAGTCGGCCGCCGAGCCTCCGCCGTTGAAACGTTCGTCGATGATCGCGCCTTTCTTGTCCTGCTGAGAAAAGTAATAGCGATTAAAGCTGCTGTAGCCGGGCTGGCCGGTGTTCGGCAGGTAGACGTAAGCGAGTTGGCCGTCCGAGAGTTTCTCGACCTGCCGCCGATTGGCTTCGACCCACGCGCGCGTGCGCAGGGCTTGTTCGCTCGCCACCGGTACGACCGTTACGTGACGCGCACCCTCCATCGACGGCTTGTCGTTAACAGTCAGCGAAGTCTGTCGATTTGCTGTGCCGTCGAGCAAGCGATAGATGTTGTCGGGCGCTTTCAATTCAATGCCGTTGATGGCCAGTATGTAATCGCCCACGTTGACATTCGCGCCTGGCGACGACAGCGGCGAACGCAGATCCGGATTCCAACTTTCGTTGTCATAAATGCGCGTGACTTTGTAACGCCCACTTTCAATAGCGAAGTCGGCGCCCAGTAATCCCCCTGGCGATGGCGGCACTTCAGGCATGTCGCCGCCGCGCACGTAAGAGTGACCGATTGCAATCTCAGAGCCCATCATGTCCAGCAAATAATTCAAGTCAGCGCGATGCATTACGTACGGCAGCATGGCTCCGTACATCTCCTTGTCCCTGGCCCAATCCGTCCCGTGCATATTGGGCACGTAGAGATAATCACGTTGATTGCGCCAGCCTTCGTTGAAGATCTGTTTGAATTCTTCCTTCGGATCGAGGTACATACGGAGGTTGACGTTGAGCCGGCCCACGCCCGGCTGTGGTGGAATTCGATCCGCGTCCACAATGAAGAGTGATGGAGTTGGAGGCGGGCCGCCCGCGGCGACTGGTCCACGTCCGCCAACACCGCCGCCGGCCGCGCGATAGACGAGCTTGTGACCATCCGCGCTGACTTCATAAGCCAAAACGCCACTCGTAAAAGTAGCGGGTTTCCGATCGCAGAGCCGATAGCGGACCAATTCATTGCCCGCACCGGCGCCACCCCCAACACCACCACCGCCTTGTCCGCGCGCCGGCGGCTCAAGGTAGTAAACCGAACCGTCGACGCCGGATTGCAAGTCGGAATACTGACGCTCAGGCACACTCGGAACCGAAATAATGCGCTGGCGCAATCCGTCAAAGTCGATCTGCACGCTCACCGGTTGGCGCGGGCCGCGCGGAGTTTGCGCCGGCGGTTCGCCGGCAGTTGCATCGGCGGCTCCCCCTGTTCCGCTGTCGCCCACGCACGCGCCCGGTATGGTCCGGCGGCCAGTACCGACACCGCGATCTTCGTCGCTTTCCGGAAGCAGCGGACTGGAATCGGTTTTCTTGAGCACAGCCAGGTAAAGCCCGAAATTCTCGTCGTGATCGTAAGAGGTCATGTCGAGCCATTGCGAGCGCAAACCAAAATCGGTCGAGGCCAGAAACCATAGATACTTCCCGCTCGCGTCCCACACGGGCCAAACCGCGTCGGCCAGACCGTCCGTTACTTGTTTGGTCTCGC
>JAWVEM010000110.1:0-12856 GCA_033856735.1 Blastocatellia bacterium
TTCATCTCGTTTGACTCCGGTAGTGGTTTCGATTGAACTCAGCGAGCTCGAATTCAGCTAAGGAGCTAAACAGGTTCGGCAGATCATCGGCAAGCGCTCGCCACGACTGGTCCGCCAGTTGTCACCAACAACCCCTCTCGGAATTGAATAAGCGACTTCGGGATGCTATGGCAAGTTCGATGAAGGAAAACAATCAACAATCGGCGTTCGGGCATCCTGGTATTGAGCCTCGCTGGACCAGAAGCGCCAAAGATGGTGTGGGCACCGCTTACGCAGCCTCAAGTCGTGTTTGGTATAGCCTTTCTTCAGGAATACTCAACGAGATTTATTATCCGACAATCGACCGGCCGCAGATCCGTGACCTACAGTTTCTCATTTCTGACGGCAAGACGTTCGTCCATGAAGAGAAGCGTCACCTCCGATCCGAGATCGAGAGTCTCGCTCCCCACGCGCTCGGCTTCCGTGTAACAAATACAGATCCCGAAGCCCGTTACCGGATCGTCAAAGAAGTGATCGGTGACCCTCATCAGGACGGAGTGCTCATTCACACCAGGATAGAGGGAGACCAGGGTTTTCTGTCCCAGTTGAAGCTCTACGTCCTGCTCGCACCACATCTCGAGGTTGGTGGCTGGAATAACAACGGCTTCGCTAGAGAGGTTGCAGGACAAAAGGTTCTCGCCGCTCACAAAGGGAAAACATGGCTGGCTCTCGGTGCTACGGCGCCTCTTCTGACGAGTTCATGCGGATATGTGGGTCGCAGCGACGGCTGGACCGATCTGATGGACAACCTCCAGATGGATTGGCAGTTCCCTTTTGCGGCAGATGGAAACATCGCGCTGACTGGACAGTTGGATTTGAGTATGGGCTATGAATTTACTCTCGGCCTCGCGTTTGGTGACAGCTTTCACAGCGCAACAACCACGCTGCTGCAATCGCTTGATGTGCCTTTCGACCGGCAGAGGGAGCGGTTTATCGAGCAGTGGGATCGAGCAAGTAAGCGGATAGTGCCACTTGAAAGTGCAGCGGGTGATGGCGGCAGACTTTACCACACCAGTCGCAGCCTCCTGTTAGCGCATGAAGACAAACAATATCAGGGTGCGATCATCGCTTCGCTCAGTATTCCCTGGGGCGACGTGAAAGGTGATGAGGACATCGGCGGTTACCACTTGGTTTGGACCCGCGATATGTGCAACAGCGCGATGGGTTTGCTGGCGGCGGGCAACAGGGAAACGCCCCGACGCGCACTCGTTTATCTGGCGAACACACAGCAAAAAGAAGGTGGCTTCTACCAGAACTTTTGGATCAATGGTGAAGCTTATTGGCGTGGCATCCAGCTCGATGAAGTCGCCTTCCCCATTATCCTTGCGTGGCGTCTGCACGAAGCTGGTGCGCTGCACAATTTCGATCCGTACCCAATGGTGTTGCGCGCCGCGCGTTACCTGATTCACGAAGGGCCAGCCACCCCGCAGGAACGCTGGGAAGAGAACAGCGGCTACTCGCCTTCGACTCTGGCCTCGAACATTGCCGCGCTAACTTGTGCTGCAAGCTTTGCCCGCGAACGTAGCGACGAGGCGACGGCGCAATTCATCCAGGACTATGCCGACTTTCTTGAGTGCCATATCGAAGCGTGGACCGTAACCACTGAAGGGATGCTTGTGCCAGGCATTAGTCGTCACTTCATTCGCATCAACCCGGTGGAGATTGGAAACCCGCACCCGGACGAAGATCCGAATCGAGGCGTCTTAGCGATTCGCAATCGCCCGCGGCTCGCGCAAACGGAGCTTCCCGCCAAGGATATTGTTGACGCCGGATTTCTTGAATTGGTTCGCTACGGCATTCGCAAAGCAGGCGATCCTCTGATCGAAGATTCTTTGAAGGTGGTCGACGCCGTGCTGAAAGTAGAGACGCCTTTTGGACCATGCTGGCGCCGGTACAACCATGATGGCTATGGCCAAAAAGAAGATGGTAGTGCCTACCAGGGAACCGGCGTCGGGCGCGCGTGGCCGCTGTTGACGGGGGAACGCGGACATTATGAGTTGGCTGCCGCACGTCATCCGAAAATTTATATCAAGGCATTGGAGGCATTCGCCGATCCAACAGGGTTGCTGGCCGAACAGATATGGGACCAGCCTGATAGTCCCGATGGTCACATGAAGTTCGGTCGTCCGACCGGTGCGGCGATGCCGCTGATGTGGGCCCACGCCGAGTACATCAAGCTGCTGAGGTCTGTAAGCGAGGGACAGGTGTTCGATCTGATCCCGGCAGTCGCGGATCGCTATCTAAAACCGAGAAACTGCCGACCGCTGGAGATCTGGAAATTCAACCGGCAAACTCGTTCCATTAACGCGGGTACGACATTGCGCGTTCAGGCTGCAGGCAGCTTCGTGCTGCGCTGGACAAATGACGAGTGGCGAGAGGTTCACGATTCGCCTTCGACGCAAACCCAAGTCGAGATCGAGTTTGTCGATGTCGACGTTTCGAAGGAGCAGCGCGCGCCGCTCCGCTTCACCTTCTATTGGCCAAGGGAAGATCGGTGGGAAGGACGGGATTTTCAAGTCGCCGTCACCTAGAGAGCACTAAAGATAAGAAAACTTCAAGGAAGGAAGAATTTATGTCAACAGCCAAAACAGTCAGAGCGAAGATTATTAGCAGGGCAGAGGCTGGTGAAACTCTAGACGACCAGACCGCTGGCCTCAACGAACCGGCGAGAGAAGAAATCGAGCGCCGCGCGTACGAACTTTACCTGGCGCGCGGAGAAGTTAATGGTCATGACCAGGACGATTGGTTGCGAGCCCTGCGCGAGCTCAGGAACGCACAGAGTTAGCAGCACGGCTCGTTTAATCCAACGGGACAATTAGGTCGAGGCGGAGGAAGCGCTCGACCAGGCATGATCGGCGCACAGGATAGATAGGGCTGCTGAAGCCAATTCGTATGCAAGGGGGGGAACCATGACCAGCTATTCGAATGAACACCGGATATCACCCAGAAACTCAGATCGTGACGTGGACTCATTTGAGTCAGAGACGACGAATCGCTGGGCTGTAATTCTGGCCGGAGGTGACGGCGAGCGGCTTCGTCCACTAACCAGGCTGATTGCCGGTGATGAACGGCCGAAGCAGTTTTGCTCATTTCTCGATGGTGAGACTCTGTTGGAACAGACCAGACGGCGCGTCGCCTTCTCGGTCCCGCCCAGTCAAACACTAATAGTGGTAACCAAAGCGCACGAGCCTTTCTATACCAGCTTGTTATCTGATGTGCCCGCCGATCGGCTTATCGAGCAACCTGCCAATAAGGGAACAGCTCCAGCTATTCTTTATAGCTTATTGCGTCTCGCCGCTGTGGCCCCGACAGCTACCGTAGCTTTCTTTCCTTCAGATCACTACTTCTTTGATGAGGAACGATTTATGGCCCATGTTGCTTCTGCGTTCGAGAGTGCGGACCTGAACCCGCGCTTGATTACTCTCCTGGGTATGGCCCCAGAAAATCCCGAAGTGGAGTATGGCTGGATTGAGCCCGACCGGCTGATTTCAAACAAGGGCTCATTTTCACTCTACCGAGTGCGGCGATTTTGGGAGAAACCATCCCACGTCTTGGCGGCAAAACTCATGGCAGAAG
Organism: Blastocatellia bacterium; assembly: GCA_033856735.1. GTDB lineage: Bacteria > Acidobacteriota > Blastocatellia > Pyrinomonadales > Pyrinomonadaceae > UBA11740. Next base: position 3,616 of record JAWVEM010000110.1, read on the forward strand.
GCTGCTTGTGGAATAGCTTTGTGATGGTAGGCCGCGCGCAAGCTCTTCTCCGCATGACTCAAGAAGCAATAACTTTCCTCTACGACAACTTCGCTAATGTCTTCTCTGACCTTACTACCGCACGGGAGGAATCGAGCATCCGCGCCCTCTATTCCAATTTGACGCCAACAAATTTCTCCCGCGATGTGCTTACGAAGTGTCCTGAGAAATTGGCTGTGCTCGCTGTCAGCGAAGTGGGATGGAGCGATTGGGGATCACCGCAGCGCGCTCAGGCAACTTTCGCTCGGATAGGTATCCATGCCGGCTCGGCTGCCTGAGTTTGGCAATGCTACGATCAAGCTGACTTGTTTTGATCTGGACTTGTGTCCTGTTTCTAAAGTTCGCGTAACAAATGGCCGACCCTTGCATGGCAAGCGCGCGTCCATTAAGCGTCCAATAACGATTCCCGTGAGTCCTTGAACTGCGGTAAAGTGCTATCCATGCCGCTAAGTTCCGTTGAATTACAATAGGTCGCTTCTCTTTCACGGCGGCGACACGGGTTCGACTCCCGTACGGGACGCCAACATTACAAAGCATTTTGCACAATCCGACTGCGTATTAGCGGCCGATGTTTTTTCTAAGGGACTTTACTCAGCGCGCGTAGAGCCTGGATGCCGTGGGAGAAGTACAACCGGGTCAGCTCGCCGGCACAGGCGCGGCAGATGTGAGATATTTCCGGCAGAGCTCTACCGTTGCCACTCCGCGAAGATCGGGCAGAGTGATCTTGTTAATGACGTCAAGCACGACTTCAAAATCCTTCGGTCCGAATGCCCCGATGGCGGCCTTCAAACTGAATCCAGCAGTACCATAAGTAAAGTCAGGCATTTCAAGTCCGGAAAACCTTCGCAACAAGGGAACTCGATCTGGATCTCCAGGCGTTAACTTTGTTTTGTTCATCATCCGAACTGCTTCTGACAGAGCGTCGAACGATACGAGGCTGTCGAACTTTGCATAGGCCGAGACGATTCCAAACGCGACTCGTACCGAACTCTCCTCGGGTTCAGTCTTTCTGAGCAACGTCCGCGCTTCCTGGAGCCATTGAGCAGCGCGAATAGTATCTTTCGCCTTTATTAACGAGTAGGCGCCAACCACCAGACTGGCAGCCCTTTGGACGACATCTGTGTTCTTCGCGGCCAGGTCGTAGGCCCGATCAAGATCATTCTTGCTCGAGAAGTGCAGGGCAGCTCGATACACGATGCTATTTCGAACGTTTTCCCGAAGCCGATCATCGTCGATCTTTCCAGCGATGTCCCATCCTCTTTGATGTCTATCAACTGTAGTCGCTAATGCAGCTTTAGCGTATGCGATATCGCGGCCCAGCGTCGTCTTTTCCTCTTCCGCAATCTTCTCCAAATTGTCCACCCGCCGCTCGTTGTACTCGCTGGCGGTCTCACCCCGACGTGTCTCGACTTCTCCCTCAGGAGCTTTCGCCGGCTCCGATGTAAACTGCGCTTCAGCGTTGAACGCTTGCAGGCGCTGAGCAAGCAGCGCTGCTTTTTCCGGAGAGACTTGAGCGACCTTGGCAATCAATAACGTTATAGCTGAGATTTGCGCCCGGCTCGTCAACTGCGGATCCCCTGTAGTCGACGGCGCCGGGGCCGCGAGAAGTAAATCCGCGGCGACATTCAGGAACTCGACTGCAAGCGCAGGATCTAGCTGCGCCGCTGCGGTGATCCGAGGCTGGTTCAGACCTACAGCCATTTGAATTTTGTTTGGATTATCGCCGGTGTTGGTTGCCATGGTGCGCCCAGGCGTGTACAGATACGCATTCAGGATCAGCAGTTCGTTGGGATCCAGCATACCTACCGTTCGAAGTCTGGCAAGCGCAGCCCGAAAAACTCTCTGGGCCAGTCCAAAATTCTGCTCCTGAATCCTGAGCAGAACTTCTTGAAAGCCAAAAGAGACGCCATCACTGAGACTCTCCATCGCCATATCAGCAGCGGCTTCCGGATTCTGGCTTACGATCTGTATTGCCATCTGGAGCAAAACCGTACTTCGGGTGGTCCGGTCATCAAAGGCGCCCCGTTTTTCGTTGGTTCGATCCGAATCGACATCGTTCACCATCTGATCGAGCCATTTCCTGGCGAGATCGGGTGCTCGTTTTCTGGCCACCAGCATCACTTCGCGCGCAGCGTCGGTCCGCGGGGACGTGTTTCGGAAGGCTGATCGTTCCTGCTGCTGTGGGTAGTCAACGCGCCGCGCCGATTCCCATCCCTTGATCAAGTAATAGCGCCCTGCTACCGCATCGAAGTCCCACATCAGATCGGCAATTTGAGCCTGGGTCCTACTCGCCGCGGCCACTTCGTTCCAGTCTCTAGCTCCATCACCAGTAGTGCGTAATACGGCGAGGATTCTCGAAACCTGCTGCTGCTGCCGCTGTTTTTGCAGTTCCGCTTCAGCCGACGTTTTCGTTTCTTTGGTCTTGTCCTGTTGCGGGGGCGAAAAACGGGCCCGCGCTAGCGGTCCGATTGTGAAAAGCGCAACCAGCAGAACCAGGCGAATGGTATTGTCTCGCATAACTTTCAAAAACAATGGCACTCGAGGTCAGTGAAGATCATCGACCCACTTAATGAAATCGGCTTTCGCCTGGTCGTCGACCGTCGCGCCGCCCCAGGCTTTCTTGATCACTCCGTCCTCAACATACAGCTTGACCGGCACGCGATTTATGCCCAAAGGTCCGGCAATTTGGACGTGATCGTCATAGAAGACCTTGAACGGGAACTTGTCTTTTGCCTCGCGTAGAACCACATCCTTGTCGCCAAATGAGATCACTCCGTAGAACGGTATCTTATTGTATTTTCCGATAACCGTGCTCAGAAACTGCGACTCTTTCATGCACGCATCGCACGACGGAGTAATGAACACCAGAAAAAGCCTCCCATGCCTTAATTGAGAGTCGGGCATCTGTTGATTGAACTCGTCAATCAACTTACCTTCGGGAAGCGGGTGAGGTGTCTTAGCCGAAGTGCCCTGCGTAGCCGGCTTCTGCTGGTGGCGAAGGTAGAAGAAGACAAATCCACCACAGAAGACTACCACAAAAAGAACAGCCAGACTGATGATCCAAAACAGTTTTGGACTTCGTTGGTTTTCCGCAGGCTTGGCGCCAGGATCGTCGGATCCAGAGCTGTTGGCCTCAGGTGATTGGCTAGGAGTGGTCATATGGAGCCTGGTGTAACATTGAGCTTCGTTTTAGTATGGCTTCCACTCGGTAGTCTCACTGGCACTCTTCCGATTAGACGTGTTGAGAGAACCGTCAGTGGCGACATAAAAATTGAGATAGACATATGAGCGCGGCTGGAAAGTGCTTCTGTCGCTCGAGTCGTCGTCAAACGGAGGCACGATGAACACGTCCGAGCGGTAGATGCTCTTCTTTAGTTCACTATCGTAAATCTTGACAGAGTAAAAACTGAGGATACTGGAAAATGATGTTTGCTGTGCTGCAGGTATCTTACGCTTGAACTCGATGCCGTCCCGAACAAAGGTCCGCTCCTGAAGCGTAGTCAACTTGTTCTTGTTCACACTTCCTTCAGCCAGCAGTGTTTTGTTTGGAAAGTATTCCGGTTTCAAGTCCCGGTTTTTTCCTTCCTTGCGCAATTGCCGAACTATTTTTTCAAAATCCGCCTCAGCAACGAAGTACACTTTGTATTCGGCTTGCCAGTAGCTCGCCGCTTGCTTCGCACCCGGCAGATTCATCAGCGTAATTTTCAGCGACAGCTTGTCTGAATATAAGTCCGGTGCGGCTTGGTTAGGTGATATCGTGCGTGGATCAACTCTGCTCTGCTGGCCCTGAGTTTGCCCGCTGAAGGCAGCCAAGGAAAGTAGAATTATGAAAAGCGAAGTTAAGGTTCCCACTCGCGCCAAATCGCCCCCCCTTTACTCGGCATGAAATTTCAGATCTTGAATCGGGGCGACAGCAGCCAACGCCACTATCGCCCCGTGATTCAACCCACATATTCGTGCAAGGTAACCAAGATCCGAAACGGTTTACCGAAACGCCCCCGGTCTTCCTTACATAATTGTGAAACCATCATTGATTAAGGCATCAATACAGTCCGACCTATTTGTTTTGCAGTAGCAGGTGTAGTAGCAGTAATTCGCGTCCTGCCCGGTGACGTAACAAGTGTACGCATCACTTGTTTCGAGGGTGCATTGGGCCGCTGCAACGCCCGCAAGCGTCAAAGACAAGACCATTGCGGCAACCGCGCTAAGCGCGTACTTGAAGGTTCTTTTCATTTTAATTATCCTCCTGAGGGCTGAGAGTTTGGTAGTGCGCACCGCTTTTATCACAGCCGCAGCCAGTCGTCAACAGAAATCTTGCATACTCTATCAAAACCGTTGGCTAGCAACACTTAACATCCTAATGAATTTCGAAATCTGGTCGTGACTGATATAAGCAGAAAACCATGCAATCGCCTGGCTTTACGAGATTGTTGCTCATTTGGCTCCGGGGTAACGGGATGCATTTAGAGCCAATCCCACCCCTACTCTTCGATCCCCAGTGAGGAGAGAAAATAGCAAGCGAGATATTTCTCAGTTAATCTGTTGAGCAGTTACTTCCAGAAAGGCAGAGACTGGCAGCCGGATAACCTCCACCGGAAAATGTCCGCCCTCAAGAGCCCAAGGTGCGTTCGGGTGATCCAAGCTGCTTCAGAGAGATGGGAAGACCTAAAACGACAGCCGAACGCCTAACTGAATCTCGCGACCTGGCGTCGCGGCTTCCGTGATGGTGCCGAACTGGGGTGTATTAACGAAGCGATTAGGCGTCCCCAGGTTCGTATGGTTGAGAGCGTTGAAGGCCTCCGCGCGAAGCTGGAATTTTACGTTTTCAGTAATGCCAAACTCCCTTTGCAAAGCCAGGTCGAGAGTCTGCCTGCCGGGACCATAGACCGAGTTTCGTCCCACGTTTCCGAAAGTGAAGGCCGCGGGTGTCGCGAAGGCTGCGGTATTAAACCAACTTGCGGCCGTATGTGTGCCGGGACCGAAGACTGCTTGACCGGTGTAATTGGCGCGAATCGGGTTTTCACCGAGCAGCGTGCCCGCGTTCGCGGTATCGCCGAACACCGAAATAGTAAAAGGAAATCCGCTTTGCGCCTGGAATATGGCCGACAGCCGCCAATCCTTCGTAACTTTACTCAGGAAGCCAGTCTTACCCCACGAGGGAATATTATAGACGGTGCTCAGCGCGAAGCGATGGCGGATGTCACACGCTGGACCCTTCTCAGCGCTGAGGTTGGAATTATTTTGCGGCGCGGCCGACTCGAACATCGGCGAGCGGAAATCCGGGGCGTCGCTGAGGTTTTTCGCAAAGGTGTAGTTCGCCAGCAAGGTCCAGCCGCGAGCAAAGCGTCGCCGGAGATTGACATAGCCTGCGTCGTACCAGCTTTGCGCGGAATTCTCCAAAAGGTTAATGCCGCTTACCGGGAAAGTCGTATTGGCTATGGTGATGTCGGTGGGTAAGACCATGCCCGGCAGAAAACTCAAAGTCTTGAAGGGCCGGCGCGGTCCTATCGCCCCCGGTCCGGGAGCAGCGTTATTGATCAGTTGCGATCTTTGCAGATGCACTCCGTGCGATCCGAGATACCCGATTTCCAAAGTAGTCGCAGAGCCCAAACTCTTTTCTACGGAACCGCTCCACTGCTCGATGTATTGTGGTTTCGCGTTGAGCTCGAAAGCAGCAAAGCTGACCGTAGTCGTGCCCAGGACTGCCGGCGCAAAATTGAAATGACTCGCGACGATGCCGGCCGCCGGAGTGAAGTTATCGCTCTGCTGCGTCTCGGGAAAAACATAAGGGACATTGTGACGCTGGTTACACCAGGTATTCATGTCCACGGGTGTAAAGAAAATACCAAAGGCCGCGTGGAAAACCAGTCCGAGGCTGGGAATGCTGTGCGAGATGCCTGCGCGGGGAGCAAAGTTCAGCTTGTTGGAATTGTTCAAGCCTTCCGGAAAGCCCTGCTGGCCGCCGATGAAGACAAAGGGCACACCGTCCTTGAAGACAAGATTCGTATTCGCGTAACGGATGTCCTTTAGCGGGCTCATGTATTCATAGCGCATCCCGATCTGGATTGTCGTGTTACGACTCAGTTGAAAGCTGTCCTGGGCAAACGCATCCGCGTACCACTGTCGCAGTTGCATCTGCGGAACACCCGCCTGCCGCTGCTTTACTGCCGGCAGACCGAGCAAAAAACTCGCGAGTGCAGATCCCGTTCCATCGTTCGTGGCTGTTTGAGTGGTAAAACCATTAGTGAACTGATAGTAGCCCCGGTTCTGGAAGAACCCCCACATCGGCCAAATAAAATTGCGATAGCTTCCGCCGAACTTGAGGCTATGCCGGCCCTTCTGCCAGCTCAAAGTGTCTCGTGCTTCCAGGATCGTATCCCAGGCGTGCATCGGCGTTGCGATATAAGTGTCGCCCATGCCGGAGTAACCCTGCACGTTGAACCACGGCGCGCCGTAAGCGCCCTGACCGCCAAAGCCGACTCCGGTAATTCCCAGTTGAGAAACAATGTCGTTGGATAAGCTGTTCTCGGAAGTGCGATGCATCGACAAACGTGAGACCGTGATGTTGGCCATGTTCACGACGTTGGGACTGAAAACGCGATTCCATCCCACGGTGCCATTTTGCGAAAGGTTGTTGTGGATGGCGCCGAAGCCGGGCAGGTTCTGCGGCATGAAACCTTTTTCACTGCTGAATGAATAGCGCGCGAACAGGCTATCGCCACGTTTGAGGTTTTGATCGAACCGGATCGTCGCTTGATCGGTGCGGTGGTGTTCATTGCGCACGTCGAGATAGTTGTTGCAGTCAGCGCCCGCTCCGACGACCAGCGGCACCCCCATCATCGTCATGCCGCAGCCATTCATCCCCATATCCATGTTAGGTCTTGGAACATACTGACTGAGAAACATCAGGGCTTTCTTGTCGATCAGACCTGTCGGAATTACGTTTCCAGGAAAAGGATCACGAATGACCTGTGGATTGCTCGGGCTGAGCGGCTTGGTCGAATCAAAATTCGGATTTGCGTGCGAGCTGAATGGGTTGTAGATGGTAGCGCCGCTCATGCTGAAATCACCATTGATTTCATCCAGGGTCGGCACCGTGTCAATCATCGTGTCGGCCTGAGTTAATCGCAGGCCTTCGTAGTTCGCGAAAAAGAACGCTTTGTTCCGGATGATTGGCCCACCCAACGATCCGCCAAAATTGTTTCTTACCAAATGGTCCGACGAGTCCATTTGATTAAACGAGCGGGCGTCGAACACATTGTTGCGGAGAAACTCGTAACCGGTCCCGTGAAACTGGTTCGTGCCGGTTCGCGTCACGATGTTGATTTGGCCGCCGCCAGCGCCGCCCATCTCGGCCGTATAACTTCCCGTCTGCACTTTGAATTCCTGGACAGTGTCGGGCGAGGGACTCAGGTTAAGAGTATTGAACGTAGGATCGGTGTTGGTCGCGCCGTCCAGCAGAAAATAGTTCGCGTTGGGCCGGTTGCCGCCGATGCTAACTGCCGATCGCTGTCCCGGCCGCCAGTACAACGGGCTCATGTCGCCGGCCTGTGCGCCGTGACTCTCGTGCGCGCCCGGAACTGTCAGCACCAGATCGACTAACATCCGCCCATTAAGAGGCAGGTTGCGAATCGAGGTCTGCTCAACAACCTCACCGACGCTGGCATCCGTCGTCCGTAACACACTCGCTGTTTGCGTCTCGACCTGCACGGTAGTATTCAGGGAAGAGAGCTTCAGGTCTACATCAAGCGTTGTCGGCTGCCCGACTTCCAGGCGCACCGATTGGTTGAAGAGCGCGAAGCCAGGGGCCTGCACGGTGACTTTGTAAAGGTCCGGCAGCAGGCCCGTAACTTGGAACATACCCTGATCGTTGCTGACGATTTGCCGAACCGCGTGGGTGCTGTCTGAAGTGAGCTGCACGGAAGCGCCCGGGATGGCCTGATGCTGGGGATCGTAGACGGTACCGCCGAGGCTCGCGTAATTGCTCTGAGCAAAGACGGGCAAGGCGATCAAAGACAGCAGGAGTTGCACCACTCCGGCAAATAGGAAGAGCCGCCACGATTTTTCGACTCTAGCGTACCTAACGAATGGAAAACCCATGATCTCGTCACCTCGGCTCTGGTTGGCTTGAAACGATGGCAGGAGATCGAGAGCGCGTTACTGATCTCGGACAGGAGCACACCTGCTGAACCAGGTGGCTGAGGACTAAGTGCCCACTCGCTCGCATCATTCTCAAAATCCCAAAAGGAGTATTGAATGGCCCGAATACAGGACTTCCTTCAAGCTCACTACGACTGAATTAAGAGGTCCGGAAAAAAACAGATCGAATGAAGCCTGACTTACTGTCTGACTATGTTACTTGCTTGGCTTGAGTGCCCGGTCGCGGGCTCGACTGCATGAAGCAAGGGTCTTTCGCTTTTGCAACAAAGTTAGGTAGGAATACCAAGACCTCTGATTCAAAGAACCCGCGACCGGGAAATTGGTGATTACGAACGAGAAGGTAACATGACGTTTGGTCCCTGTCATGACCCTCGTGGTGGGTTTTTGTCTACAACTTTAGATGGAGATGGCCGGAGAACGAGTCACAGATTTATCGGGTAAACGCTGAACAGAATAGACGCCAGCGACCCAGTTCTGTCCGGGTTTTCCAGTACTAATCGGTGTCATCCGTGTTTATCTGCGGCTCATTCTTTGTTGGCTCACGCGACTAGCGCAAGTGAACCAGGCCTCGCTGCAAGGCCGTAGTAGCGGCTTGAGTGCGATCGCTTACTCCCAGCTTGCTGAGAATATTATTGATGTGGCTTTTGACGGTTGCTTCACTGATATTCAGCCGGCTGGCGATCGCCTTATTGCTGTTGCCGCCCACGATCTGTTCCAACACCTCGATCTCGCGCCCAGTAAGGTCCGAACTGCCCATTCTCTCGGCCAGCCTTTCCGCTACCTGAGTCGGAATACGCCGCGACCCGCCATGCACCTTTCGTATCGCCTCTTCCAGTTCTTCGAAGAACATGTCTTTGAGCAAATATCCCTGGGCCCCGGCTTGCAATGAACGATAGATGTCTTCATCGCCGTCGAAGGTGGTAAGCACGATCAGACGCGCGTCCGGAAACTCTTTTCGAATGGCCGTGATCGCTTCGACGCCGCCCAGTTGCGGCATCCGCAAGTCCATCAAAGTAATGTCGGGCCGGTGCAGCCGATAGAG
>JAWVEM010000111.1:0-7092 GCA_033856735.1 Blastocatellia bacterium
AATAAGAGAGGCAGACGACCCTCGCAAATCGTCTGCCTCGACTCAACTTGTCTCACCTTTGAGAAAAGGGGGCAAGTGAGGCGGAGAGTATAATCCGCCAAGCCGCTGCCTGCAAGAGTTTTTGCGAACTCAAATTCCAGAGAGGCTGTCTGGTTACCGCGATTAGGGTTCTGGCTTCAAAGAGCTATAATGTGGGCACCACTAAGAAGGATCAGCGCCGCGCTTCCTCTGAGAGCTTCGGCGCCTATGAGAAATGCCAAAAATTAACGATATCCAGGAAACGCCCAACCCCAACGCCGTAAAGTTTATTCTACGCGAGCCCGTAACCCACGGCGTCGCCCGGCAGTTCGGTTCCGCCGATCAGGCCCAGAGCGATGCGCTGGCGAAATCGCTGTTCGAGGTGGGCAGTGTCGTGTCTGTTTTCTACATGGACAACATGATCACCGTCGAGAAGGAAGACCCGGCGGATTGGGATGAACTATTGCCGACCCTGGCCGTGCCGATCCGCGCCGCGGAATCTGTTACCACCACTCCACCCGCCGGAGCCGGCGCTTTGGGCGGCGCGATCGCGGCGGTCACCAGCGACGATCCGCGCTTATTGCAGATCAACAATATCCTCGATGAAAAGGTGAGGCCGGCCCTGATGGGTGACGGCGGTTATGTAGAGATCATCGGTCTGCAGGATCACACGCTGAAGATTCGCTATCAGGGAGCATGCGGCAGTTGTCCCAGTTCACTCTCGGGCACGCTGATGGCGATCGAAGGCATGCTCAAGCAGGAAGTCGATCCCGAAATGGAAGTTGTGGCGGTTTAGAGCTAAGCTGATCCAACTCTAATTTCGGCTCATTACATTCTGGAACCTCGCCCACGTCCGGCGCGTGTTACGCGTTTACGTAGCATTCTTAGTCTACTCAGCCTTCCGGAGGTTAAGACATGAATCGTCGTACCCTGCCTATTCTGCTTTGCTCGCTGTTCCTGTACGCAACGGCAGTCGCCCAACCCAATGAAGCCAACAAACCCGCGCCGGCTAAGGAAGTCGCCGGCAAGGGCAAGACCGCGGCCGATCCGGAAGCCGAGCGAATTCTGCGGGAACGCCGATCTCAGGCGCAATCGCTGCTGATTTCATTGGCCGCCGACGCAGGCAGCTACAACGATCAGAGATTGCGCGCGCGGACCCAGGCGCGGATCGCTGACGTACTTTGGGATGCTGATCCTGACAGGGCACGCACCCTGTTCCGCAAAGCCTGGGACGCCGCTGAGATTATCGATGAGGGTGACCCGCGCCAGGTCCTGATAGATATGAAGCGACCGGCTAAAGGCGGAAGCATTCCCGACAGCGGGCCCACAAATGTGCGCAGCGAAGTGCTGCGTCTCGCCGCCCGACGCGATCGAGCACTGGGCGAGGAGATGTTGGCCAAACTCAAAGTGGAAAAGGCGCGGGAAGCCACGGAAGCCGCGGACAAGACCAAAGGTGATCCGTTTAATACACCGGACGGGGTCAGCCAAAGGCTGAGTCTGGCGAGTCAACTGCTCGGAACCGATGTTGAGCGGGCCCTGCAATTTGCCGATCCCGCCCTGGTCACCATTACCCGGGAAGGAATCGATTTTCTTTCTTATCTACGTGAGAAAAATGCCGCCGCCGCCGATCGTCGATATGCAGGAACACTCGCGATGGCCGCAGGCAATTTGCAGTCGGATGCGAACACGGTTTCCCTTCTATCGTCTTATCTCTTCACTCCCCACGTCTTCGTAACCTTCACCGACAACGGCGCTAACACGCAATCATCGAGGAACTCCGAAGCTCCTCTGGTTGCGCCCGAATTACGCACAGCCTTCTTTCAGATGGCGGCAGTGATATTGCTGCGACCGCAAGCTCCTCCCGGACAGGATCAGACCTCGGCGGGCTTGCAGGGCAAATATCTCATGATCAAACGTCTGCTGCCGCTATTCGAACAATTCGCTCCCAGGGACATGACTGAAGCGCTGCGCGCGCAGATGGAAGCACTCGGCACGGCTGTGCCGGAAGACCTGCGGCAGCGCGATGATAATACCTTGCGAGAAGGCATAAGGCCGTCGCTGACCAGCGACGATCGAGAGAAGGCCCTGCTTGATAGACTAGACCATGCCAAGACGTCAGAGGATCGTGATGGGCTCTATGTTCAGTTGGCCAGGATCCGAGCCGACAATGGCGACATGCGCGCCCGCGACTATGTTGACAAGATCGATGACAGCGAGCTGCGTCAGAATACACGTGCGTATACCGATATCACCATGACTATGCGAGCGGTTGACAAGAAAAAGACCGAACAGGTTTTGGAGTTGGTTCGCACCGGCGAGTTAACGCACCTGCAAAAAGCCTGGGCGCTGGCTTCAGCCGCCAAGTTGTTGGCGAAGACCGATCGTGAGAAGGCTCTGGCGGTGATTGAGGACGCAGCCGCCGAAGCGCGTCGTATCGAGGGTTCCGATCCCGACCGGCCGCGCGCACTAATGGCCGTGGCGAATGCTTTGCTCCTTAATGATCGTAGTAAGACCTGGGATGCTACTTACGACGCCGTCAGAGCGGCAAACTCTGCCGAAGGTTTTACCGGAGAAGATGGCGCGATCAGGGTCAGCTTTTTTACTAAAGCGATTGCTTCCGTACATACCTCTACGGTGCAGGACTTTGATGTGTCCGGCATCTTTGGCGAACTCGAGAAGGATGACTACAATCGCACGGTCGAACTGGCGCGTGGGTTTGAACGCGAAGCCCCCAGAGCCAGCGCAGTGATCGCCATCGCCAAAGCGGTGCTGGAAGAGAAGAAGAAATGAAGGTTGATGGTTTGCTGTTGGTTTCGGTGGTTCAGCGTTGAATCAAATTGACAACAGCAGCACAAACAACTGACAACTGACAAACTACGAATAGATATTCATCGGCCGGGTTAACAACGCAAACGGATCATCGACATTCAATGCCTCGCGAACATAGAAGGCCTCGCCCGCCGCGACGCCAATCAGCGAGCCGTAGTAACGCATCCGATCTTCGATCTCCTTGAGAAATCCCTGCTCGCTGATCCGCGTGGTCGGTTCCTCTGACTGGGCGCTGTAGAACTGCGATGCGTACGCACGAATCGCGTTCATCTTACCTTCGGCAAACTCCGAAACATCTACGACGAACGATGGAATAGTCAGACGGGAATAGACCGAGTGCGCAATCGCCGGCATTTTGATCGCGGCCATCCCTGCTTGTTCATCATAGCGGCGCATGGTAGCCAAACGGGCGGCTTCGCGCACTATTCGACAGGTCGCGGAATGATCCGGATGCGGATCGTCCCAATGCGAGGTAAATAACACTTGCGGTGCGCGTGCCCTCAGTACGCGGACCATCGCGCGCCGCGACTCTTCATTGATCGCGACGTGACCGTCCGGTTGGTCCAAATTAAGGCGAGCATCCAACCCCATAACGCGCGCGGCGTCCAGCGATTCCTTGGCGCGAATCTCGGGCGTGCCGCGAGTGCCCATTTCCCCCCGAGTCATGTCAAGCACGCCAGTGCGATAGCCGAGTGATTTCAGCTTCAACAGCGTCCCGGCCATCGTTAACTCGGCATCGTCAGGATGCGAGAAGACAGCCAGCACGTCGAGTTGAGTTTCCGCGGACATCTTTTTCTTGTAAGTAACGATCGGTGAAACGCGAGCCTCACGACCAACTATGCCTACTGCTCACTGCTTACTGCCTACTGTTCCTAACTGGATCGTCCCATCCCCAACGGTGAATGTCAGCACCGCGCCCCCGCCGCCGGCCCGAGCTCGCACCGAATGTGGCCCGATGCTGTTTCGGTCGCGCGGTTCGAGACCGGGGAACATGGTTTTGATTTCACCGACGCGCAGGATGTCGGCGTCGATGTCGCCACTAAAGCCAGGCATGAGATCAACATTGAGATTGCCGCTGGCCAGCTTAATCTCGGCCCGCAAGCCATGCCAGGAGCGTGCCGGAATCGTAAAGTTTACTGTGCCTTTTTGAATAAGCACCGACACGTCGCTGCCCGTCAGCGAAAGGTCCGCGACGCTTTCCAGCGCGTTGATTCGGATCGAGCCTTCGACCCCCGACAACTTGATGGGTCCGTTACCCGCGTCGATTGCCAGGTCACTCATCGCCGGCATCTTGATGTGATAATCGACTTTCCATGGCATACCGATCAGAGATTTTGGAAAGTTCTTCGCCACGCGTTTCAGGAACTTCTTGTCATGAGTTCCTACCGTTATGATCCGGATGTGATTGGCGTCTTCATCGATCGCAAAGTTGTTCACCGCCGCGAGTACATCAAGGTCCTCGACGCTGGGCGCCCGTAATTCTACCTCGGCAGTAATATCAACTTCACTTCGTTGCCAACCTTCGATCGTAATCGAACCTGCCGGGGCCCCGACGATCGTGACTGCCCCTCCGAACCCGAGGCGGCGGCTATCGTGCCGCATCGTGGTGCGTGTCACGAGCGGCGTGACTGGCGTAACCTGCTTATCCTTTTGGGCCGCGACCGGTTGGTAGGTGTAAAAAGTGGAAAGTAATAGCAGAGCAAAACCGGAAACTAAGATTGAGCTTCTCTTCACCAGACAGATTGTGAGGGAGATGGGCAGGCGTTGTCTAGCGACGCAAAAACTTTATGTCGCCCTGATAGTTAGTGACGGTCACTGACGCGCGGCCATCTCCGACATCGCCGGTGATTCGCCGACCCTGGCCCAGCGTTTTCAAGGCGCCGCTCAAAAACGGACCCATAGAGATTTTCTCGGCCGGGGCAGTGGCCACCAGACGGAAGCCGCAGTTTGCCGGTAGTCGGAGAGTGATAGTTCCCTGCCCCGACTTGAATTCGTAGGTGCCACCCGAGGCGAATTCCCCATCAAAGAAAATGTTGCCGGTAGTGTTCGAAGCAAACACGCGGGCCGCGTTAACGCCCGAAAGGGTAATGTCTCCTGAGGTCCAGACATGCGCGCGGACCAGATCGCCCTGGATGTTACTGACACTGATTTGGCCGCTGCGTGTTTCCAAATCGACGGAAGAGCGGGCCGGCACCTGAATCTTGAAATTGACATCGCCCACATCACGACGATCGCGATTGTCGCCCACGATGTCGACAACCAAACCGGAATCGGTTTGTCGCGGGTTAAAATGCACTGCCGGCGCCTCCATGGTAGCGGTGATGCGAATTTCATCCCGCGCCCAGGTCTCGACCGTGATAGTGCCTGAGAGATTTTTTAGCTCAATGCGGACGTTCTTGCCCGCGGGATAGTGCCGCGACACTCGCTGTTGGGCGAGGGCGCTCTGGGCAATAACGAATACGAGAAAGAGGGCCGGGAAGGCTGCAAAACTCACTCGATTTTTGGTGACGGGAAAATGAAAGTTCATCGGTGGATCGATGGCCGGGAACGGAATGCGGCCTTTTCAGTTTTACAGCGCGGAAAACTCCTTCAACAACTCGACCTTGTCGTTCAGAGCGGCGTTGAGAATCTCCTCGGAAACTTCATCGTGTGGATTCTGGCTCAACTGACGCATTGAATCGTTAACCGCCGTGTCAATCACCTTCATGTTCTTATCAAACGTCTCGCGCATCTGCGGATTCCAACGGGCCTTGTTCAGTTCGACACGGTCGTTCCAGTAGGCAATTACTTGCTCCTGCTGGCGATAACGATCCTTCACGTTTTCACTGCCCAGCGTTGGAACAAATCCGGATGCCTGGTAACCGGCGCCGCCGGCGAACCTGAATCCGCGTAAACCAACGAGCGTAAACGTCGAGACTACTATCATGACGACCACGGCAGCAGCCGCCAACTGTGGAAACGACAATTGCCAACTTCGGTTCATCAAGCGAAACCACCAACCAGCGTTTGCGTGAACGGCGTTCCGCGATGCGACCGGTAATTCTGCTTCAATGATGTTGCTTATGCGCAACCACAGAGCGCGCTCGTTCGGCACGGCGTCGTACTGGCCCCGGCTATCGAGACAAACCGCCGCTATCGCGCCGAGGTCGTCTCGGGCTTCGCTGCAGACGCCGCATCCGCTCAAGTGCGTGGCAACGCTGTGGTGGTCATCCTGAGCCAGCGACCCGTCAATAAAATCGCTGAGTAAATTCTGATACTTCTCGCAGTTCATTGTCCTAACCTCTGATGCGTCGCGCATCATACTGCCAAAGCCTCGCCATGCGCGACTCTCGCGGTCTCAAAGCAATAAAGGGGAGACTGCTTCCCTCTTGCTCTGCCAAGGGCGATTCGCTCGCCGCAATGTCAAAGTGGCCCGCCTGGGAGCGCGGACAGGCTGCCCGCAGCTTTTTAAAGGCCGTCTCTTGGTTGCTGTCGAGCCTTGTTCTGTTGCCTGAGAAGTCCTCGTAATTTCATTCTGGCCTTGTGTAATTGGGACTTTGACGTGCCCACAGAGCAGCCAAGCATGCGCGCAATCTCTTCGTGCTCGTGTCCTTCAATATCATGGAGCGTAAAAACCATCTTATATCCGGGCGGCAGTTGCGCAATAGCCTTGTCCAGCGCGATGCGATCAACTACCGGCATCGCATTCGGATTCTCGGTTCCTTTGACGATCTGGATCGGGGCCTCGCCATCTTCGGTCGTCTGTTCCAGGCGCACACCTCGCTTGCGAAAGTGCATCAGGACTTGGTTGACAGTCAACCGATGCAGCCAGGTCGTGAAAGCCGATTCGCCGCGGAAACTACCAATCTTTCGAAAGAGCTGAATGAAAACTTCCTGGGCCAGGTCTTCCGCCTCAGTCACGTTGCCCGTCATGCGCAAGCAGAGCGAATATACGCGGCGGTTGTGGCGCTGGTAAAGCTCTTCGAAGGCTTTCATATCGCCTCCGGCGGACCGCTGCGTCAATTCGTAATCCGGGGTTTTCGGTGTTTCAGTTTCGCTTGCAGCCACTGTTTCTATTATTGCCGAGCAGTATAGCAACGCACCCAAGCTTGCAGCACGCCTTGTCTTAGCTCGTAATCAAGAAGTTCGATGATTCCTATTTCACTTTTTAGTATCCGATCATAGTTGATGCCTGACAAGTTGGCAGGCGCTGACGCCTGGGCTTGCCATGTGGTTTTGGCGATCGAGATCGATTCGGTAAGTGAG
>JAWVEM010000112.1:0-17507 GCA_033856735.1 Blastocatellia bacterium
TAAGCGAGCACGATCGGAAATGCAATCTGATCCATTTGCAGGCCGCCGCCGATTGGCCGTCCATCCACCCAACTGTTTTGGGGAAAGCTACCGTCAGCCTTTTGCTGAACAAGAAATAGATAATCCAGGGCTCGTCCGGCCGCAGCCCGATCCCCCATTGCGTACCATGCGCTCGCGACCTGGTAAAGATCGCGCGACCAGACAGCGTGATAACCACTGATCGTCGGCTCGTTCGCGTTGGGCCCTCCGCCCCACGGAATTGATGGCGAAGCGATCGTGGCTCCGCGATGAGTCTTGTCCTCGAGCGCCTTCAAAACCATCGCGGCCATATTGAACTGCCGCTGATATTTCGGTTCGACAGAGGGCAATGTTGCAGTGTACGCATGCCAACCCAGCTCGTACTCTCGACGCGTTGCTGCAAAGCCCTTTCTGAGTGATGCTTGACCATTTCTGATCGCTTCATCAGGATCATGGCCGAAGCTGAGCACCAGGGTGAACCGGCTTGCCGTGAATAACGGCCCTGATAAAACGCGCGCAACCTGGACGACATTACCGTTCACCGCACTGACAAAAGGACTGAGGCTAGCGTTTCGACGTAGTTGGGTCAGTCCATCACTCGTGCCTAGATAGCCATTTGTTTCTTCTCCCAATCCGCTGGTTGAGGTCAGAGCCGAAGCCTTGTCAGCGTCCGAGGCGACCAGCCAATCCCCGTCCCTACCGCCTGTGTCATGCATCCCACTATTGTTTAGAGAGGGATCGTAGTAGACATAGAGCGAACCCTTGGACACACCAGGCGAATTCCATTGAACTCCAACGTCAATCAGCACGGTGCTTCGCTCTGGATCCGTTACGTAGGTCTTACTAATCGTGTAGGCGCCACTCTTCGCAGTGTTCACCTGGCGAAAGATCGGCGCGCGCGGATCGGGCACTTCGATTCGATGTACGCTATCGTCAGCTTCAGTTTCGATCCGCTTACCGTCGGCACTTGCGAAAACAAATTGCAACGTCTGGACATTCGGCACATCAAGCGTCGGATAATAAACTTCTGACAAACCTCCATCCGCGAGCGTAAACCAAACCTTCGAACGCACGCTGTTTGCCGAGCCGAAACCCTGCTTAGCAGCAGTCGGCCAGTGCGCGTCTTGGCCCGGCGCGCCCGGAGCAAGACGGTTCGTTGCCTGCCCGAACAAAGCTGTGCCGCTGAGCGCAATTATGATCAGGATCGAAAAGATTCGCTGCATCGTTTATGAAGGTCTTTACTTTAAGGGCCGCCGAAAGATTCGATAGCCCCACGCCTCGAGCGACAGCACCGGCAATGCGCTGGCATGCGCGCGCGCGTTTTTTTCCTGCGTCTGCATGTCCGGCGGCAGCGGCGCACCAACATCCGGCGTCACGTCATTAAAGAGTTGGCCGTTGGCGACTTCAACCGATCCAAAGACGGGACGGTTTGAAAAGTTAATGGCCACGACGATTTCTTCGTCATTGCTCCGCCGCAGAAAAGTAACCACTCGCGATTCGTCGGAATTTCTTAGCCATTCAAGTGAGCCCCGGCGCAAAGCTCTGCTCGCCAGTCGCAGAGCAATCATCTGCTTGTAGAAGCGTGGAAACTCCGGACGTCGTTCCGCGATGGGCCAAAACACCGGCAGTTTTTCAAACAACGCAGGCGCCCCCGATTCCGTCGTGTCGCCCACTTCCATGCCGTTGTAGAGCAAGGGCACGCCGTCAAGTGTGAACATCAACGCCGAGGCCGCCAGCGCCGCCGGCTCGCCAAACCGCGCGATCGCTCGACGTTCGTCGTGATTGTCAGAGAAGCGCATGTGCAACGCGCCGCGCGGCCATTCTTTGGCTTCTCTCTCCCACGCTTCGCGCAGATCGGAAGCGCGACCCCGTCCCTGCAAGGCTTCCGTCAACGCGCTATGCAATGGCCATGAATAATCCAACTCGAAAGCCTTCATCTGTAAGTCCGGCTTGTGCGCCTCGGCCAACATGAAAATGTCGGGCTTGATCTTATCCAACTCCGCGCGCGCGTTTTCCCAGAAGTCGGTCGGCACCTCTCCAGCTACGTCGCAGCGAAAGCCATCGAGGTCAAACTCGTGGATCCAGTACTTCAGCATGTCCGTCATGTACCGCCGCAGCTCAGTATTGTTGTAGTTCAGGGCGGCGATGTCGAACCAATCAAATGGATAAGTGATCTTGCCGCTGGCGTCGTGCTTGTACCAGTCGGGATGTTTCATCAACACGCTGTCCCAAGCTGTGTGGTTGGCGACGATGTCGATGATGACCTTCATCCCACGACGGTGAGCTTCAGTGATCAGTCTCTTCAGATCATCTTTCGTACCGTAATCAGGATTAATGCCGTAGTAGTCGCGGACGGCATAAGGACTGCCGATAGTTCCCTTTTTCTTTTCCTGGCCAATCGGATGAATCGGCATCAACCAAACAATCGTCACGCCGAGGGCCTTGAGCCGATCGAGTTGTGCGGTAATGCCTTTGAAATTTCCTTCCGCCGAGAAGTCGCGCTCGTAGACTTCGTAAATCACTCCATCGCGCACCCAGTCGTGGGCCGGTCGGGCAGCTTCTTTGGAAAAATCGCGCGGCGGAGTCTGAGCAAAGGCAACTCCAATTGGCAGGGAAAAAGCCAGGCACAGCACTGCCAGGTTACGAAGAGCCAGTCGATCAAATATTGAGTTCATTCCTTCTCCAATAACGATGGCTGCTTTCCGATAATTGAGACGGCGTTGGCATGCGCCGTTGGCCCTCGGTAACTCACTCCTCGTCTATTCGGGTCCGGCGCTGGGCACGGGCTGGATTGTTTGCGGCTGAATGATCGGAACGTATTCGTCTGCATCGATCACCGCACTTGGCTCTGCCTCCCCAACGTCCCGCACGCGCACAACCAGCAGCGCGGCTATCAACATGAAGACTCCGCCCATCATCACCATATAGGTTGGGGCGTTGTGATTGTCGGCTCCAAACAGCGCGCGAATGATGGGACCGAACGTCAACGCCTGTACGATCTCCGGGATCACGATGAAGAAGTTAAAAACGCCCATGTAAATCCCAATCCGCGCCGCCGGCAGCGCGCCAGCAAGGATCGCGTACGGCATCGAGAGTATCGAAGCCCACGCTATGCCGACCCCCACCATCGTCAGCAGCAGGGTCCATTTGTCGTGAATCAGATAAACCGAAAGCAGGCCGACTCCGCCGCAGATCAGCGAAATAGCGTGCACAGTCTTGCGGCTGGTTACCGCTGCTATCTTGGCCAGACCGAACGCGACCAGAAACGTCACGATGGAATAGACCATGAAACAGATTCCACCCCATTCGCCACCCAACGGAAACCGCGCATCCTGTGGACTGGTGGCGCCAAAGATGTGATACGACGTCATCAGCCCAAAGAAGAGCCACATGCAGAACAGTCCCAGCCAGGTGAACAACTGCACCACGGCGAGTTGTTTCATGGTCGCAGGCATCTCGGCGATGGCCGAAATGATCTCTTTGATTAGCGCGCCGACGACGGCGACAATTCCTTTGTGCTCGCTCCGCTTGCGCTCGAACTCCGCGAGATCGTCCGGCGGGTACTCTTTCGTCGTAAACACCGTCCACAGGACCGCCAACAGAAACGCCACCGCGCCGATCTTGAAAGAATATTGAACGGTGAGAGGAATGCCGCTCGGAGTCCGGCCGTTGACCCCAAGGTATCGGAAGATATAAGGCAGCGCGTTGGCGAGCGATGCTCCGATGCCAATAAAGAAACTCTGCATCAGGAAACCCACCGTGCGCTGATCGGGATTCAACTTGTCCGCGACGAAGGCGCGAAACGGCTCCATGCTCACGTTGATGCTCGCATCAAGCACCCAAAGCATGCTGGCGGCCATTCTGATCCCGGTTGAGTCGGGCATGACGAACAGGGCGATACTGGCGAGGATTGCCCCAACGAGAAAGTAGGGACGACGACGGCCCAGCCAGTTCCAGGTGCGATCGCTCATCGCTCCGATGATGGGCTGGACAATCAAGCCCGTCACCGGTCCCGCCAGCCACAGAAAAGGAATATCGGATTCTTTGGCGCCGAGATAGCTGTAGATCGCGCTCATGTTCGCGAGCTGCAGGCCCCAGCCAAACTGGATCCCCAGAAAACCAAAACTCATGTTCGAGATTTGCCAGACGCTCAAGCGTGGTTTCTTCATCTGCTCGTCCTCCAGAATGTCCCGACTCTGCGACAACCTTAGGTTTGTCGAACCGTCGCGGCTTTGCCGCCCGATGTGCGGAAGGTCTCAACCTTTCGACAGCAGTTCTCATTTACCCTTGGGGCTACGCCCCTAAAAAATCCAGGGCAGAGCCCGAAGAACTGTTGGGCCCGATCGGAAAGGCTTAGCCTTTCCGCACATCAGGCGGCAGAGCCGTAGTTTCATCTCGCGTACAAATTGATGTCTTCAAGCACCACGTTCCGATCCAGCGACAGCGCGTATATCAGACTTCGCGCCATGTTTGAGACGTGTATAAAACCTGGCCGCGGCGACGCATCCGGCGCGGAGTTCTCAACGTCGACCAAGCCTGGACAAAAGTTGAAGACGCGAATGTTTGCGCCGGTCTTGCGCACATGATCACGCAGTGACTCGGCATAACCTAACAAGCCAAACTTTGAAGCGCAGTAGGAGGGCACGTCAGCATAACCGTTCTTCCCGGCTTGTGACGATACGTTAACGATGTCGCCAAAGTCCTGCTTAATCATGTGCGGCAGCACCGCGCGCACCAGTTGCATGACGCCGCGCAGGTTCGTCTCCATCACCTTGTCCCAGCCGTCCTCGGTAATTTGATCGACTGTCTCAGGCACCGCCAGTCCTGAATTGTTAATCAGCACATCCACTGCTCCCCACCCGTCAACTACATGCGCGACCAGCGCGTCGATTTGCTCTTGTTTTCGAATATCGAAGGCATAGGGAAAAACCCGCTCGGCGCCAAACTGACCATTCAATTCCGCGGCAGTTCGGCTCAGAACTTCTTCACGTCTGGAGGCAATGACGACCCGCGCGCCGCCAGTGGCCAAGGCTTTGGTAAACGCTCGGCCGATACCGGTACCGCCGCCGGTCACTAATGCGACCTGTTCAGAAAATGGTTTGGCTCTGAGTTCCATCAGTTGAGTCCAATCCACCTCGCTCCCGCGAAAGATTCACACCGATACGGCCGTCTACTAATCCAGAGGGTTTACCAATCAAGCGAATCGTTTAGAGGCCGGGCTTGTCCGGCGCTTACTAGCGAGTGCATGCATTACGAGCCGGGCGCACAAGTGCGCCCTCTAAACAATTGAATACATACTACCGTCGAGCAAAAATCGCAGCGGCACGATTCGGTAAGCTGAGGCGAAGCCTCCCATCAGTAACTCGTACGTCCTTAGACATCCCCAGGCGATCGGCCAGCACCGTGCCGTTGGCCAGTCCAGCCGGTAGGGCATCGACCTCAATGACCGCCGCCTTGCCGTCGTTATTAATCGCGATGACGACAACGCCGTTTCTTGACTTGCGAGCATAAACGTATTGCTGCTCCGAGACATAGAGGTTTACCAGTTCCCCTCGCTTCAACGGCTCAAGCTCAGTATGCAAATGAGCGACTCTGCGAATGTATTCAAAGACTTCCTGCTCGTCCGCGGTTCGCCCTTCTTTCGAGAACGTATTTCTCTTGTCGCCGGGAAATCCACCGGGAAAATCAGCGCGGGCCGTCGCCTCGTCAGGGCCTTTCAAACCTAATTCGTCGCCGTAATATAGCTGGGGCACTCCGCGCGTTGTCAGGACGAAGGCGTTCGCTAGTTTCAAGCCCGCCAACGTGGCGCCCTGTTCACTCATGAAACGGCCGTCGTCGTGTCCGCCCAAAAGGGTGACCAGAATATTTGGATTCGTGTAAAGGAAATCTTTCGCTAGCGTCTTGGGCACGTCGTCGAGATTTTTTCCTTCGCCGAACGCGTGACGAATCGGATAAAAGAGCGGGAAATCCAAAAGTGAATCGAGTCCAGAGTCAGCGCCATCGCGGACCTGGCCACCCTGAAAATATGAAGTGTGAACTACATCACCGTCTTTAACTTCTCCCACCACCGTGAAGTTCGGAAACTCGCGCTTGAGCGCCGCCGTCCACTGATGCCAGAACGAATTCGGCACATATTGCCAGGTATCCATGCGGATGCCATCAGTACCCGTGACACCAATCCACCAGAGCGTGTTCTGAATTAGATAGCGCGCCACTTCCGGATCGTTCTGATTGAGATCGGGAAGAAAATCGAGAAACCAACCCTCCATGGTTTGCTTCTTCAGGCCGGCAACCGGGCGGGGATCGTGGAGTGTCCACGTCTGAAAGACATTCGCCAAATGTTTTTGCCGCGTGCCGTTGAACCAGGCCGGCGTGGGCGGATCGTCTACCCAGGGATGATAAGGGCCGGTGTGATTGACGACTTCGTCCTGAATGATTCTGATGCCGAAGCGGTGCGCGGCCGTCACTAGTTGCTGCAACTTCCGCAGGTCGCCGAAATGTTCTTCGACTGAATAAAAGTCCTGCGGATTGTAACCATGGAACCCTGTGCAGGGCTTGCCTTCCTTCAACTCGATCTCGTTCAGCCGATCGTAGTTGTCATACCACGGCGTGAGCCACAGCGCCGTCACGCCGAGCTCCTTAAAATACGACAGGTGATCGATGATGCCTTCCAGATCGCCACCGTGGTAGTAGTACTTATTCTTGCGATCGTAGAGACCGCGCGACTGCGAGGGATCGTTGTTGGTCTGATCGCCGTCGCTGAAACGATCGATCATGATCAGGTACATGACGTCGTCCGGAGAGAATCCCTGAAAGCGTCCTGCGTGATCCAATCGAGGAAGAATCTCAAACCGCGCCGTCGTGCTGCCGCTGCCATTTGTGATTTTCAGCGTTCGCTCTCCCGGCTGAGCATTCGGGGCGATTGCCAGATCAACGAACAGGTAATCGCCGCTGGCGCTTACCTTCGAGGTCCCCGCCACGCGAAGGCCGCTGCCGACAGGGACCACTTGCGCCCCGAATAGATTTCGTCCCTTGATGAGAACGCGAACTGGATTAACCGAGCTGCCGATCCACCAACTCGGCGGTTCGAGCTTCTGCACTTCAGGAGACTGTGCCAACGACGCCGAAACGCCCCCACAAAACAAAGCGAGGAAGCAGAGTGTTTTATATAAGAGTCGCCCTGAATGCTTCATTCCGAGTAGTGTCCACCTTTAATGGACGGTGTTTAGAGTACCGACTTTAGTCGGGATTTGTAGAGGCCGCAAAATAATGCCGGCACCTCATTCTTTGTCCTGATCCAGCTTGATGGTTTCGATCTCATGCCGCTGGATTCGACCGTACGTGTGCGTCATATGTCTGAGTCGATCCGCGTGGAGGTCAGTCAACGCTCCCTCGTTGAATCGCCATGTCCAATTGCCTTCGGTACTGTTAGGCAGATTCATGCGCGCCTCAGTTCCAAGTCCGAGCAGGTCCTGTAACGGCAACAGTGTCGTGTCGGCGACCGACGCCAAGGCCGCGCGAATAAGGTCCCAGTGGATCTCTTCACCCCTGGTATTTAAGTATTCCAGACAGAAATTTCTTTCGGCGTTGATCTGCGCCTCACTGCGCGTAGAGCCCGCGCCGGCCACGCTATTGAACCAGCCCGCCGTCGTGTCGTTGTCATGAGTCCCGGTATAGACCACCACGTTGCGATGATAGTTATGCGGCAGATCGACGTTCTTTGTATCGCTGCTAAACGCAAACTGCAGAATGCGCATTCCGGGAAAGCCAAAGTCGTCGCGCAGCTTTTCAACGTCCGGTGTAATCACGCCGAGGTCTTCAGCGATGATCGGCACCACGCCGAGCGCCCTGCGAATGGCATCGAACAGTTGCCGGCCCGGCGCTTCCACCCAACGGCCCCGCTCGGCGGTCTGGTCGGTTCCGGGAATTTCCCAACAGGCAGCGAATCCGCGAAAGTGATCGATGCGCGCGATATCGACGGTCTGCAAAGTCGCGCGCACACGTTCAATCCACCATTTGAAGCCATCCGCCAGCATGCGCTCCCAGTCGTAAAGCGGGTTGCCCCAGTATTGTCCGGTCGCGCTGAAATAATCGGGCGGCACGCCGGCAACGACTATGGGACGCCCGTCCTGGTCGAGCTTGAACTGATCGGGGTTAGTCCAAACGTCGGCCGAATCGTGGGCCACAAAGATTGGGACGTCACCGATCACCTTGATGCCGTGCTCGTTGCAATAGGCCTTGAGGGCAAACCATTGTTTGAAGAATAGGAATTGAAAGAACTTGTGCGCTTCGATCTGGTCGTGGAGTTCAATCCGAGCCCGGCCCAGCGCGGCCGGCTCGCGCAGAACGAGGGAACGATCCCACTCGTGCCATGCGCGGCCACCATGCGCGCTCTTCAGGGCCCGAAAGACGGCGTAATCGTTAAGCCACGAGGCGTTCTGTTCGGCGAATGTTTCGAAGGCGCTACGCAGTTCGGTGTCGGTCGTACGTTGATAACGGGCAAAGGCTTTGTTCAGGATGATGTCCCGGCTCTGATGAACTCGCTCAAAATCCACCCGGTCGGTTGGCAGCGAAGGAATCTCATCGAGGTCGTTCTGCAGCAGCAGTCCTTCCTCAAAAAGCCTCTCCGGACTGATCAGCAGGGTGTTGCCGGCAAAGGCGGAATAGCAGGCATAGGGCGAATCACCATAGCCGGTTGGTCCCAGCGGCAAAACCTGCCAAAGGCTCTGGCCACTTGCAACCAGAAAATCCGCGAAGCGATACGCTTCGTCACCCAGATCGCCGATGCCGAAACGACTCGGCAAAGACGTTGGATGAAGCAGGATCCCGCTGGCTCTGGGAAAAGTCATTTAGGTTTTCTTCTCGGCAATACTTCAGCGCACGACGTAGGCGACCGCAGTTTTTGCCGGCACGCTTAGCGTTGCATCCTTGTTCGTCGCCACTATTATCGGCCCGCCCCCATATAGCGACGTCAACTGCGAACCGTCTCTGACGCCAATGGTCGCCGCGGGAAATGAAATTCTCTTCTCTCCTCTGGAACGATTAATGACGATGATTACGGTCTCTTTAGAGTCGACTCGCGCATACGCGTAAGCGTCGTCGTCGTAGAAAAGGTCAATCAGTCGGCCATACCTCAAAGCTGAATGCTCTCCTCGCAGCTTGAGCCAGTCATGCGTCCATTGCCACATGCGTTGTTCCGTGGGCGTGCGCTGGCCCACCACAAATGCACTCAGCCTGTCGCCGGGAAAGCCGCCGGGAAAATCGCGACGATTGTCGGGGTCCTCTTTGCCTTCCATCGCGATTTCTTCGCCGGAGTAAAGTTGCGGAGTCCCGCGCACCGTCACCATGAACGCCGTGTGCAGCATTGCGCCTTCGATCGTAGCGCCTTCGCGCGACATAAATCGCGGCGTGTCGTGATTGTTGGTGAGCGTCGTGATCTTCGTCGGATCTGGAAATAGCGCGTCGTATTTCAACTCGTCACGCAGAGCCCGCATCGGCTTCTTATTCGTAAACACATCCAGCGACGTGCGCCATAAAGGAAAATCAAAATCCGAATCGAGTTTGGTATCGACGCCGTCCCACCCTCGGTGGCCGCCGATAAAAAACGAGGTCTGAGCCGCATCCGTTTCGAAGACTTCGCCCACCATCCACATGCGCGGATACTGTTGATGAAGAGCATCCGAGAGATCCCTTATGAAAGTTCGCGGCAGGTACTGAATCGTGTCCTGGCGGATGCCGTCGATGCCGGTCGAGCCCACCCACCACAGCGAGTTTTGAATTTCGTAGCGCGCAACCTCGGGCTCTTCCTGATTCATATCCGGCATGTCGTCGCTGAACCAGCCATCGAGCGTGTTCCGCACTTCCTCCTGGTTGGCGTGCGGCGACAACAGAACGCTGTTTTGGAACTTATCCAGCAGATGATTCTGCATCGTGCCGTGAAACCAATTGTCGAGCGGCGGGTCGCCGGCCCAGGGATGATGCGCGCCAATGTGATTCGCGACCTGATCCTGAATTACTTTTAAGCCGAGGGCGTGTGCCTTGTCGATCAATTCGCGCAGCGTCTTTAGATCGCCAAAGTGATCTTCGACTCCGTAATAGTCAGTGGCGTGATAGCCGTGATAGTACGTGTTCGGACACCACGGCTTGTTACAGTTGTTGACGCCATTCCAATTGTCATACCAGGGCGTCAGCCACAGCGCGGTCACACCGAGGTCTTTGAAATATTGAAGATGATTGATGATGCCGCGAAAATCGCCGCCGTGATAGGCGCGCGGATTGCGACGGTCGTGTGCTTCCGGCGGCGCTCCCGGCGGTGAATCATTTGACGTGTCGCCGTCAGAAAAGCGATCCGTCATGATCAAGTAAATGACGTCGTCATTTGTGATGCCCTGGAAGTTCCTGCTCGGATCGAGAGGCGCGTTCAGGGTGAAAGGAACCAGCGTCCGGCCCTGCGCGGTCTCGACAATCAAAGGGTAATCACCCGGCGTTGCTGTCGAGTTGATGCGGACATTAACAAAAAGATAAGTACCGTTGCGATTGACGCGGAGGTCGGACACCACGGTCTGGCTCCGCTGAGCTTTGACGCGGGCGCCGGAAAGGTTCTCCCCACGAATCAACAAGCGCACCGGGTTAACGGCCTGATTAGTCCACCATGAAGGCGGTTCTACTTTTGTTACTGAAGGAGCGTTGGACTGTGGGTGAGCGAGGCAGAGTGTGGCGGCAAATAAAATAAGCGACAACGCGCAGGTGATCGTCGGAATGGTCCACGCCAAACGTCGAACCCCGGAGCGACTGTTAATTAGACGGTTTCTGATTCCTGAACCTCTGCACGTATCCAACCAACCTGCGGATTTCAGTGCGTGAAAGTTTCTTACTAAACGCCGGCATGCCACTTTTTCCATGACTCACAATCGAAATCAGGCTGGTGCTACTGGTGATCTTGGAATTCTTTTTCCACCACTCAGGATCGGTGAAATCGGGCGCTTTGAACATGTTTCCCATGGGCGTATCCCCGCGGCCATCCGCCGCATGGCAACGCGCGCAGTTATTCCGATACAGATCCCCAACCTGTTCAGCGCCGCGTCGTCGGGGCGCGGGCCGCTGCGGCGGAATAGCCTGGGTAACCGTTAGTTTAAAAACAAAGGGTAGTAACAAAAGGACCAGACCGGTGCGGACCAGCCGCTTCACGTTGGGGTTCATGCCGGGCGCTCATCGCTCCTTTTTTCAGTTTCCAGGCGTCCGGCCCAGGTCGTGAACGTGCCAGTAGACGCTTTCATTGCTCATCTCAGAATGCTTGCGGAGAAACTGGTTGGCCAACGAAAGCGCTCCGGGATCGTCT
This sequence comes from Blastocatellia bacterium, assembly GCA_033856735.1. Taxonomy (GTDB): domain Bacteria; phylum Acidobacteriota; class Blastocatellia; order Pyrinomonadales; family Pyrinomonadaceae; genus UBA11740. The sequence goes on from JAWVEM010000112.1 coordinate 11,357, forward strand.
TTCAGATCGGAGAAGATCTTTGCCTCACGCTTCGCATCGTCAGTGCGACCCAGCTTCCGGTAAAGCAACATCAGGTTGTAGTGTGCTCCCAGGTCCTCAGGATCGATCTGCAAAATCTTATTGAAGCATTCGAGCGCGGTCGGGTAATCCCGCTTGATTTTGCAAAGCTCGCCGAGTTGCTGCAAGGAAATACGATCGCGCGGAAAAGCCGTGAGCACTTGCCTGATGTTGCTCTCGGCCTGATCCAACTGTCCTCGCTTCATGAAAATGCGGGCTTGCTGGAACAGGGCGCGCATGTTGGTGGGGTTCGCTTTGACGACCGCGTCGAGGATGCTCGCGGCTTCGTCGTACTGCTCGAGTTCGATGTGGGCCAGCGCGCGATTAACCTGGGCCATCGGCCGATACTTCTCGTCAAGCTCTGCCGCCCGAGTAAACGCCTCAATCGCCAGCGGGTATTGTCTCTGATCGAACAGCGCGATGCCGTAATTATTCCAGCGTCGCCAATCAGGCACTGCCGTCTTATCGTTCGGGTTCGGCGGCAGGGCCGCGTTATCTCCAATCCGCATCACGTACTCGGCAGCAGCCATGGTGACGATCGGATAGTCCACGGATTTTCCGAGTACGTAGTCGCTGAACACTCGCGTGAAACGGCGATAGCGAACGCGCGCCGTCAGATGAAGGGCACCGGACGCGCGCGACGGAACGGTGAACTGGTAACGCGCCACATCCGAGCGGCCCGAGTTGATCTGATTGTTCTGAGCAAAGACGCGGGTGCGCCAGATGTGATGCTTGTCGTTATAGGTGCCGTCGGCTTTGACCAGATAAGTTTTGTAATTGTGCGCCGACTCGTCCAGATAACCATCCGGTTTGATGAAGCCCGAGCGGTAAAGCATCTTGCCGGCATCGTCACTGACCACCAATTCGACAAACGCCTCGTAGAAATCTCGCAGCTCGGGCGGAAAAGAATGGCCAATATTTTTGTTCGTGATCACGACTTCGGCCGTGAGGCGATCGCCGCCGGCAATCTTAAAGCTGCTGCGATTGACCGGCGCGATGAACTCTTCCGCGCCCGCACCCCCTGGGTTACGGCGAATCGCAAAGATGTCGACGCCCAGCTTGTCATCTTCGAGAAATTTTGTGACGGCATCCAACTGCTGTGGCCACTTGTAGAATGTCGGGATGGCCGTATTGGACGCCGCCCAACGGTGCGATATCAGAGTGCCCTTCTTGGCGGAAACATCGAAGAGCGGCGCCGGCTCGCGCTTCATGTGGCACGAATTACAAGTTTCTTTATCGCGCACGTAAAACGGATGAGGCGATTCTTTCGAGAAGGAAGACTGTTGAAGTTCGTCCGCCACCATGAAGGCGCGCAGGAATTTGTAATCATTCAATTCATGCGGCACTTGCGACTTATGACAAGCACCACAAAACTCCGGCGTCTTCAGCAGCGGCCGCATCATGGCTCGACGATGTGAAGGAATGTCGTCGAGGACTTGCTGGTCCGTAACGCCCGCGAGCAAGCGCGTGCCGTCTTCCTTGACCAGCAGGGCCGGCTCGCCCATAACGTAGCCGCCGATGCCCTTTCCATTGGCGGATTGAATCGAGTGACAGGCGATACAGGAAACGCCATCGTCGTCGAAAGGCCGTTTGACATGCGAATTCTTCGTCAGCGCGCCGGCAAAAAGCGCCGCCGGGTTGTGGCACGACTCGCAGTGTCGGGTGAACTCAATTCCCTTCTGCGATTGCAGGTCCTTAACATTTTTCTGGTAGAAAGGTTCACGAAAGGCGTTGCCGTGGGCCGACTGCCGCCACTGCGCGTGCGCATCTGTGTGGCATTGGCCACAGCGCTTTGAAGAGACGAACATGTCGCCCGGGATAAATGTTCCGGTGGTCGTATTCGCATTGCCGGGCGAGAAAGGATTGGGGCCGAATTTGAAGTCGTAGGTTTTGGCTATCTCGTTCGCATAGGTATTTTCAGTTCGGGGAATATCGGGATGAGCGTTGACGTGCCGACTTCTGATGACGACAAGACCCGCAGCGCACAGCAAAATCAGAATTGCGAGCTTCGCCGTCGGCCTGACATGACGTTGACCGGCCGCGAGCGAACCATTTTTTCCGGGGACGAACATTCTTCGAAATCCTTTCCGCAATTCGAGGCCGCGCTGTCAGCTGATATTAAAACTCAATCTTTCCGTTCAGCACCAACTTAGTCACATCAATCTTGAAGTTTGTGATCGAATTGGCCTGATTGTCAGCCAGATTAATCAACAGTTCCTTATTAACGGTGGTCAATAAAGGTTCGCCCTTCTCATCGGTCCTGGGGAAAAAGAATACAGCATCATCACCCGGCGCTCGCGGCGGTACGAAATGAATGAGCGTGCGGCGGTCCCCGCGTTCGTTCGCGAGGTAAACATATCGCTGCAAGTCGGCGAGCCGGCCGCCCTTGAAAGTAGTATAGACAGCATCAGCTCCGGGACTGTCTTTCGATTTCGAACTCAAGGTGACGACGTAGTTTCCCGCGCAGGCCGGACATTCAAGCAGCCCTTTGATCTGGGTCTCGTATGCCGTTCGCTGCTGGTCGCTCAGCTTCTCGATATTGGTCTCGAGGGCCTTCAGGCGAACCAGCGCCTGGCGCACCGGCAAGGCCGAACGTAACCGCAGGGTGAACACAAAATCAACCGGAGGCTGGCTGGTTACTTCCATTTGGGATTGCGCTGCCGCGCTCCCGGAAACTCCCGAATAGGAGCCGGCCGCCTTCTGTGCCTCTTTATCAAACTTGATTCTTAACTCCTGTTGTTTCGCCCAGGGCGAATTATTCAACACGCCTTCGACTTCAGCCTTCGACCAACGCGAGAACGGTTGTTTCGGCAGCTCGTTCTGAGCGTGAACCACGCCCAGCAGACCGCCGATTAAACCGATCACCGCCGTCCATGTTCTTAAATATTGTTTCATCGCTTTTGATTGATCGGGCCGCGCACCTCGTCCGATCTCATTTGTGAACTCTCAGGGATTCTGGCCCATCAACTGTTGCGTGCGCAGCTTTTCGTCGATAATGCGCTCTTTTTCAACCTGCTTCTCCAGCGCCTCGAGACGTTTGAATTCGGCCAACTCCAACTGGGCCTTGTCGGCCTGCTTCAGCCTGGAATAGGCCAGAAACAATTGATAGTGGGCCTGCGTCAGCGTCGGAAGTTTGCTGATGACTTTTTCCAGACGAGCCACCGCTTCCGGATACTCACGCCGCTTCAACGCCAGCCGAGCGTAATCGTACAGCACCGGCACTTCATCTGGCGACAACTGGAGCGCATGTTTCAGCGGCGCCTCGGCTTCGTCGAGCCGGCCCTGCTCGATCGCCACGTAACCCAGGCTGGACAACGCATCGACGTGATCGGGATGAGTGGCCACAAACTTTTCCAGGATTTCCCGCGCCTTTTCAAAATCACCGGCGGCCCGATGAGCATAGCCGCGCAGGTACTGGATGTTCTCGATCTTCGGATCGAGCTCGGCTGCCCGGTCGAAATCCGCCGCCGCCGCCGTCCATTCACCCTTCCGATAATCGGCATTGGCGCGCGCATAGACGTACGCCGCCTCTTTCGGATTAATTTCGATGGCCTTGGTGTTTTCCTGAATCGCTCCGTCCCAATATCCGATCCGCGAATATTCCCGGGCCAGGAGAAAGTGTGAATTCGCACTCTTCGGATCGCGTTCGATGGCGTGCTTGAATTCGAGCACCGAGTTGGCGTGGTCATTCAGGGCGCTGGCGATTAGGGCCAAACGAAAATGTGTTTCCGGCGGGCCCGGGTTCAGGTCGGCCGCCTCTGACAGAAAACGCGCGGCTTCAGCGTTTCGATCCAGGTTATATAAGGCAATCCCCAGATCGTAAAGCACCTCGTAGTTGTGCGGCATTAATTCGTTTACGTGAGCAAACAGGCGCGCGGCCCGCTCGTACTGCTTACTCTCAGCCAGGGCGCGCGCCAGTGTGAACAGCGATTTCTCATCAGTGCCTGAGGCGTGTTCGACGAGATCCGCCGCGGCGTCCGCCTGCTGGGTACGATTGGCCCGATAAGCGACGGTCAGAAACGCGAGCGCCAGTTGCGGGTCGTTCGGGTCCGCTTCGCGGGCGCGCGCGAAGTGTTCCGCGGCCTTCGCAAAATCACCGGCATCGCTATAGAGCGCGCCCAAGTTGTAATGAGCTTGAACATGCGTCGGATCGGATTTCAGCACCCGTTCAAATTCCGCAATGGCCTCCGCGGTCTTCCCATGTTCGGCGAACATGCGGCCGAGATTATTTCGCGCACTGACAAAATTCGGATCGAGTTTGATCGCCGTGCTGAATTCGCCGAACGCTTGTTCGCTGCGGCCCGAGCGATCAAGGACCACGCCCAGAACATTGTGAGTGATGGCGGAACGAGGCGACGCGGTTACCGCGGCCCGGGCGTGGCGTTCAGCCTCGGCGAAGGCATTCGACTGCAGAGCTGCCAGAGCGGCGTCGAGGGATATCTTAGCTGTCGGACTCAGACTTGAAGTATCGGACGCCTGCGCACTGCCTGTCTGTCCGCGTGTCTGACGTTGGGCTCGGACTGGCGTTACGAATGCTGTGAACATAAGCAAGCCGATCACCCATGCCCCAGGACACGTCTGACCAGCTCTTCGAAATACTCTTAGCTTTCTCGCTAGGCTAATCACGACGCTCTTCCTGCTATTTAGGGGAGTTGTTAGTTCGAAATTCAGTATTGAGTTTCTCTACGGTGGCAAACTCGCGGTTGGCTTCCTGGGTACGGCCCATTCGTTTCAGCGCCAAACCGAGTTGATAGTGCGCCTCGGCGCGCGTAGGCGCGCGCGCCACTGCCTTCTGGAACGAATCAACCGCTTCAACGTAACGTTCCTTGAGGGCGAGCGCGCGACCCAGCGCCCAGTGCGCTTCAAATTCCTTCGGGTCGAGGGTAACCGCCCGATTCAAAGCGACGAGGGCCTCGTCGATCTTTCCCTGCTTGACCAGCAGCGCTCCCAATCCTAACTGGCCCATCAAAGAATCGGGATCTCGTTTTAGTAACTCCTGATATTCCGTCATGGCGGCATTTGAATCGCCGGTCAACTCCAACACCGTGCCCAGAAAAAATCTCGCTTCTGAATGACCCGGATTTAGCTTGACGGCAGCCCGGAGACTCTTTACCGAGGCAGCGTAATCCTTCATCGCGTACTGAACGCGGCCGAGATAAAACTGTGCATCGACACTGTTGGGGCTGAGCGCAATCGCCTGCGAAAGGGCGTCGGCCGCCTCGCTGTTTGCATCGCCGCGTGACGCCAGAATAATTCCCAGCAGCGTATGGGCCTCGACCGCGCCGGCATCAAGCCTGAGCGCACGGCGAACTTCCGCTTCAGCTTCGGCAGCCTTCCCCGAATTGTAAAGAGAGAGCGCGTGAAAGTAGGCGGCCTCAATCGAATTCGGTTGCCGCTGCGCTAGTTCAGCGAATGTTCTCGCGGCATCTTCCCAGCGATTGGCCTTACCGTAAGCGAGACCGAGATCCTGCCAGGCGCCATACAAAGACGGATCGCGCGTAATCGCTTCATTGAAATTCTTAAGCGCGGAATTGAGATCGTGGCGATCTGCGTCGAGCAAGCCAGTGACATAGAAAACGCGAGCGTCGGTAGGCCGCGCGTCCTGCAACACGTCTACCTGCGCCGCCGCCTCGGCAAGGTTCCCCTGTTCCCGATAAGCGGCAATCAGTTCGAAGCGAACATCATACTGTCTGGGATCGAGTTCGAGAGATCGGCGCAGTTCCGCTATTGCCTCAGTCAGGTCTTTGCCATCGCCGAGACGAACCAGGAAGCGCCCCAGTTGATAGTGGGCAGCGGTGTTCTTTTCATCCAGTTTGATCGCGGCCCGCTCTGCGCTGACAGCCTCCTGCGGCTTGCCCAGCTTCCAGAGGACATAGCCAAGATTCCCCTGGTAATCAGAGTTCGCTGGTTTTAGCGAAACCGCGCGGCGAAAGTCTTCAAATGCTTCCGCGTTCCGGCCGAGTCGCAGACGCGCGAGCGCGCGCCGGTTGAGCGCGGCGTCGTCGTCAGAGTTCGCGGCAAGTTGGGCGTTGGCTTCTGCCTCTGCCTTCTCGGCGCGGACTTCGGGCGTGCTGAAACGCTCGACGTGTGATCG
>JAWVEM010000113.1:0-21643 GCA_033856735.1 Blastocatellia bacterium
TATTTATAGTTACTGAAGCCGATCAACCATAAGCTCCGCCAGGAGCGAAATGTCATTCTCGCCAGCTCTTGAATAATGATCCAACATTCCGCTCCTGACGAGGAATCTTCATCGAGTCGCGTTCTATAAACATTCCGTCCCTAACGGGACCAAGATTGCCAGCCGCGAGGGCTACCGCCCGTCACAAATCTTGATCACACACTCGGAAGGCGTATCCTTGCAGAGCAGTTCTGCACCTTAAGGAGTCAAGCGGCCAAGAGACACATGACCATACAGCAACTTATCGTTGTGACCTGCGCGTACATGGTCGCGTTGGTGGGCGTCATCTATTTCACGCGGGCAACTTCGCGTCGGATCGCGGGGGCCTTAGCCGGTGGAGCGACTGTAGGATGTTTCGGGATGGGCGCGATCGTCGTCGGCAACGCTTTGGGCCTGTGGCGCGTGCCGATCTTCTGGACACCATCCTTCGTGGCGCTGTTCTATCTCGGCCTGGCCATCTCGTGCTCACCGATTTATCTCGTGACCTGGCGGGTGGCACGCCGGTTCGGATGGCGGGGCTTGGCCGTGTGCCTTGGCGTCGTGGCGATCATCGGCCCACCGCGGGATTACCTGTACGCCGCGCGGTACCCGGCATGGATGGTCTTCGCACCGGGCGTTGCACCTATCATCGCAGACGCCGCGACCTACGTCGGGATTGTGGCCATCGGGCACGCTGTGATGCGCCTCGTCGCCGGCCCCTCGCGTGCGGATCGGTTACGGAACGAACCTTGATCACTTCGGGGCAATAGCGCGCGCGTAAGCAAGGGCGCGGTGCTTCTTTCTTCCGTCTGGGCGTTCGTCTTTACTTACGGGATGTTGTGGATAATCGACCGGATCACTTCGGTGAAAGTCGATGAAGCGGGCGAGACGGAAGGATTGGATATGGCGATCCACGGCGAAGCGGCCTACCTCGAAGGCATTTGAGTTTTTCTCTATGCTACGTCCGTCTGCTCTGTGTCTCCGTGGTGAACAACCCTCAAAGAAAGATCACCACAGAGACACAGAGGTACGACAGAGAATTCTCAAGTTAGCACCGGATAACGAGCAGTGAACGAAAGCACTTATGACGTAGCCGTTGTCGGCGCCGGAGTTTTCGGTGCCTGGACGGCTTACCAGCTTCAAGGCTCGGGGAAGCGCGTCGTTCTGATCGATGCTCACGGTCCTGGCAACAGCCGTTCGAGTTCGGGTGGCGAATCGCGCATCATTCGGATGGGTTATGGGGCTGATGAGATCTACACGCGCTCCGCTCTCAGGTCCCTGCAGCTCTGGAAGGAATTGTTTGCGCAGAGTAACGAACCTCTCTTTCATCAGACCGGAGTTTTGTGGCTGGCTCACAACGACGATCCTTATCCAGCGCAGTCCGCGGGGACGCTCCGCAAGATGGGGATTCCTTTTGAAAAGCTAACGACCACGGAAGTCAGTCGCCGTTGTCCTCAGATTGGGTTAGAGGGAATCTCCTGGGCGATGCTCGAGCCTGAGAGTGGCGTGCTGATCGCCCGCCGCGCGGTGCAGGCCGTGGTCGCTGAAGCTATCAAGAGTGGCGTTCAGTATCTACAGGATGCAGTTAGTGGCCCGGACGGCTCGCCCGTGAATCACGCACAGGATGCGCGTGCCACAAAGAAGCTGCATCGCATTACGACTGGGAGTGGCCGACCCATTTCAGCCAACCAGTACGTCTTTGCCTTTGGACCGTGGCTGCCGAAAATATTTCCCGAGTTGTTGGCGGATCGAATTCATCCCACGCGGCAGGAGGTTTTCTTCTTCGGCACACCCGCCGGTCAACGCTTTGGTCCGCCGGCATTGCCCACCTGGATCGACTTCAAAGACGAAGCTTATGGTTTACCGGATCTTGAAGGGCGCGGCATCAAGATCGCGATCGACCGTCACGGGCCACCGTTTGATCCTGATAGCGGGAATCGAACCACTACTGAAGAAGGACTGGCCGAGGCGCGCCGCTATCTCGCCAGGCGCTTGCCCGCGTTGAAAGACGCGCCGGTAACCGAGACGCGCGTCTGCCAATACGAGAACACCTCGAACGGCGATTTTCTGATCGATCTCCATCCGCGGTTTGAAAACGTTTGGCTGGTGGGCGGCGGTTCGGGTCATGGCTTCAAACATGGGCCGGTTGTGGGTGAATATGTGGCAGCAAGAGTCGACGGTAATAAAGAGGGAATCGAGCCGCGCTTTAGTCTGGAGTCAAAGGCGAGAGAACACAACCGCGCCGTCTTCTAATTCCCCCGGCGAATAATGGATAATGAATCAAACACAAGGGGGGAGAACTTGGCCGACTCGAAGCTGCCTGCGTCACTGCGGGCATTCAGACATAGGAACTACCAACTTTTCTTTGCCGGCCAACTAATTTCTCTCTCCGGCACCTGGATGCAGTCGGTGGCCCAAAGCTGGCTCGTCTACAGGCTGACGGGCTCGGCACTCTTGCTGGGACTGGTCGGATTTGCTTCACAGATTCCCGTTTTTCTGCTCGCGCCGATCGGCGGCGGTCTCGCCGATAGAAACAGTCGTCACCGAATAATCATTATCACGCAGATAGTCGCCATGGTGCTCGCCTTCATCCTCGCTGGGCTTACGCTGACGCATACCATTCAGGTCTGGCATCTCTTCGTGCTCGCGGCGTTGTTAGGGGTCAGCTACGCCTTCTATGTTCCGGCTGCTTCCGCTTTCGTGGTCGATATGGTGGGCAGGGAAGACTTGATGAACGCCATCGCTCTGAACTCTTCGCTCGTCAACGGAGCGCGGATTGTGGGACCTGCGATCGCCGGGATTCTGGTGGCCACGATTGGGGAGGGCTGGTGCTTCCTGGTCAATGGCGCGAGTTATATCGCAGTCATTATTGGACTGCTGATGATGAGCGTCAGCCCGCATCGCAAAGTGCCTCTGCCCGGCTCGCCCGTGGCACACATTGTCGAAGGGTTTCGTTTTGCCTGGCGCACCGGGCCAGTGCGAGCATTGCTCTTACTGTTAGGTGCGGTCAGTTTGTTCGGCACGCCATACGCCGTCTTGATGCCAATCTTTGCGGCGGGGATTCTGCGTGGCGGCGCCGGCGGGCTCGGATTGTTAATGGGAGCTTCCGGGTTCGGCGCGTTGCTTGGGGCGCTCAGCTTGGCGGCGCGGAATAGAGTACACGGCCTGGGGCGTTGGGTAGCGGTTTCAACTGCCGGATTCGGTGTCAGCCTGATCTTGTTTTCGTTATCACATTCGTTTTGGCTTTCGGCGGCGCTGCTTCTGCCGGTCGGCTTCACGATGATGATCGAGATGGCCGCCTCGAATACACTGATTCAAGCGATGGTGCCGGATCATTTGCGTGGGCGAGTGATGGCCGTGTATTCGATGATGTTCATGGGCATGGCCCCGATTGGCGCTTTGGTAGCCGGTTCACTAGCGCACAGTTTGGGTGCGCCCCGGACGGTTCTGATCGGAGGGATCGTGTGTGTCTTCGGTGCGGCCGTTTTTGCTCTGCGCTTGCCGAAGTTAAGAAACGAAGGCCGGCAGCTGATCGTGGCGCTGCAGATGACCGGCGGCAGCCCTGCGGCTGAGGCCACCGGTGAGGCGAGTGCGCTGGCCGAGCAGGATGCATGAATGAGCGGCCGGTACGCCGGGGAACTATCTCAGTAGATTGTGGGGGGATCTCCATTTATGAAATTCGTATGCTCAGCAAGCCCAATGAACGGTGGTCTTGATAACGAGATGTTCAAGAGTCTCCTTGAGGAAGCCGGCATCCCTTGTGTGATTCGGAACCAGCATCTCTCCGTGGCTGCCGGCGAGGTTCCATTTGTGCCTCCCGAACTCTGGATTCTGAACGACGAGGATTATTCCAGGGCCAAAGAAATAGTGGACGCGTGGCGGGACGCCAAAGTGGAAACTCACGATCCGTGGGTTTGCCCCGCCTGCGGCGAGACGATTGAAGGACAATTCACTTCATGTTGGAAATGCGGCAGGGAACGATCGATAGCATGAGGGATGCAGGCCGAGATCTAACCCGCCGCGGCGGCGACGTCTGCTGATTCAGCCAGCCGCTTACAGATCACCAACGTAATATCATCGGCGGCCGGGGTCCCCTGGCAGAATTTCGTCAGCGCAGATTCGATCCGATCGCGGAGCCCGCCCGCGGAAGCGTCGAGATTCCGCGCCACCACTTCATAGAGACGCGTAGGACCAAACTCTTCCCCGGCGGGGTTGCAGGCTTCCGAAACTCCATCCGAATAAATCACCAGCACATCGCCAGGATGAAGTTGCGTGCGTCCTTCGCGAAAATCGGCGTTCGACATAATGCCCAACGGCAAACCACCGGCGGCAAGTTGTTCCATCGTTCCACCCGCATGAACGATCAGCGGCGGATTGTGGCCCGCGTTAAGAAATACGAGGTTGCCGTTCTTCGGATCCAGCTCGGCATAGAAAAGCGTGACGAATCGATTCGCGGGAATGCTCTCGACCAAATAGCGATTAACAGCGCCGATGGTTTTCGCGAGTGAGTCGTGGATGTCGGCCTGCGCGTGCACTGCGGCGTGCAACGATGACATCAGTAAAGCCGCCGCGGTGCCTTTGCCGGAAACGTCGCCCAGAGCGACGATCAGCCTGCCGTTATCACGGTGGATGAAATCGTAATAGTCTCCGCCGATTTCGTAACAGGGAAAGCTGATGCCCTGCAATTCATAACCGGCAACGATGGGCGCCGAGGCGGGCAGAAAACGCTGTTGGATCTCGCTGGCAACCTGCTGTTCGCGTTCCAATCGTTCGCGTTCCATCTGCTCTTCGGTCAGCCGCGCGTTCTCGACGCGAATCGCCGCGACTGAAGCCAGCGTCGTTAGCAGCTTCAAATGATCTTCGGTAAAGCGGCCTTCGGCCAGAGGAGAGTCCGCATAGATGATGCCGAAAACATTGGCTCCCACGCCCAGCGGCACGGCCAGCACTGAGCGCACGCCCTGCAGCATCACGGTACCGCCGGCAAATCGCGGATCGGCCTGAGCATCGGAAGTTAAAACGGACTTGCCGTTGGTGACTACTTCGTCGATCACCGAGCGGCTGATGCGAATCTCGCCGATCTCACCCGCGCGGTCGCGCAGACGGGCGACGGCCACTTTCAGCTCCGGGCTATTTTTCTCGCGCATCATGATCATGCATCGATCCGCGGGGACGGCTTCGAAGACGAGACTCACAACTTGCTCGAGAGTTTCGTTCAGGGTGACTGAGGCAAGCAGGGCCACACCCACTTTGCTGATCAAAGCCAACAGATCGCTTTGCCTGGCGCCGCGATAGACGGCGGCGGTTTCCTGAGATTGGCTGCGCGCGCCTTCAATCGCTTCGAACAGACCCGAAGTAGTGCGATCGGCTGAAGACAGCGCGATCGTCGCTTCAGGGATCGACGTCGAGTTGTCGGTGATCATCGTGGCTCCGCTGCTGAGCGGAAACGGACTGTCGTTGAAAACGATTTCAGTCTCGCCGATCTGGATGCGGCCGCCGCGAGTGAGCGTGATCGGGGTTTCGACTACGGAGCCGTTGTAGAGCGTGCCGTTTGCGGATCCCAGATCCTGGAGAAAGTATTCGTCGCCTTCGCTGCGCACTTCGGCATGAACGCGCGACGCGAAGGGATCGGGAATACACAGATCGTTTCGCGCGGAGCGTCCAATCGTGACGCGGAGACGGCTGATCTGAAAATGCTCGGCGCCTCGATCCGGATATTTGACGATTAACTCAGCCATTGATTCTTGTAACGCAAGCTGGCAGCTTGCGCTACACCTGGGCGCCCTGCGGACGCGGTTTGCGCGCGGGCGCCATTATGGGGCCGACTGATCTTCGTACCACGATCGTGCCGGCAATCAGATCGTGCAACGCGCGGCCGGTCGGACTAACTGCCACGATCAAAAACCCCAGACCAAACGGCAAGAGCGACAAAGGATACCCCACCAGATGACGTAACGCGGCCCGGCCGATTCCAGGCAGGCGGCCATCGGTACGCTCAAGCCGCAGACCCGTCGTCCACTTGCCCACTGTTTTGCCAGTCAGCCCAGCCATCACTACCAAGTCCAGCACGGCGACGATCAGGGTCACAAGAACCCCGACTTTCTCGGCCGTGCCGCCGGCAATGCGCGCACCTCCGCCCATCAGACGAGCAATCATCGTGCTGAAAGTCAGGATGAGCGCGAGCAGGATATAGTCGATTAATAACGCCCCGCAGCGAAGCGCAAAAGGCGCGCGAAAGCGCAGGCGTGCGCGCGGCTCCGCCAGGGTCTTCACACTCCCGGGCGTTGGCTTCGCAGTTTGAACCTTTGCAGTCATAGAGGGCTTTCTATTTTGGATTTTGATTGACGACTTGCGATTGCTCACTCAGTCGGCCCAACTTCGATTTCGGACACGCAGGTCCAGACTAAATCACAAATCAAAAATCGCAAATCTAAAATGCGGTTACTAGCCAATCAGAAAGTGCAGCGTAGTCTCGCCCATGCGAATCCGGTCACCGCTGTCCAACGGGCGCGGCTGTCTGGGCTCGAGGCGGATGATATCATTTATCACAGTCCCATTTACTGAACCGAGGTCCTCGACCATGAATGCTTCACCTTCGCGCCAGATGCGCGCGTGACGACGCGAGACTTTGGTCTGCGGATCGAACCGCGATAGATCTACTTCAGGAAAAATGTTCGACAGGGGATCCGTTCGCCCCACCAGGTTGCTGTCCTTTTGCAACAGGAACGAAGCATCCAGTTCAGTCGTCCCGTTCACGATTAGCTTGGCCGTAGCGCGGGCCTGCGCCAGGGCGGCGTCAGCGTCGCCACCGGCCATTGGCTGGCGCGAGCCGCAATGCGCACAGAAAACATCGTCAGCCGCGATGCGACCGCCGCAGAATCCGCAAAACACCATGGCCACGCGCATGGTTTCGCCGCCCAACTCAGCGGCCGGCGCGCCGTAACTGACCTGGCCCGAGCGCAGTTTTTCGAGATGGCTGGCGAGCGCGTCGCGCAGTTCGGCGCCCGTCTGAAAGCGATGTTCTGGCTTATATTCAACCGCTCGGATCAGCAACCGTTCCACCTCGCTGGAAAGCGCAGGGTTGATCTGGCGCGGGCGCGGATTCTTGGTAAAGTCAAAAATGAGCAGCGGGTTGTCCTGTGGATCTGAGCCGGTCATCAAATGAAACATCGTCGCGCCCAGACTGTATATGTCGACGCGCGCATCGGCCTGACCGCTGAATAACTCAGGCGGCGCATAGCCCATCGTGCCCACGGCGGTGACGCCCTTTTCTTTCTTGTTAACCCAACGGGCGATGCCGAAATCGATCAGCATGATCCGGTTGTTGTTGCTGTCAATCATCAGGTTCGCCGGTTTGAGGTCGCGATAGATGATTGGTTGGGGCCGCGTGTGCAGATAGTGCAGAACGTCGGCGACCTGGATGCCCCACTCAGTCACGGTCAGCTCATCAACGCGCCCTCCCGGCGCATTTCGCAGGCGCGAGGACAGGTCGCTGCCGGGAATGAACTTCATCACCAGATAGAAACGTTCCGAAGCGTCGTCATAAAAATAGTCATAGACGGTGGGAATCGATGGATGTTCGAGTTCGGTGAGCAGGAGCGATTCGCGTTTGAAGTCGGCGATCGCCTTTTCGTGCTGCGCATCGTCGATGTGCGACTCGATCATTTCCTTGACGGCGCGTGGCGCTTCGCCCAGGTTCCGGTCCTTTGCCAAATAGACGGCGCCCATTCCGCCGCCGCCGATCCGGCGCACGATCTCATAACGGCTGTTAAGAACTTTTCCGCCGGCGAGCGCTTTGGGCTTCGGTCGTTTGTCGGGAACGTCGTCGACGCGGGAAGTCATCGAAGATAACTCGGCGCTCTCGACCAGCTCGCCGGTGCCATGGGTCTCTTTGGTGGGCGTCCCCGCCGATTTCGCTTCCTCTTCCCTCCAGGTACTGCCGTCTTCGGCTAACTTGTGTGAATAATCCGAAACGACTAGTTTCGAATCCTCGTTTTCTGCCGGGGCTTCTTTGCTCACAGTTCCGCTATTCGACACCACGGGCGTGTCTTCGCGCAGCCGTGACGAGCCGCAACTGCCGCAGAAATTTTCGTCGAGGCCCAAAGTGGCGCCACATTCAGTACAAGTCATTGCTAATTGCCGGGGAGTCGAAAAACGAAGGCCAGATTACGCAGCCGTTAGCCGCAAGTCTCTTACCTGGCAACTCGAAAACGCAAAAAAGTCTTACCTACAATGATTTCGTCGCCGTCCTTCAGCGGCTGACGTTCGCCTGGCGTCAGGCGATGCCCGCGATTCACAAAAGTCCCGTTCGTAGATCCCAAATCCTCGATTAGGTATTCGCCCTCGCGCAACGAAATGCGCGCATGACGCCGCGACACCTTGGCTTCGGGATCGTCAGAATCCAAATCGACGTCCGGAAAGACCCCGCCGTCCGCATCCCACCGGCCGATGTTGGCCTCCGGATTGCTCAAAGGGAATTGCTTGCCCGAAGAGTTGCCGCGTTCTATTACGAGGGTCGCATGCACACGGTTGCCTGACTCGACCAGGGGCACCGCAGTTTGTTGCTCAGACATCAACGGCGAACTCGCTTTTCCGGTTGATTGTGCGACCGTCGCCGGCGCTTCCTTACTTCCATTGCCGTCGGATCCGTTCTTTTTTGACCCGGGTAACGAAAGCCCGCCCGATTTGCCGGCCAGCCAAAGGGCAGCGCCGCACTCATCGCAATAGCGCGATCCATTCAGGTTCTCTGTGCCGCACCGCTCGCAGATGATCATCAGTTTCCGGCGCGCAGGGATTTATGAGCGAAACAACCTGCGTGGCTAGACATCTTAGCGCGAAACAGTTGACCGCGCCAACGGTATCGGATCGCTGGTAGTGTCGTAATTTAGAGGAGTTTAGAGTACTAACTTTAGTTGGGTTCTTTCTCGCCCCATAAAAACCCGACTAAAGTCGGTACTCCGAACACCTCTTATCAAAGTAAGAACACTATTAGATCGGCGCGGCCACTGGGTAGAAGAATTCCTATGCACGGTACGCGATCCAGAATGCTCGGCTGGACTCAAATGCGTTCGGCAGCATTCCGGCGATCGGCTATAATTGGTTGTCGCAGAGAGATTTCTTTGAAACCGGACGCCGGATTCCATCGTAAAAACATCTCAACGTGAACTATTCGCGGCGCGTGCATCTAGTCCGACAAGCGCGAAACCCGACTAAAATAAGTTAATTAAGGATCGGAAACTCAATGGCCCTCAGTAGAAAGAAGAAAATTATCATCGCGGTTTCAGCGGTCGTGGTGCTGGCGCTGATAGTAATCATCAGTGTCTTTGCCACCCGCAAGGACGAGCCCGAAGTCACCACTGTAAAGCTGGATGTGCGGCCCGAACTGCGATCGACCGTAACGGCCTCAGGCGAGGTGCGGCCCGTTCGTTATATCAAGCTGACCAGCGAAATCGCTGGCCGCATCCTGGAGATTTACGTCAATCCCGGCGATCAGGTGACCAAGAACCAGGCCCTGGTGCGCATTGATCCGACCCAGTTGCAGTCCAGCCAGGAAGCGCAGTTCGCAGCCACCCAGGCTTCGCTCAGCGACGTGCAGAGCTCGCGCAACGCGGTTGCGTCAGCTCAGCAGGGGCTCGCTGTCACCGACGCCGCGGTTGCCGCCGCGCGTCAGCAGGTAATTGCGCAACAGACGGCCGTCGATCGTGCGATGATCGATGTGAATACCGCCCAGCGCGAGCTGAAGCGCTCCACTGAATTGATTGAAAAGGGTGTGGCGTCACGCTTCGACTATGACGCGGCACGCGATCGCTATGACCAGACAAAGATTGCGCTTGACACTGCGAAAGCTAATCTCGAATCCCAAAAGCTCGCGGTCAAAGAAGCACAGGAACGGGCCAACCAGCAGAAGGTGGCGGTGAAAGAAGCTCAGACCGGGGTGAAGACGAGTGAAGCACGGGCCAGCCAACAACAGGCATTTCTGCGCGGCCAGTCGAGCCAGCGCGAAAAAGCTACCCAGTATTCCCCGCTCAACGGAGTCATCGCCGATATTCCCACCCGGGTAGGGGAATATGCCGTGTCAGCTTTATCTTCGACGCCGCTGATGACCATCGCCGACATGTCGACTATCAACGTTGAAGTCAACGTCGACGAAACCGAAATCTCCAACGTCGATGTCGGACAACAGGCGAAGGTAAAGGTTGACGCGCTCGGCGACAAGGAAGTCAACGCCGTCGTAACGATGAAAAACCCGCTTGCCGTCGCCAAGTCCGATACCACGGGCGGTCTTAACAATCGCGTGAACGTGCAGGAAGCCAAAGAATTCAAGGTCACTCTTGAGCTGAAAGATCTGACTGATGACGTGCGCGCGAAGCTGCGCCCCGGCATGAGTTCCACCGCGACGATCACCACGAAGACCAAGACCAACGTGATCGCTGTGCCGCTCCAGGCGATCGTGGAGAAGCTGCCGTCGGCGCCGTCGCCCGGTCCTACGATCGCCAGTAGCGCACCTACTCCGGTTAGTGAAAAGCCGAAAGAACAAAAGGGCGTTTACATTCTCGACAAGAATAACAAGGTGAAATTTGTTGAAGTCACCACCGGTATCACCGGCGAGTCGGACATCGAAATTATCAGCGGCCTGCAGGCCGGGGCCGAGGTCATTACCGGACCAAGCCGCGTGCTGAAGACTTTGAAGGAAGGCGCCAGTGTGAAGCGGCAAACGAAAGCCGCGGGCGCCAATGCCAACGCCGGCGGAGGAAGCTAATGACCGAGGCTACGGTCGCAACATCGGAAACATCTTCCGGCCTAATCGGGAACTCTGAGTTGCCGGCGAACGGCAAAGCCGAGACGCTGATCGCCATGCGCGATCTCTGGAAGACTTACGACATGGGCGCGGAGAAGGTGCACGCGCTGCATGGAGTTTCGTTCGAGGTGAAGCGAGGCGACTACCTGGCTATTACCGGCCCGTCCGGATCGGGAAAATCGACACTGATGAATTTGATCGGCTGTCTCGACACGCCTTCACAGGGCGAGTACTGGCTGAACGGAAAGAATGTTTCTGAGATGGACGATGACGAGTTGGCGCGAATTCGCAACCAGGAAGTCGGATTTGTGTTTCAGACTTTTAACCTGCTGGCTCGCGCCACGGCGTTGCACAACGTCGAACTGCCGCTGATCTACGGCGGCATTCCCGGAGCCAAGCGCAAGGAGATGGCCAAGCAGGCCCTGGCGGCAGTCGATCTAACTGATCGCATGACGCACCGGCCCAACGAGCTTTCCGGCGGCCAGCGCCAGCGGGTGGCGATCGCTCGCGCCCTGGTGAACCATCCATCGATCCTGCTGGCTGACGAACCTACCGGCGCTCTGGACACGGCCACCAGCTACGACATCATGAAGCTCTTCGAGAAACTGCACGAAGAAGGCAACACCATTGTGCTCGTCACGCACGAGCACGACATTGCAGCGCGCGCGCATCGCATCATCTCGATCCGCGATGGGTTGATCGAAAAAGACGAGCGTATCAGATAGGAGGCGCTGCGATGTTCCCCCGCAGCGACGTAAAACCGGAGACCTCCGGTTTCGGCCGGCGGATCTCTCTGCCAGCCGGAATCCGTTCATTTTCGAACTTCAGGCCGGCTCTCAGGCTCGCCGCGCTGTGGGAAGCCTTCCTGGTTGCGGTATCCAGCCTGCGGCAAAACAAACTGCGCACGGGCCTGACCCTGATTGGAATCATCGTCGGCGTGACCGCGGTGATTGCTGTCGTAACGATCATCAAGGGCCTGGATCAGACTGTGGCCTCGACCTTTTCTTCGCAGGGTTCGACCGTCTTTACCATCTCGAAGCGTCCGCAAGTCATTACCTCACGCGAAGACTTCATCAAATTCAACAAGCGCAAGGACGTCATCCGCGAAGATGCGGAGGCCATTTTCCGATCGTGCACCGTGTGCTGGCGCACGGGCATCGCCGCCAACAGCTTTGAAATTGCCAAGCACGGAGACCAGAAATTTGAAGGCGTGCGCGTGCGCGCGATCGCGCCGGCGGCAATGTTTGATATTGACGGGGTGAGCATCGATGTCGGCCGCCTGTGGACTGAAAGTGAAAGCGCCGCGGCGCGCGAGGTTTGCGTCGTCGGTCCCGACATCGTGACGAACCTCTTTCCGGATGTGCCGCTGGATCGCGCTATCGGCCAGGACATCTGGACCGGCGGCCACCGGTACACAATCATCGGCGTGCTGCAACCTCTGGGAAAGATTTTTGGCGCGTCGCGCGACAACGTCATCTATATCCCTTATGCGAATTTCGAAAAGAATTTTGGCGCTCACAATTCGCTGGTGGTATTTGTGCAGACGGAAACAAAGGCGCAACTCGAACAAGCTGAAGACCAGGCGCGCGCTGTTATGCGTAACCGGCGCGGCAAAAATTTCCGCGATGAAGACGACGGCTTTGCACTCGAGACTCAGGATGTCTTTCTGAATCTCTACAGCAGCGCGACCTCAAACATCTATGTGGTGACGATTGGGGTCTCGGCCATTTCGCTGGTCGTCGGCGGCATCGTGGTGATGAATATCATGCTGGTGTCGGTGACTGAGCGCACCAAAGAGATTGGCATCCGCAAGGCTGTGGGCGCGCGTCGCAAAGACATCCTAACTCAGTTCTTGATCGAGGCCGTGACGGTCACCGCGATCGGAGGTGTGCTGGGCGTCTTGAGCGGATTCGGCGTGGCCTGGTTGATTGCCTTGTTGATTGGCTTTCCGTTGCTTTTCAGTGTCTGGTCAGCGGTGCTCGGAGTGAGCATGTCATCGATTGTTGGGGTGATCAGCGGCCTGTGGCCGGCTTGGCGCGCGGCTAAACTGGATCCGATCGAAGCGTTAAGATCCGAGTGAACACGCCGCCAGCAGTACATCGCGACACGAATTTTCGCGCTTCGCGCTCAGGCGGGCAGGGATGCCCGCGCTCCATTGAGGGGCACTAATTAAGATGAACTTCATCGATATCAAAGAGTCCGCTTACATGGCGTTCGACACGGTGCGCGCGAACAAGCTGCGCTCGCTGCTGACGATCCTGGGCGTAAGCGTGGGCGTGATCACCGTCGTGTTCATGGTCTCAATCATTCAGGGATTGGATAAAGCTTTTGCGGAACAGATCGAAGCGCTCGGCTCAAACTCGATTTGGGCTACGAAATTCGATCCCAGCTTCGGCCATCAGCCAAACACGGAAGAACTGCATCGCAAAGAACTTACTCTCGACGACGCTGACGCGATTCGCCGCGAAGCGCCCTCGGCCCTCAGCGTTTCGCCGCTCTACCGCAAGATTGCCGAAACGGTCCGCTATGAAGACAAGCAGAGCGACACGCCTATTCTCCTGGGAGTAACGCCCTACTACGAGTTCACTCAGTCGAGCTTTGTGGACCGCGGCCGCTTCATCACCGATCTCGACGTCGAAGGACGTTCAAATGTTTGCGTAATCGGGCAGGATCTGATGCGCGCGTTATTTCCGTTTGTGGATCCGTTGGATAAGCAGGTGAAGATCGCCGGCCGGCCTTTCACAGTAATCGGGGTGATGGAGCCGTTGGGAAACTTCCTCGGCCAGTCACGCGACAATTCAATCTTCATTCCCATTAAGACCTTCGAAAAGTATTATCCCGAGCTCCACTTTCCCGAGAGCATCTATGTGATCATTGTGCGGCCGGTGTCGCGTGCATACGTTAAGTCGGCGGTCGATGAAATGACCGACATTCTGCGGCGCCGCCGGCGGGTGCCTGCCGGCACGCCCAACACTTTTGGCATTTCATCACAGGACGCTTTGCTCGATGTATACAACCAGCTTACCGGGGCGACGTATCTGGTGCTGACCGCGATTTCGTTTGTCGCGCTGATGATTGGCGGCATCGGCGTGATGAACATCATGCTGGTGTCGGTGACTGAGAGGACGAAAGAGATTGGCTTGCGCAAGGCAGTCGGTGCTACCCGAGGCAACATTCTTTCGCAGTTCTTAATCGAGGCTGTCGTGCTGACCGGAATCGGCGGCTTCATCGGGCTGATCATCGGTGAGCTTGCCAGCATTCTAATGAATAGGTACTCGCCGCTGCCGGCCTTTGTTCCGGCTTGGGCGATCGGCGTCGGGGTGGGAATTTCAGCGACCGTGGGCATAGTCTTCGGGTTATGGCCGGCATGGAAAGCGGCGCGGTTGGATCCGATTGAATCATTGAGATATGAATGAAGGCGCCGCCGAACCGAACGGGGACTAGCCCGACCGCGAGGGAGGGCTGATCTTCAACCACCATAAAGAAGAGCCCTCCCTGACGGTCGGGCTGCCCCGTTGCGACGTAGGCGGTGGGCTCTGGTAACCTAGAGCCCTCGACGTCCGTATACTACTAACTGTGAAACTTCTCGAAATCCTTAAAGTTGCAGTGGCGGCAATCTGGGCGCACAAGTTGCGCTCGGCGCTTACGCTGCTGGGCATGATCGTCGGGGTCACGGCTTTTGTGACCGTGGTCTCGCTGATCCAGGGCTTTAACGTTTACATTGACGAAAAGATCGCCGGCATCGGGGCCAAGTCGTTTTCCGTGCAACGCTTCAATCCGTTTGAGGATTTCAAGGACACCGACACCATTGCCGCCGCGCAACGCCGCAATAAAGAGCTGACGCTCGACGATTACGACTATCTGAAAGATCACGCCACCTTGATCGGAAAGATTGGCGCCAAAGCTCGCGGCACTGGGTCGCAGATTAAGCGCAACGATCAGGTTTTGGACGACGTGAATGTTATGGGGGCCACCGCCAATACGGCGGACATCGATAACCGAAATATCGCCAACGGTCGTTTCTTCAGCGACACCGAGAATGCCGGCGCCACGCGAGTAGCCTATGTGGGCGCCGACATCGCCAACAAATTATTTCCGGGCGGCGATCCCATCGGCGGCGAGATTTCGATTCGCGGCCTCCCTTATCGCGTGATCGGAGTTGAAGAGGTGAAGGGCACTGTTTTCGGCATTCCGCAGGACAGCTTTATCGTAATCCCGCTTAAGACTTATTCGATCGATTTTGGCGCGCTGGTCCGGCAGCGCTCGCTTTACTTTACGGCTACCTCGAAGACTGACGATGGCTTCAACGACGCGGTGGACGAAGCGAGGTTCCTGATGCGCGCGCGCCATCACCTGGCGCCGAATGAAAAAGATAATTTCGGCATTGTCACACCCGACGCCATCACGGGTTTGCGCGATCGACTTTTCGGCACGATCTTTCTGGTGGCGATCTTTGTTCCCGGAATCGCGCTGGTCGTGGGCGCGATCGTGATCATGAATATCATGCTGGTTTCAGTGACTGAGCGCACCAAAGAGATTGGGTTGCGCAAATCGCTGGGCGCGCGCCGGGCCGACATCCTGAAGCAATTCCTGGTAGAGGCAATCACCCTGGCCACGATTGGCGGCGCCGTCGGCATTTTTCTGGCGTGGGTGGTGGGCAAGATCGTTACCGCGACTTTCTTTCCAACTTATCTTTCGATCCTCGCGGTCCTCGGAGCGCTGGCGGCTTCGGGAGGCGTGGGCGTCCTTTCCGGAATCGTGCCCGCATGGAAAGCAGCGCGGCTGGATCCGATCGAGGCGCTGCGGGCCGACGGGTAAGATGTCAGTAGTTGTTAGTTGCCAGGGGAGGATTCATGTTTGAAGTGCAACTTCCAGGGACAATACTATGAAACTAATCAGAAGCGACATCCTCGAAAATCTTTGGTTGGCACTGGCGACCCTGCGCGACAATAAGCTGCGATCGTTTCTAACTGTGATCGGGGTAATCATTGGGGTCGTCACGGTGATGCTGATCGCCTCGATCATCAGCGGCATTGACACAGCTTTTACCAAAGAAGTGGAAGCGTTTGGCACCCGCTCGATGTTCATCAGCAAATACAATCCGGGCATTCACGTCGGCCGGATGTCTCGCGAGGAGCGCATGCGCAAGCCGCTCACCTATGACGACGCTATGGCGTTGGGCAAGCTGCCGACCATCGAAGTGGCCGTACCTTTTCTCGAAATCACCAATAATTTCTTCGGCCAGAAGATTTTGGTCAGCGGCGGTGGCAAGACCTCTGCGTCGGTAGGGCTGCAGGGGACGCTGCCGGACTTCGAAAAGGCAGGCACCCAAACCGTCGCTGAAGGCCGCTTTTTTTCCCAGTTCGAAAACGATCAGAATCAGAATGTCTGCGTGGTCGGATCGAAAGTAGCGGACGATTTCTTTCCATTCGGATCGCCGCTGGACAACACGCTCAAGATCGGCTCGGAAGAGTATCGCGTGGTGGGTGTCCTGCAGAAGCGCGAACAGTTTCTATTTAGCGGCGGCAGTGACGATCAGAACAATGTGGTCTATTTACCCTACAACAATGCGCGCAAACTAAAACCCAACTCCGAGGACATTTATCTGCTGGCGGTAGCCAAGCCCGGGATGATGCAGGAGGCCATGGACCAGGTTACCGACGCCCTGCGAGTGCGCCGGCAAGTCCCTTTCGGCAATCCAGATAACTTCGGCATCGAAACAACGGAATCGCTGATCAGCACCTTTCATTCGATCACCGGCGGCATCGCCATCGCCATGGTGGTGATTTCATCGGTCGGGTTGATGGTGGGCGGCATCGGCGTGATGAACATCATGCTGGTGTCGGTGACTGAGCGCACGCGGGAAATAGGAGTGCGCAAGGCCATCGGGGCGCGCCGCACAGACATCCTCTGGCAATTCCTGATCGAAGCGATGACGTTGACCGGCTTTGGGGGATTCGTCGGCCTGGCGATTGGCTGGCTGCTGACCCTGGTGGTGAAACTGATTATGCCGTCTTACGTACCGCTGTGGGCGCCGGTCGCCGGCTTTTTCGCCAGCGTGGGCATCGGCATGATCTTCGGCTTGTGGCCGGCGTGGAAGGCCGCGCGGCTCGATCCCATTGAATCGCTGCGATACGAATAAACGTAGGGGCAGGTCTTGTACCTGCCCGACTTTGTTTCAAAGCCGGGCAAGGACAAGCCTTGCCCCTACAACTTATTCCGGCTCTTACGACAGGAAACTCGGGAAGATCGCGGCGATCGCCAGGCCGAAAAACAGACCCAGAAGCCAGAGGGTAATTGCCACGCCCCAGCCTGCTGAAGAACCGACTTTGTATCCTCCCTCGTGCAGGCCTTTTGCCGTCAACCAAAGTTTGTAAAACGAAAGGATGCCGATCGCGCTGGCGGCGACGAACAGCACCGGGTGGTCCGCCGACTTGAACAGTATTCCAAGGTTGTCGGTCACCAGCGACTCTTGCCCGATCAGCGGATGGATGTCATCGGGTGATTTGACGAAGAGAATTATGAAACTGATAACCCGCTGAATTATCAACACGGGAAAAGCGGCGTAGGCAGCCACGGCATAAGCTTGCCAGAAATGCATGCGCCCACCGAAAGCCAGAACCCCGAGCAGGTAAAGCGCGCCAATAAAAGCAACGCCGAAAAAAACACCGACTACCGTCTTGACGGCATTGCCTACGCGGGCCATCGGTAATTTGGCGGCATCGAGGGCCTGCTGTCGCGCCATATCCATACGGTCCGGAGGGGGCTTGAGTGGGCTTTCCTCGAGCTTGTCCATCGTGAAGTTCACGATTCGCTCCGGAGTCAGACGATGATAGAAAGTTGCGATGTAAGCTGCGTTCAGGCAGCCCATGATCAGAATCGCGGCCAGCCAGCGCGGGTGCGCGCGTAAGCTCCGAAACACGGCTGTCGGTTCGAAGAAGATTCCGGTCAGCGTTCCCGCTGTCGACATGGGCGGAGGCGCGTCAGGCACGTTCGGCAGCGAGGTAAAGCTCAAGCCGAAAAACAATATGCCCAGCGCCGCGACAGCTAATCCCGTTCCGACGCCGCCGGTAATAAGGCTGGCGATGCCGCCGACGCAAATTATGATTCCCAGCACGACCAAAGCTATGCCGGCCCAGAGCAGATTGGCTGGTCGCTTGCGCTCAGGTTCGAGTGCAATAGCTGGCGGCGGTGGTGCTTGAAACTCCTGATTCGGATCGCTCATGAAACTATCCTCCTGTTGAAAGCTGAAGGACGGGGAGATCTCTTTTCCGTCCGGAATGTGTCTTAGGCGTGGCTCAAGTTGTTGTTACGTTGGCAACGCGATTCATGTTTCAACCTAAGTGTCAGAAGCCCGACCGTTAGGGAGGGCTCGATCCTATGGCTGGCCCTCCCTCAAGGTCGGGCTTCTGACATAGCGCGCTCAGTTCCTCAGCGCAGCGGGCGACTCCACCGGTCGCGCCGCATCGTAGCCTTCGACCCGAATGCAGGCCGCGGTGTGCCCGGGTGAAATCTCACGCAACTCCGGATCGATGCGCGCGCATTCGTCAATCGCAATCGGACACCGAGTCCGAAACCGACATCCCGACGGCGGATTCCGCGAAGTGGGCACGTCGCCTTTCAAGATCACACGCTCGCGGTGCGTCTTTGGATCGGGTACCGGAATGGCCGAAAGCAAAGCCAGGGTGTAAGGATGCAGCGGATTGAAGTACAGATCCGCCGCGCTGGCGATCTCTACGATCCGGCCCAGGTACATCACTGCGACTCGCGTCGAGATGTGCTCGACCACCGCGAGCCCGTGGGAAATAAAAAGATAGGTAAGTCCAAATTCTTTCTGCAAGTCCTGAAGCAGATTGACTACCTGGGCCTGGACCGAAACATCGAGGGCTGAGACGGGCTCGTCCGCCACGATCAATTTCGGATTCAGCGCCAGCGCGCGCGCGACGCCGATGCGCTGCAACTGACCGCCAGAGAATTCATGGCTATAGCGTTTCATGAAATCAGGGTCGAGGCCGACCTTGCCCAACAGCCAGGCCACCCGCTCACGTTGTTCCGCTCGATTCCCGATTTTATGAATGATGAGCGGTTCGGCAATGATATCGCCAATTTTCATGCGCGGGTTTAGCGAGGCGCTCGGATCCTGAAAGATGATCTGCATCTCGCGACGCAACTGCCGCAGTTCGCCCTTGCCCATGGTGGTAACTTCGCGGCCGGCGAATTGAATCTCGCCGTGTGTCGGCTCGATCAGCCGCAAGAGGCAACGTCCGACAGTGGATTTGCCGCATCCAGATTCACCGACCAACCCGAGCGTCTCGCCGCTTAAGATCTCGAATGACACGCCATCAACGGCGCGCCAGACATCGTCACTGTTCTCAACGGGGAAATGCTTTACCAGTCCGCCGACGCGTACGAGTTCATGGTTCTCGGGTCGCATAACAGGTGCTTGAGCAGTATTCAAAGGCGTTGCCTTTTGATGTCAGGAAAGCCTCTGGCTTTCCATCGTCGTTCCTTCAAAGCGCGCAGAAAAAATGGATCACTTCGGAAAGGCAGAGCCTTTCCGCACATCAGGCGGCAGAGCCGCTGCCAACTGACGGTCGGGTAAGATTTTCTTCTTGAATGGCCGCTGGATCAAACAAAATACATCTCACCTGCACGCCGGGCCCCACATCATAGAGTGGAATTTCGCCTTCCTTACATCGCGGCATTCGATACTGGCAGCGCGGTTCGAAGTGACAACCGGGCGGCAGCGCAGTCGGCCTCGGCACTGTTCCTTCGATCGTTTGCAGCCGCTCGGCTTTGGCTACGTCTTGGGCAGTCAGCTTCGGCACAGATCGCAAGAGGCCTTCGGTGTACGGATGTTTCGGCCGCGCGAACAATTCGTCGACCGGCGATTCCTCGACGATTTTTCCCGTGTACATTACCGCGACACGTTCGGCAACTTCCGCGACGACGCCGAGGTCATGCGTGATCAGCAGCACGGCCAGCTCGCGTGTTTTGCGCAACTGGTTAAGCAAATCGAGAATCTGCGCCTGAATCGTGACGTCCAATGCCGTGGTCGGCTCATCGGCGATCAGCACCTTCGGATCGCAGGCCAGGGCCATGGCGATCATCACGCGCTGTCGCATGCCGCCGGAAAGTTGATGTGGATAATCGTCTGCCCGCAGGGCCGGATCAGGGATTGAGACTTCGCGCATTGCCTCAATCGCCGAGGCGCGCGCGGCCTTGCGCGACAGGCCGCGATGCAGACGCAGCGCTTCGGCAATTTGTTCGCCCACCGTAAAGACTGGGTTGAGCGAAGTCATCGGATCCTGAAAGATCATCGCGATGTCATTGCCGCGCACCGCCCGCATTTCAGCATTGGAGAGCCGCAAAAGGTCTCTGCCCTCAAACAAAATTTCCGCGTCCACAATCTTTCCGGGCGGCGAGATTAGACGCATGATGGACAGCGCGGTCATTGACTTGCCACAGCCGCTCTCGCCTACCAATCCCAGCAGCTCGCCGCGGTCGAGATGAAAGCTGACGCCATCAACAGCGCGCACCAGACCCTCGCGCGTGGGAAAATACGTATGGAGATTTTTTACTTCCAGTAAATGAGACATGGTTTTCGTCCGTCAGCTTTGTCGGCTCTGCCTCAAACCAATTGCATTGACAGTCGTTCGAAATCAGACCTAGACTTGGCCGTCTTCGCAAGCAAACCTGCTCTGGTCAATCGAAATTTTTTTCAGAGGGTCTCGCTATGAACAACCAAAGCTTAACCGCAAAAAGAATCTTCCTCAATGCTGGTTTGGTACTTGTTGCCTTGGTCGTAATCTCACCGGGCGCATTCGGGCGGGCGCAGGATCCGGCCGAACGTAAGCGCGCGCTGGATCTTTATGACTCGAACAACCTCGCCGCCGCTTTGCCGCTGCTGGAAAAATTAGCGGCGGCGAAACCGGATGACGCCGTCATTCTCTCAAGGCTGGGCTTTACCCTTTACGCCAACTCGGCGACGGAGAAAGATGCCGCGCTGCGCCAGAAATTGCGTGAACGCGCACGAACGACGCTGCTCCGCTCTCGTGCGCTCGGCGATAATAGTAATCTGACCTCGATGGTGCTGGAATCCCTTGCTGCGCCGGACTCCACTCAACTCCCATTTTCGGATATTCAGGCGGCCGAGGCTGCGATCAGGGAAGGCGAGGCAGCGTTTGTCCGCGGCGATCTGGACAAATCGCTCGCGGCTTACAAGCGCGCGCTTGAATCAGATCCGCATTTATACGACGCGGCACTGTACGCGGGCGATGTCGAGTTCAAGAAAGCATCGGCCTCGACCGACGCGCAGTATCGTAACGTTCACTTTGACGCGGCCGGTGGCTGGTTTGCCAAAGCCATCGCCATCGACGAGAACCGCGAGACGGCCTTTCGCTACTGGGGCGACGGCCTGGACGCGCAGGGGAAAACGGATCAGGCACGCGACAAGTTTGTCGAAGCGATCATCGCTGAGCCGTACGGCCAGCGCGCGTATGTCGGTCTCACCCAATGGGGCAGTCGCCACAAAGTCACGCTGGGCCATCCGCGGATTCAGCCGCCCAACTCGACGACCACTCAGGACGGCAAGACCACTCTAACAGTCGATCCCAAGACGTTGGACAGTAACGACGGGTCAAACGAATGGTTGATGTACGATCTGACGCGCATTGCCTGGTCCAAAGGTGACTTCTTCAGGAACTACCCGGACGAAAAAGTTTACCGGCACAGCTTGAAAGAAGAAGCGGCCGCGCTCCGCATGGTCGCCGAGTTCGCTGCCAAAGATCTGAAGTCCGGCAAGGTCAAGACGCTCGAAGTATCTTTGGA
>JAWVEM010000114.1:0-7771 GCA_033856735.1 Blastocatellia bacterium
GCGACAAATCTTTCTCGTTTGATTGAGAAGTTGAAAGAGCGTAACGTCTGGGTCGTTGGCACTGACGCCGCCGCGGAGATGAATTACACGGACTGGGATTGGACGCGCCCGTCAGCCGTGGTGCTGGGTGGAGAAGGCGCGGGACTTCATCGCCTGGTGCGCGAAAACTGCGACGTCCTGGTGCGGATCCCCGTGCGAGGAAAAATTCAGTCATTGAACGTCTCAGTTGCGGCCGGTATCGTCCTTTATGAAGCATTGAGGCAACGAACCATCGCTACGCCGGACGCTTTTGATCCAACTAAAATCTGAACACGGGCTGTTGGGTTTTCGTTAAGACAGGAGAAGTGCTATGAGTGTCCAGCCTGGGAATCACGCGCAAGATGGGCGCACAACAAGACCATAGCTCACGCAGCTTCGCGAAATTCATCGGGTAAGATAGCTCGGAGGGTTTTCAGATGTTTTGTCCTAAATGCGCCACGCAAAATGTCGAGGGCGCGAGTTTCTGCCGCTCTTGCGGCGCGAATGTCAGCCTGATTCCTCACGCTCTCTCCGGCAACTTGCCGCAGGCGGCCGATGACCGTGATGATTCGTATTACCGATCAAGCCGCGGAAAACGGAGAGACAAGCCAATCGAACCAAGTCTGGAGCGCGGCATTCTTAACATCTTCATTGGACTCGGTTTTATCGTGGCCGCTTTGGCGGTAATGTTTCGCTTTCCTGGCGGCGTCTTTTGGGGATGGAGCTTTCTGATCCCGGGCTTCTCAACTTTTGGTAAAGGCGTTGCATCAATCGTAGCCGCACGAAGAGTAGCCTCAACGAACTCTGAGTTGCCGGCTGGCGGTTCGGGCG
This sequence comes from Blastocatellia bacterium, assembly GCA_033856735.1. Taxonomy (GTDB): domain Bacteria; phylum Acidobacteriota; class Blastocatellia; order Pyrinomonadales; family Pyrinomonadaceae; genus UBA11740. The sequence goes on from JAWVEM010000114.1 coordinate 850, forward strand.
CGTACCTCTCAAATGCACCCCCCCATTCATCGCCGCCGTTGCGGGTTGAAGCGGGCGTCCCGCAAACTGGACAATTGATGACTCCCGTTCCCAGCGTGACCGAAGGAACCACTCGACATCTTGGCGCTGAGGCGCCCACGCGGCACTTCGACCCGCTTGGCGGCGAGGAGAAGTTGCCTTAAGTGTGAACGGAATTTGGTTTTTGCAGTCGGGGCGATGACGTGCTTTGCGAACAGCAGGCGAACATCGCCTCGTGTCCCGTAGGGCGTCACGGATCGCGGGGATTAATCACAGACTGAAGTCTATGCCACAGTCGACAGTTTGATGAAAGCCAACCTTGCCCGAATTTGTGTTCCCGTCTGCGTGCGGCGCGCGAGCGAGTTGCCCGCAGCAATCAAGAGCGCGGCCGGGCTCGCGGACGTGATCGAGTTGCGGCTGGACTACCTCGCCGCCAATGATCTCGGGCAGGCGACGGCGTTCCTGCGGGAGTACCTGAAGCACGCCAGCAGTCCTATAGTTATTACCTTTCGTGCTCCCGAGCAGGGCGGACAGAATACCTCTAACCCAGAGGCTCGCCGTTCCTTCTGGCTTTCCCTGATTAGTATTTCCGGCAGTGCTTTTCTCGATTTGGAGTTTGATCTCGTACTCAGCTTCGCTGCTGAAGGCTCGCTCGAAGAATCGCCGATCGATTGGAGCCGGGTTATCTGCTCCCATCACGATTTCGGCGGGGTTCCTCTGAATCTCGAACAGATTTATGAGCGGATGGCAGCGACCCCGGCGCGAATCCTGAAGATCGCAATCCAGGCCCAGGATGCGACCGATTGTCTTCCGATCTTTCGTTTGCTCGAACGCGCCCAGCGTGAAGGCCGCGAGCTGATCGCCATAGCAATGGGCCAGGCAGGAGTCCTGACCCGCATTCTTGGGCCGTCACGCGGGTCGTTTCTTACTTACGGTTCGATGGATGACGAAAGCGCTACAGCGGCGGGACAATTGACCGCGAGAGAACTGCGCGAAGTCTATCGGTTAGATAAGATCGATCGCGAAACCGAAGTGATCGGCTTGATAGGTAACCCAGTCGGGCACTCTCTATCTCCGCATATTCATAACGCGGCGCTCGAGATCGCCGGAGTCAACGCTGTCTACATCCCCTTCGAAGTGCGCGACGCGGGTGAGTTCATGCGCCGCATGGCGCATCCTGGTTCGCGTGAGATCGAGTGGAATCTGCTTGGCTTGAGCGTCACGGCGCCGCATAAATCCGCGGTGATGAATTGCCTCGACTGGATCGACTCGGCGGCAAAGGAAATAGGAGCGGTGAACACGATCGTAATTAGGGGGAATGAACTGCACGGTCATAACACCGACGCCGACGGCTTTATCACGCCTCTCAAACGTAAGTTTGGCTCGCTCGATACAGCGCGATGCGCGATCGTAGGTGCGGGCGGTGGAGCGCGCGCTGCTCTCTGGGCTTTTCGTAGAGAGGGCGCTGATGTCGCGCTGTTCGTGCGCGATTCCTATAAGGCTCGGCTGGCGTCAAAAGAGTTGGGGGTAGATTCGTATCCGGTTTCAGCCGCGTCCTTCGCGGGTTTCGACATCGTCGTGAATGCCACGCCGTTGGGCACGCGCGGCGTTCGCGAACAGGAGACGGTTGCCGTGGCGAATCAGCTTCGCGGGGTGCGGTTGGCTTGCGATCTCGTTTACAATCCATTGGAAACGCGATTCATGCGCGAGGCGAGCGCAGCCGGGTGTGAAACGCTGGGGGGAATTGAAATGCTTTTGGCCCAGGCCGTTGAGCAGTTCAAACTCTGGATGGGGAGAGATCCCGATGTCGAGGTTATGCGAACAGCGGCTCTCAAGGCGCTGCGGTAGCCTTTGTTTCCGGCTCAACCGAATGGAAGTCCGGCGCTGCGACAACCTGCACATTATATTTCTTGAACTCTGAACAAAGTCTTCGGATGAATTCCATTTGAAATCTCCAGACGATCGTTATAGCCGGCAAATCCTCTTCGATGGCATCGGTGAAGAGGGGCAGGCTCGGTTACTGCAATCCCGTGTCTTGATCGTCGGCTGTGGCGCGCTCGGCTCGGCGCAAGCGGAAGCTTTAGCGAGAGCGGGTGTCGGAGAACTGCGCATCGCCGATCGCGATTTTGTCGAGTCCTCCAACCTGCAACGTCAAACGATGTTCACCGAGCGTGACGCGAGTCAACGTTTGCCGAAAGCAATCGCCTGCGCCAATCATGTGCGCGAAATCAATTCAGCCATCTCAGTAGAAGCCGAAATCGTCGATGTGAATCATACCAACATCGAGAGGCTGATTCGCGAATGCGACGTCGTCATGGATGGCACCGACAATTTTTCCACGCGCTACCTGATGAACGACGCGTGCGTCAAACACAGCGTCAACTGGATATACGGAGCGGCCGTGGGGTCGTACGGCGTGACGATGACGATTCAACCCCACGAGGGGCCGTGTTTACGGTGCGTTTTTCCCGAGACGCCCGCAGCGGCCAGCGCTCCGACCTGCGACACCGCCGGGGTAATCATGCCGATCATCAGCGTCGTCGCCGCAGTCCAGGTAACTGAAGCGCTAAAGCTCTTGACCGGCCAAATCGAGAGTTTGCACAACTCACTGATGCAGTTTGATGTGTGGCGTAACCAGTGGCGACGCATCGCTCTGGGCGAGCGTGCTCCGGAATGTCTCACTTGCGGGCTCGGTCGTTTCGAAACTCTCAACGCTGAGGATGGTGAGTTCGCGGCAGTTCTCTGCGGCAGGCATGCAGTGCAAGTCTCGCCAGCCCACCCCGTGCAGGTCGATCTCAAAGCCTTAAGTCAAAAACTTAGCTCCGCCGTAGAGGTCAAAGGGAATGACTACTTAATTCGGTTTCGTACCGGCGAGTACGAGCTGACCGTCTTTCAAGACGCGCGGTCAATCATTCGCGGCACGGATGATATTTCGACGGCGCGTTCACTCTATGCCAGGTATGTTGGCAATTAAACTTTTCAAATCCGATAGGGTTCCTGACTCATGTTCAAACACAAATTTGTTTCAGCCTTAATTTCGCTCTTGTTTCTTCTTGGTAGTGGTTTCTGTGTAAGCACGTTTGCCGGCGAGCCCGTGGTCTGGGAAATCAATTCGCGCGCCGAATTGCTGAGAGGCGAAGCACGTGGCGTTTCCGTGACCGACAACGGAAACGTGACGCTCGCGCCGCAGCTCAACCAGATCTTTAACACTGAACAGGCTTACGTTTGGTCCACCGCGATCGACGCGACCGGCAACGTTTATCTGGGCACCGGTCATGACGGGAAACTTTTTCGGGTCGGTGCTGACGGGAAGGGAAGTCTCTTCTATAAAGCACCCGAGTTGGATGTGACCGCAATTGCAGTCGCGCGTGACGGCGCTGTTTTCGCCGGCACGTCACCGGACGGCAAGGTCTATCGCGTGACTCCGGATGGAAAGGCGGAGGTCTACTTCGATCCTGCTGACAAGTACATCTGGTCGCTGGCGATCCTGGGCGACGGATCGTTGGCGGTTGGTACGGGTGATAATGGAAAGATTTATCGCGTGCGCGCGGCGGGAGCAAAGCCGGAAAGTTCTTTGCTCATCAATACCAACCAGACCCATGTCATGTCGCTGGCCGTTACGAAGCAAGGAGATTTGATTGCCGGGACCGATCCGGGTGGACTGGTTCTGCGTATTTCTCCCGAGGGTAAAGCGTTTGGCCTCTACGACGCATCTCTACGAGAAATTCACGCGTTGGCGTCGGCCCCCGACGGCTCAATTTATGCACTGGCCCTGGGCGAGGCCGCGTCGACAGCTCGAAGCGCGGGCCAATCAACCAGCGCTACTCCGGCGGGAGATAGTTCCGCAGTAGTGACCTCAACGGTGACCGCCGTTGACGATGCTGCCACGGTCCAGGCCGCGCTGGCGGCTCAGCCGGCGCGCAGCCGGAATGACCTTGCGAACGCCCGCAGTGCGGTCTTCCACATTTTGGCCGACGGCAGCAGCGATGTTGTTTGGAGCTCGACTTCCGTAACCGCTTTCGCAATCACGGCCGCGCGCGGCGGCGTGTTGATTGGCACCTCTGAAAAAGGGCGGATCTATTCGGTCACCGATGACGGTCGAGACACGCTCTTGCTGCAATCGACCGAAGGGCAGATCTCGTCATTGATCGCGCATGGCGCCGAGGTGTTTGCAGCCTCCAGTAATCAGGGAAAGCTATTTCGCTTCGGCGAATCGCCGGTAAGCGAAGGAACTTACGAGTCGCCGGTCCGTGACGCAAAGTTGGTTTCTTCGTGGGGACGTATTTGGTGGCGAGGCAGCGGCCCCATCGAGTTGCAAACGCGCAGCGGCAACAGTGAACGTCCCGATACCACCTGGAGCGACTGGAGCACTACATACACCGACCCCAGGGGATCGCAAATCAATAGTCCGAAAGCTCGATTCATTCAATGGCGAGCAGTCTTGCGCGGCGCGCGCGGTGCGCTGCAAAATCAGCCTGAACTCGATGACGTTAGCGTCGCGTATTTGCCACGCAACGTAGCGCCGGAGGTCCTGTCGATAACCATCCTGCCTTCCGGAGTTGCTTTATTGCCGCAGCTGCAAATCCCCGTCGATCCAAACATAGAAGCATCCGGGCTGGACGCTTCTATTTTCGGCATGGTTGTGCAGGTTCAGCCACGGCGGGTTTATCAACGCGGGGCGCGAGCTTTGCAATGGCTCGGAGAAGATCGCAACAACGACACACTGGAATATACGGTGTACTACCGCGCCCTGAACGAAACCACTTTTCGGCTGCTCAAAGACCATATTCGGGAAACCTTCTACACCGTTGACGGCGCAAGTCTCGCGGACGGGCGTTACGTTTTTCGAGTTTTCGCCTCGGACCGACTTGATAATCCGCCGGGTCTTGCGTTGTCAGGGGAAAGAGTTAGCGAGCCGGTAGATGTTGATAACACTCCGCCCGTCGTCCGGTCGTCCGGGCCGCCCCAGATAACCGGTGATGGGGTTCGGGTGATTTTTGATGTCGAAGATGCCACGGGCCGCATCAAACGAGCGGATGTTAGTGTTGACGGGGGTGCCTGGCATGAGGTGTTTCCCGATGACGGGATCGCCGACAGCGCGCGCGAGCGTTATTCGCTTAACCTGGCGATCGCCGGTCCTGGTGAACACACCATTTCCATGCGAGCTTTTGATAATAGTAACAACCCCGGGAACGTCAGTGTGACTATTCGGAAATAGCGTTGCCGGGCCACGATGCACGATACGGTGCTGAAATGGTGCGATACGGAGCGCCCAACGTGGCGATGCCTTGCGGCGAGAAGTGGTGCATGCGGGCCACAGAAGTGAATGCGAGCCGGAACCACAGCTATTTCTTTACTTGACTGGGCCCATCGGGCTGTCGGCCGGTATTCTTGGCATCCATCTTGCTGAGAACAGGGCAGCGCAACTCCCCGCCTCTCCCTCAAAGCGTGAATGAAGCGGACGTAAGGAGGCGGCAAGTAGTCATGAGAAAACTAAAACAAATTCTGGTGGCAATTTTACTAGGGACGATGATCTCGGCTGGCGTGTTTGCGCAAAAGGGCAATGATAATCGTCCTCCCAAAGAGCCGCAGCGAGTGAAGGAAAAAGAAAAGCCGCCGCCGAGCAATAGGAATCAGAATAGCAATAAGAGGGACAAGCCCTAACGCATTCGGAAAGGCCGAGTTACCAGCCGGAAATAAAGGTAACGATCATTTGAGACCCGTGCCAGGCATGGGTCTCGTCGTTTAAGGAGTAAGGAGTCATGAAGTCCAGAAGATTCACCAACGTCATAAAGATTCTAGTGCTCGTCGTGACCCTAATTGCGTTCTCGGTTCCGAGTACGGCGCGCCAGTACCGCTCAATCAACCCCGCTCTGGTGGCTCGGGCACAGCAAATTACCGGAGACAATTTTTCCGTGGTTACGACAACACCACAGGGAGTAACCGTGCTCGCGAGAACAATGCCGAGCCGTGATTTTCTCAATGCAATCGATGGCGGGTTTGCCGCACTTTTTGAAGTCGCGCAACGTCACGGCTATCACAGCCGGATGAGATTTGAGGACTACACGGTTTTCATTGCGCGGGCCGACCGCACAAAGGACAGCCACGGACAGTACTCTCCGGACATTGCCGTACCCGCGCAACAATATGCCGGCACTGACTACGATCAGGGTGGTTTCATCTACGCAGCCGGCATGGTGCTGGCGTTCAACCCTTGCGCCTTAGTAATCGCTGAAAATGATCGGGACCTATCACGGGTATCGAACGTAGTTCGTTTTGAAGGCGAGCACCTGATTCTTTTTTACAATGATCGTGCGCTCTACCAAAGGACTGCCGACCACAGTCAGGGTGGCGGTCATCCGATCCTGCAATAGAATTCAAGAACCGAACGCTGATCAGAAGTTCAGACCAGAATTGATTGGAAGCGACCATTCGCGGACGAGCGAAAACGGGAACGGATAATCACCCGCGAGGAAGAACTTCGGCTACTCAGCGCGTGTGATGATCGGTGGCGTCGACACTTGCGCCCAATCGTAATCTGCGCGCTCGACACGGGAATGAGGCGGGGCCAGATTCTTTCACTCAAATGGAGCGACGTTGATTTTGAAGAGCGCGTGCTAGGTGAGCGGACAATACCTGTTGAGCTTTTACGCTGGGAATGACCACTCGTTCTTTTACACCGTGAAGTTCGAGGTCAAGTAAGCCGGAGAGTTGTAAGCGGAGAAAAGTCTCGGTGGAGGCCGGCGCTTTTCTTTCCATTAGTTCACCATCCCCAGTAATCCTGGCTGTGCCCTACTTAGACAATTCGAGTGGGCTAACGTCCATGTCTGCGAATCGCGAAAAAACCTCGGCCATTCGCTCGCGATATCAGTCTGAAAACCTCATCGAAAAAGGCGCGGTTCAA
>JAWVEM010000115.1:0-11460 GCA_033856735.1 Blastocatellia bacterium
GAAGTTTTCGGCACTGTATTCATCATCGCTGAGTAATGAAAAAGAAGACCAAAAAGAAATTGAGCGCGGAGTCAAAGAAGATAGCCAAGAAAGTCGCGCCGCGCCGGGTGCGTAAGTTTTTTGCTGAGCTGGGACCGGGTCTGATCACCGGCGCCGCGGATGATGATCCGTCAGGTATCTCTACTTATTCCGTGACGGGCGCTTCCTTCGGCTATGCGCCCCTGTGGACGGCCCTCTTCTCGTTTCCGTTAATGGCCTCAGTGCAGATGATGTGCGCGCGGCTGGGGATGGTGACGGGGTTGGGTCTCGCGGGAGTTATTCGGCGACAATACCCGCGTTGGGTCCTGTGGGGAGCATGCTCGCTTTTGATTGTAGCGAACGTCGTTAACATTGGCGCCGATCTTGGCGGCATGGCTGACGCCACTGCGATGGTTACGGGGATCAACTCGCTGGTGTGGACTCCGGTTTACGCCGTCTTGATCGTCTCGCTGCTTTTCTGGACGTCCTATCGCTTCATCGCAAAAATATTCAAGTGGCTTACCCTGGTACTGTTTGCTTATGTCATCACGGCTTTCCTCGCGCATCCGGATTGGCGCGCGGTTTTGCGTTCAACCTTTATCCCGCACGTTGAATGGTCCAGCGCATACATAGCGACCTTTGTCGGCATCCTCGGCACGACGATCTCGCCCTATCTTTTTTTCTGGCAGGCGTCCCAGGAGGTGGAAGAGGAACGGAAGATTGGACGCCAGACTGTCGAAGAGCGCGAAGGCGCCACCGATGAAGAGCTGAGCAACTCGCGGACCGACGTGATGGCGGGAATGTTTTTTTCCAACCTCGTAATGTATTTCATTATCCTGACCACGGCCGCCACTCTGCATGCTCACGGAAAGACAACTATCGACACCGCGCAGCAGGCGGCCGAAGCCCTCAAGCCGCTGGCCGGCAATGGCGCCTACCTGCTTTTCACCTTGGGCTTGATCGGAACGGGTGTGCTTGGTGTTCCGGTGCTGGCCGGGTCTGCCGCTTATGCAGTGTCTGAGGCCCGCAACTGGCGTTGCTCGCTCGAAGACAAACCCCGCCTCGCCAAAAAATTCTACGCTATCGTGGCTTCGTCGATGATCCTGGGTCTCGTGTTGGACTATGCCGGCTTCAACGCGGTCAAGATGTTGTTTTGGTCGGCGGTATTGAACGGGGTGCTCGCACCGCCACTGATCGTTCTGGTCTTGCTCCTGACGTCCAATAAGAAAGTCATGGGCGACCGGGTCAACCCGCCTTTGCTGAAATGGCTGGGTTGGGCCTGCGCAGTTGTTATGACTGTTGCGGCAATAGCGATGTTCGCGACCATGTGAAGTTAAGGCAACCAATTATTGATTCGGTGGTGCAGCGACAAACTTTTTGAAGTTGAGAAATTTCTGGACAAGTAGTTCGACGCGTAGCATCGATGGGAATTTGGCCCGGCCTTTCAAGGCCGGGAAAGGCCAACGAAGTATTCGGGTCGCGTAGCGACGCCTGAAATCAGGGTAAACTCAATCGTCGCTGCGCGACGAGATTGGCTATCTACCTGATCCCGGCGTTGAAACGCCGGGCTAAACTTATACCGACGCTACGCGTCGAAGGCGTTTGATCAGAGTTTCCTTGAATAGATTGCTAGACAAGATGGGCTTGAATCTTTACCTCCTTCGCCACGGTCAAACCGAACTTAGCCGCGCAGACAGCTTCTGCGGCTCCGGGTTGGATCCTGAGCTGACTTCCGATGGCCTGAAGATGGGCCAGGCTTTCGCCGATGCTTACCGCGCCACAGCCTGGCGCGCGATTTACGCCAGCAGTCTGCGGCGAACGATTGCCACTGCCAAGCCCCTTTGCAGCGATCTGGGAATGACCCTGCAAACGCGCGAGGGTCTGAATGAGATTGGTTATGGCAGGTGGGAAGGACTGACAAAAGAAAATGTCGATGATGTGTATCATGACGACTACGTTAATTGGTTGGCCGACCCGGCCCGGCATGCGCCAACCGATGGAGAGTTGGCCGGCGTAGTTGCCGAGCGGGCTATGCAAATCATCGAAGAGATCAAGCAGACCTTTAGCGAGGGTCGGGTTTTAGTCGTCTCTCATAAGGCAACGATCCGGATTATTCTCTGCAGCTTGTTGGGTATTGAAGTGGGGCGCTTTCGTTATCGGCTGGGCTGTCCCGTAGGCTCAGTTAGTGTCGTCGAATTCACTTCACACGGTCCGCTGCTGGTGACTCTGGGTGATCGTTCGCACTTGAGTGAATCGCTGCGAACTTTGCCCGGCACCTGATGGTCGGAAGGCGAGAAGGTAATCGTATGTCTCTATCAGTCGGGCCGCGACGTGGGGCATTCGCCCAACCGTGAGGGAGGGCTCATTAACGCACCTCGGAGCCCTCCCTCACGGTCGGGCTAATGCCCCGCAGATTAGCAACACACTTCCCACTACCGACTTAAAGGATGTTGACAGCCCGCGCCGCCAACAGAACCAGGACGGTTAATGAGACGAGTGACTGCAACATCATCAGAAGTTTGGCCCAGCGCTCCAACACCGGCGCATCTGTCGGCGAAAACGCAGTGCTGGTATTGAACGCCAAAAAAAGATAGTCCACGAAATTGGGCGACCAGCCGTGCTCACCAGCGTCGGTCTTGGCTTCACTGGACATTGTCATCTGCGGAAAAAGGAAAGCTCCGTCGGAATGGCCGAATAATTTGTCGCGCCCGTGAGGCCCGCCCGCGTCCAGCCGCCAGTACCACAAGGCAAACACCAGAATATTCGTAAACCAGAGAGACGAAGCGGAGAGCAAAAGGTCCGTGGGACTCTCTTTATGAGCGGGCAGCGCATGTATCAGCAAGCCGACCGACACCATCATGCCAATCGTTAATACGACGTTCACCGTGAAACCGCAGAACCTGTTTATTGTGTGATGGCCGGTGCCGTGCGAAATCACCGTCGGCACGAGCAGCAGCATCACGATTGCCGGAAACAACCAATGCGGACCAATGATGAGATAACCGGGCAGCGCCGCAAACAAGCCGCCCACCGCGAGGATGGCGATAAAGGCCGGCCAGCGCGGTTCCGGATCCCAGCGGTCTAAAACGTGCGGTTCTTTTCTGCTCATCGAAAACCGTGCTTAGGCTTTTTCCGTATCGGCTACGACGACATGCCTTTTTCCAGCTTTTCGAATCGCGCCATCATGTTTTCATAAATGCGGTCAGTCTTTTCGTGCAGGTGGGCGACCTCGAGTTCGGCTTTGATATTCACCTCGTATTCAATATCCGCGCGTACTTTGTCCTTTTGCGCCTGCCGGTTTTGGCTGATCAGCACGAAGCAGGCAAGGAAAATTGCTTCCAAAGAAACGATCATGGTTAAGAGACCAAAGGGGAATGGATCGAAGGCCTTGTCGCCAAGAAAGACAGTGTTGAGCGAAATCCAGACAATAAACCAAACAGTATGCGAAAGAAGAAAAGGCATGCTGCCGCTGAACCAGGCCAGCCAGTCGGCTATCCGCTGCAGTACCGAGGAATGCACTTCCATCTCTTCGTTTAGATTGCGCGAAACCCGAGTGCGAAGTAATTCATCTGCCTTGCGCGTCAGGCCGCTCAACGCTGCCAGCATGTGAAGCGCCGCTTCCGGCTTTCGTTGAAAGAGCAAGACCAAATCATCGCGGTCGAGCACCAGCACCTGACTATCGCTAAGCGCCAGGGCCGTGGCCGTGCGTGGCCCGGTATCGAGCATCGCCAGCTCGCCAAACATATCGCCTGCTTCGGCCGTGGTCAGTGTGATCTTCTGACCGGTCGTATCTTTGATGAAGAGTTCGATGTTGCCCTCCCGGACGATGAAGAGTGAGTCGCCGGGGTCGCCCGCTTGAAAAAGCGTGTGGCCCTCGGGGACGTCCAACTCATCGACCACCTTAGAGAGCGCAACGCGATCGTCTTCGTTAAGGAGCTCGAACATTTTGATGTTGGCGAGATAAATAGGATTACAGGGCATTGGCGGTTCCTCTCTAGAGAGCGGACGGAGCGTTAACGAGCGGCGGCATTATAAGCCAAGTCGCTGGAAAAGTGAGGTTAATGACGACAGGTCTGAATTATCTACGGTGACTTGCGCGGAGAATTGGTTGGCTGGCGCGCGTTGTTGTTAGCCGGCGTCGCGCCGGTTCTCGGCGATGGTTTGGCAGCAGTGCCTTGTCCGGCGGTGCGTCCCGAACGAGTGAGGGCAATGCGTTTGCCCTGACCGGGAGCGTCGGCGACCGACACCTTGATCGAACGATACGTGCCGTCATGCGCCTTGTTCGTCGGATCGTAACTGACGACGTATTGAGTGCGCAGATCGCGCACAATTTCGTTGGCGATCTCAGGTAGTTCGGATATTGAATTGGGAAAGAAAGCGCGGCCTCCTGTTTCGCTCGCGAGTCGGTTGAGGAGACTGACCGCCTTGTCGCGCGGGCTCTTTCGGATGAGACCCTTATCGGCTTCCAGCTCGTTCACGAATCCGATCACAAAAATCTGCACGTCTTCCTCGCGCAGACGCTGGAATAGCTGGGCCTCTGGATAATAGCTGGCCCGGTCCTCGCCGTCAGTCACGACGATCAGAGCACGCCGGCGGCGATCGTCGTCGCCGCCCTTCTTATATTCAGCTACGTGTTCCGCGGCCAGGTACACACCATCGATTACCGCGGTCTGCCCGCCTTCGATATACAGAGTGTCGAGCCCATCCATCAGCGCATCTTTGTTGGAAGTGAAATCCTGAATCGTCTCGATCTTGTCGCTGCTGATAAAACGTTCGAGAAAGGTTTCGTCACCACGCTTGTTGCTATTGATGATCGCTTTCGAGGCGTTGATAACCGATTCAAAGGCCGGCCGCAACGAACCGGAAGTGTCGACGGCCAATCCGTACATGACCGGAACTTCTTCCCTCGTGAATGAGAAGATCGGCTGCGGCACGCCGTCTTCGAGAATCCTGAACTCTTCCTTCGGCACGTTGTTAATGGGGTGGTTGTTGCGATCGATCACGCGCACATGAAGGGTGACCAGTTCGGTATTCATGATCAGCCGGCTGTTTTCATCGATCTCCGCGGCGTTTGGATCGGGGACAGGCGTCGGCTTTGGTTTCAGGATCGGCGGCGGCGGCGGCGCTCCCAGTTGCGGCGCGATGCGCCGGCCCGGGCCCGTCTGGGGAATGGGCGTTGGCTGCGGAGTCGGCGTCGGCGCAGCGTTTCCGGTCTGGCGCGGGCGCGAATCCGGTTGTTGGGCCCGACTGCCGTCCACCATCAGGAACGAAAGAGCCGCCGTAACACCAACGAGGAGCATGAGCAAGCTGAGGCGTGCTCGTAAGAAATTGAAAGTGCGAAGTCTCATTACTGCTAAACCTTGTATAAGTAAAAGCCCAATGTCAAACGATTTTCGCGATCAGGAGAGTACGCGTGGGTCAAATCATTTTGCGGAAGCCGACTTTAGCGCATTCTGTTGATGCAAGGAAGGTCACCCCGCGTTGCCGACAGGCCGGGTTCAAGAGTTCAAGCTTGCGGCTTGTTCCTGCGAAAGAGAACAACCTAAAGGTTGAACTCTAAACAGAGCTTCACTTGGGATTGGCGATCGCGAAGTAGCCTTCCTTGCTGCGCACAAACAGGCGCGGCAAACCGCGCGGTGGGGTCACCTTCACCTTGATCCGATGCCACTTGCCGTCGCTGGTAAAGTTCGGCGGCCGGTAGCCGATGGAATACTGATGACGGAGCTCGAGCGCGATCTGTTCGAAGATGTCGTCCATCTCGGCCGCAGACCGCGGATAAAAAGCTTTGCCTCCGGACACGCCGGCCAGTTCATCCATGATGCCCTGGCCTTCCATGCCGAGTGAACTGCCCGCGTCACTGCCGCCGAGAATTCCAATCGCGTAAAGGACGACGTCGGATTCTTTCAGCACGCGCCGCAGCTCGTTAAAAGTATAGCGGGAGTTGTTGTCCTGCCCGTCACTGATTAGCAGCAGGGCGCGCTTGGGATGCGTGCCGCGCTGAACCCTCTCCACGCCGAGATAACACGCGTCATAAAGGGCTGTGTTGTTTTTTGTCTGCACGAAAGTCAGCTTGTCGAGCACGGCATTTCCGTCCCGCGTCCGATCCATCAGCAGTTGTGCGCGCGAATTGAATCCAATCAGAAAGTACTCGTCGCGATCGTGGCTGGTTTGCACGAAATGGCTCAGCGCATCGCGCGCGCGCCGCACCTTGTCACCGCTCATCGAACCGGATACATCGAAAAGTATGCCGACTGAAACCGGCGAATCGTCGTCACTAAAAAAGGTAATGTCCTGCTGGGACTTGTCGTCAAAAATACTGAAGGCGTTCTTGCCCAGGCCCGAGACAAACCGTCCGTAAATATCGGTCACGGTCACCGTGAAAGTTATCAGGTCCGTGTTGGTGATAACCGGAGTCTTATCGTCAACGTCACCGCCCGGCAGTTGAATCTTCGTCGGTGATTTCTGTCCTGACTTCCGCGGAGCAGCATCCGGCGGTGTCGGCTTTACAGCCGGCTCAACCGTTAACAGTTCTTTCTTGTCTGTTGGCTGAGCAGTCTTGTCTTCAGGTTTTTGTTGCGCGGTTGAGAGCCGCGATCCGGCAAAAGCGGCGGCCAGGATCATGCAGGTGACCAGCACGGCTGACGCTGCATGGCGACGCGATTTCATGTAACCCCCCTGTCTGGTGCGCAACGCTCGGCTCAGGATTCGCGGACCCGCGTGACGAACGATCTGTCCCCCCAGCAAGGCGAGCCTCGGATAGATCGCGTTCAGAAAAGGGTTCACCTTCACTAGTTCACACGAGTCTGCGCCTTGCTTCCGGAAAAGCAGCCGAGCGCATTTTAGTTTCAAAGAAAAACGGTTAAATAAAAGGGGGAGACGCTGCGTAATGCCAGGCAGTCCGTGCTGATGAGCGCATTGTAGGCCCAGCCAAGGCGTCGGCGCAAGGAAGGTCAGGGGTAAGTGGCGCTTCAGTTTGCGTTCAGCGTTCAACCTTCAGGTTGCGGATACAGGAGCAAGCTAAAGCTTGAACTCTAAACCCTCATCCGCCGACTATTGAAAATTCAGGGACACCTGCCAGCGGTGGTCTCATTCGCAATCGCCTAACGAGTGTCGCCGTGCGGTAACGATAGGTACGAGATCAACGCGCGTAGGGCATCAATGTCCTCTGGAGATAAGGCGAAATTCTTGTTGCCCAGTTTTAGATTCACCTGGTGAGCCTTTCCGATCATGGAGAATTGCGCGACCGGAATTTGCGCGGTAAGGAACTGGGCCGTGCTGCCTTGGCTCGCAGAATCCGGAAGCAGCAAATGAGCGTTACCCGAGAAGACCACGATCTCGTCACAGCGAATATCCAGGCTGGCGTCGCCCGGGAATAACTTGCGTGCGGCATACGAGGCGAAATCAAAAACAACCGAATCCGGGGCGCTTCTATTCGCATCGTTCACGTTCCCCTTAAAGCTGAAGTGCGGCACGAGAGCTATGCCTTGGGTCGTATCGCCCTCGAGCTGTAGCCGCGTAATGCTGACGTCGGTTTCGTTTCGGACGGAGTTGAATCGAAGCACCGGCCGTCGTGGATCTTCCTTAAACCCACGGGAATCTTCAGCGACGCCGTTTCTGTCAAAGAGAAAGGATCCGAGGTTCCTGGTGTAACGATAGACAAAGAAACGACTCTCGGACGCGACGAAACTAATCTCGATGCTTTCGATTCCTTTGATTGCCGGATAGTTTAAGGCCGTGAACGTGGCTGTGTCCTGGGCGCGCCGCGCCCGGTCTATCTGGTTCTTCTGGTTGAGTGGCGAGTTAACGAAAGTGATGAAGAGGAATCGAGAATTTTGGTTCGCCGAGATGTCCTGCTCGTGATACCTGTCGATCAACTGCTGTCGCAGCTGGCTGAGGTCACGCAAAGATTTCACCGTCTCAGTCGAGCAGGCACATAAACATAACATTAGGATTATGAACGCGCTTCTAATCAGGCGTGAGGGCATATCACTTTTCCTCAGATCGAGACGCTAACCACCTCAGTGCTTACGTAGGCTGCTCTTGATTCTCTCCGCTGACTTCGGTCCGATACCGTCGACCGTTTCCAGGCCGCCGCCGGCGACAAACTTTCGCAGGTCCGCCAGCGAAGCGATCTTGAATTTCTGATGCAGCATGGCAGCAGTCTTGGGACCAACGCCGGGAAGTCCCAAAAGATCCAGCACGGTTTCGGGTGTTTCGGCCACCAACCGGTCCCAGGCATCGAAAGTTCCTCGTTCGAGCAAGTCAACGATCTTCCCGGCCAGAGCTTTACCGACACCCGGAATTTCCTGTAAACCGGCGGCGCCTTGCTCCTTCACAATCTGCCTCATCTCTGTGGGCCAGGTTTCGATCGCCTCGGCGGCCATCCGATAAGAACGGAGGCGAAACTGATCCTCGCCGCGGACTTCCATCAGCGCGGCCATGCGATTAAAGCGACGAGCGATTTGTTCGTTGTCCATTCGTTGACAGGATTAACAAGATTCACCGGAAAAGCAAGAAGGATCTGGCGGGCCTGCATTGTGAATGCTGGGAACGCGAACGTTCCGTCCGCACGGCGCCATCGGCGGGACGTTCATCCTCTGATCAGAGCGTGCTAGGTTATCGTTCGCGCTACGCGCTCAGGGCGGACGGGCCGTCCGCGCTCGCAGTAACAAGCAGCGTCCCGGTTTGGACCTGAACCGCGTGAACTTGACACAATGCGCCCTCAGCGATTACTAATTCCGTGGCATCCAATTGGACGGCAAAATGCTCTAAGACCTTCTCCCGTTAAACGAATTCTTCGAGGTAACCAATGAAATTTAGAAAAGTCTTGTGCGCCCTGATACTGGCGCTTTTCAGCCTTCAAACCTTTAACCTGACCGCTCTCGCCGACGAAGGCATGTGGACGTTCAATAACGTTCCGCGCGCCGAAATCAAAAGGAAGTACGGCTTTGACGTGACCGACGAATGGCTGAAGAAAGTGCAGCTCGCTTCGGTCAGGTTCAATAACGGCGGTTCAGGTTCGTTCGTCTCTCCGAACGGTCTGGTGCTGACCAATTATCACATCGTCGAGGACATCGTTAACGAAGTCAGTACCCCGCAGAAGGACCTCGCCAAAGAAGGTTTTGTCGCCCGCTCGCGCGGTGAAGAGATCAAGGCGCCCAGTCTTGAGCTCAACGTCCTGATGAGCATTGAAGACGTCAGCACCCGCGTCAACGGCGCGGTCAAAGCAGGCATGTCGGACGCCGAAGCGTTCGCCGCGCGACGCGCAGAGACGTCCGCGATTGAAGGCGAGTCAACCAAAGCCACTGGGCTTCGTTCCGATGTCATCACCCTCTATCAGGGCGGGCAATACAATCTTTATCGTTATAAGAAATACACCGACGTGCGCCTCGTCTTCGTGCCTGAGTTCCAGGCGGCTTTCTTTGGCGGCGACCCCGACAACTTCAACTTCCCGCGCTTCAATATCGACATGGCGCTGGTGCGGGTCTATGAAAACGATCAGCCGGTCCATCCGGGAAGCTTTTTCAAGTGGTCCACCGCAGGCTCGAAAGATGGTGACCTGGTTTTCGTCACCGGCAATCCCGGCTCGACAGCGCGTCTGAACACGGTCGCTCATTTACAGGAACTGCGCGACACCAGCATCCCGATCGTGCTGCGCCTGCTGGAACGGCGAGAAGCGATGCTGAAGAAATACATGGCGATGGGCGAAGAGCAAACCCGCCAGTCCCAGAACGAGCTGAACAGCGTGCAGAACAGTCTGAAAGTTTATCGCGGACAGATTGCCGGCCTGAAAGACAAAGCGCTGATGGACCGCAAGATGAAAGACGAGGCGGCGTTTGCGAAGAATCCCATGTATAACGAGGCGGTGGCCGCAATTGCCAAAGTGCATCAGAGTCTGCCGTCTTATGCCCGCGAACGAAGAATCTTTGATCTGGGTTCAGGCTTCAACACTACGACGTTTGGAATTGCGCGCACGCTGGTCAGGCTGGCGGCTGAGAGCGAGAAACCGAACGCTGAGCGACTCCTTGAGTTCACCGACGCCCGGCGCGCCTCGTTGGAGTTAGCGCTCTATTCGCCGGCGCCGATCCACGACGATTTCGAAAAACTTAAACTGGCTGATTCGCTCGGCTTCATGGTGGAACTATTGGGCGCGGATAACCCGCTCGTCAAACAAATCCTGAATGGCCAGACACCCGAAGTCCGCGCCAATGAATTGATCGAAGGCACGAAGTTAAAGGACGTAGCTGTTCGCAAAGAGCTGGCGGCCGGCGGCAGCAAGGCGATCGAAGCTTCAACGGATCCGATGATCGTCCTGGCGCGCACCATCGATCCGAAAGCGCGCGAGTTGCGCAAGCGTTACGAGAACGAGGTCACAGGGGTCGAACGGGCGAGCTACAGCAAGATCGCCCGCGCCCGATTCGAAACCGAAGGCACCAAACTTTATCCCGATGCGACCTTCACGCTGCGTCTCTCTTATGGAGCCGTCAAAGGTTATATGGAGAACGGCAAGAAAGTTACGCCGTTCACTACGCTGGGTGGTCTCTACGATCGCGCGACGCAGTTCAAGTCTGCGTTCCCCTACAACCTGCCGCCGCGCTGGCTCGAGAAGAAATCATCGGTGGATCTGAAGACGCCGTTTAATTTTGTTTCGACCGACGATATCATCGGCGGCAACTCCGGCTCGCCCACGATAAACAAGGAAGGCGAGTTGGTCGGCCTGATCTTTGACGGAAATATTCAATCGCTGGTGGGCGACTTTATCTACGACGAGTCAGTCAACCGCGCGATCTCGGTCGACGTGCGCGCGATGAGAGAGGTGCTGCGCAAGGTGTTCGACGCCAATGAGATTGCGGATGAACTGACGAAGGGTTGATTGGTTCGCGGCTTGCCGCTCGCTGTGAGGCTTGCCTCACCCGAGATTGGCTGATTAGAAGGAGGCTGCGCCTCCAATTCGAGGCGTAGCCTTACAACTCTTGGCCACGCGAAGGTCGGTTCTCTGGGAGCGCGGACGTCCCGTCCGCACACGAGCCGAGGCGAGTCGATTGTTCGCACTTTGCGCCCAATGCGGACGGGACGTCCGCGTTCCGAGCAAGAAGAGGCCTCCTGATGGGTGACGACGCTCAACTTGCCCCGGCCTTCTCCTTCGTTATAAGCTATCAACTCGCAACCCCCTCCTATTTCTCTTCCCGAAGAATTTGATGAAGGATCAAACGTGCTGATTTGTCGGCAGTGTGTTTTGTCGAGTTGAAAGGAAAATACCATGAGGAAAATCATTCTTGCGTTAACAATACTTCTATTAGCGGCGACTTTCGCCGCGGCGGATACAGTCTATTTACGTGATGGACGAACGATACGCGGGACGTTATTGGGGTTTACCGGCGGACGCTTTGTCGTGCGCGTGGACACGCGCTATACGACCCAGAACGGCGCGACGACGGACTC